>JAZUKQ010000114.1:0-8110 GCA_045643325.1 Kiritimatiellia bacterium | reverse complement strand
GCGGTGTTCACATATTCACAACTCTGAGCGCTTTGGTTCTATGCCGCGCGTTGCAAACATTCCGCGCTACGCGCTCCATGTTCACAACGCTTCTCGCCGAATTGAGGGTAAAAGTCACCCACGGCTATGCACGAAGCCTCAAAAAGTTTCCGCACCGTAATTTCATTTCCAGCGCACATCCCGGCGACGGGCCGCGCGCCGCCGCGCGTTTTCGGTAAACTTCCGGCCTCGAAAAAACTTTCCGCACCGTAATTTCATTTCCAGGTGCCCGCCCCGCCGACGGACCGCCTGCCGCCGCGCGTCCTGCCTCCTGTCACTCCCCGTACAGGCGATGCTCGAGGATGTAGTCGTGGACTCCGGGGGGAAGAAACCCGGCGGCCTCGGGGGCGCGGGACCGGAGTAGTTCCCGGACACGCGTCGAGGAGATGTCTGGACAATCCGCGTCGATTGTCGCGGAAAGCAGCCGGCGGGAGGTCTCTCTGGCGAATCCGTCCAGACATTCGGGAAGCGTCGATCCGGGGCGGAGAAAGGTGACCGGTTCGGCCAGTTCTAAAATGCGGTCGACCTGTCTCCAGCCGTGGAAGGAGAGCAGCGAGTCGAGCCCCAGAAGCAGGAAGATCCGCGATTCCGGGAAGCTCTCCCGGAGTGTCTCGAGCGTGTCGACCGTGTAGGAGACGCCCGGACGGTCGAGTTCGACGGAGGAGACCTCGAAGCGCGGCTCTCCCGCGGCGGCGAGGCGGAGCATCGCAAGCCGGTCCTCGGCCGACGCGGTCTTCCGGAAGCGTTTGAACGGGGTAATCCGTCCCGGGATGAACAGGAGCCTCTCGACCGGAAGCGCCGCGAGCGCGGCGCGGGCCAGATGGAGATGCCCGAGATGGACCGGGTCGAATGTGCCGCCGAAAACCGCGAGGCCGGGACCGGTCCCGGCACCGCCCCGCGGCGGGGTCTTCTCCGGCTTGCAGTGGAGGGCGGTTCCGTGGGAGGATTCGCGGGAAGGAGGGACGGGGGAGCTGTTCATGGCGGAACGGACTTCTACGCTTTTGGGAGAACGCGGCGGGCGATCCGCGGGAGAGACACGAACGCGAAAAGACCGAGGACCGAGAGGACGCGTCCGAGGTGGTCGAGCGCTGTCGGCGCGAAGCGGAGCGTGACCTCGGTCTGTTCCGGAAAGACGACCATCATGCCCGGCGTGGCGAGATGGATTTCCGGCGCGCCGTCGACGCGCCAGTTCGGAAACCAGGAGACGGCGATAAAATGCGGTTTCCCGAGAAGCTCCGGACGGGTCGTGAAGGTGAGACGGTTTCCCGCGGACGAGAATGTCGCGGGAAGACTCGCGGAGTGGACGGTACGCGATGTGTCCCGCGCGTTCGTTTCCGGGAGCCCGGCGATTCCGTTCCGGACAAGGATTTCGGGAACCGGAGGATGGTCGGGACCGAAGAAGTCGACGATGGCGCCCTGCGGGTCGTCGGTCTCCAGAAAGGGAAGCGTGTCGTAGACGCGGACGAGATTTCCGGAGGGGTCAGGGGACTTGTAGAGACGCCATTTGCCGGCATCGGCGGCGAGACGCCACGAGCCTTCTTTCTCGATTTCGGTCTGGACGGCCGCCGACCGGGCGATGAAGTGTGTGACGCCGAGCAACTCGAGGTGGCGTAGACCGAGCGGAATATTCCTCTTTCGGGGAATCACGCGGGTAGGCCATCCGGCGGGCGCGTCGGAAATCTCTCCCTGAATCGAGTAGGCCGCGAGCGAGCCGAGCGCGGAGTTGACGATTCCACCTTCGAGAATGGGTTTCCCGCGGAGCGCCGGAAGCGCCTCGAACGCGCGGGAGGATCCGAGGACCGTGTTCCCCTCGTGCATGTCGAAGGCGAGCCGTCCGGGGCCCGCCGCCTTGTCCAACAGGCCGGAGACCGCGCCCGCCTGGACGGGATAGGAGGGATTGCGGAAGTCCCATGCCGCATAGCCGCGGTTATTGTCGGGCGGGTCCGCCGCGAAGACGAGCGTAAGGCAGAGCGCGGACATCGTGGCGAGCCCCGTCGCACGGAGACGGGACACGAGGTCGGCGGCCGCGAGGGCGACGAAGAGGAGCGCGCCGCAGATCCAGAAGGGCCAGAGCCGGCAGTTGACAAAGACCGGGGAGAGGCGCCCGCCGAAGAAAAAGAGGAAGAGCGAGAGCGCGATGAGAAGGAGCACGGACGCGGCCGCGGTGTTTTTCGCGCGGCGGACCGTCCCGCAGCCGACGCTTCGGGCGCGCCTGTTCCGGACAAATCCGAAGACATGGCAGGCCACCGCCGGCGGCAGGGTCGCCTGGAGCAGATAGGGCAGCTGGCGGAAAAACCGGATTTTCCAAGGGCCGCCGAAATCGACGGACCAGGGGCGGGTCGCGACGAGCGGCAGAATCCAGGGGGACATCACAAGAACCGGGACAGCCGCCAAAAGGATCGCGGAAACGACGAGACGCGCGGTGTCCGGACGCCTCCAACGTCCCCGCGCAGCGCGCGCGGCGCACCGGACCGAGAGATCCGCGCAGAAGAAAACGGCGAGGACGACCGAGGTGAAGAAGTGGGACAGAAGCAGGAGGATGAAGAGAAGCACGGTGCGCCGGCGGGGCGTCGCGTCGGCCAGATCGCGGAGTCCGGAGGCGAGCGCGGGGAGGAAGAGCGCGAAACTCCAGCTGTTGGAGATCATGCCCGCGAGGGACGAGGCGACGTTGACGCCCCACATCGTATGGGTCGTGTCGAGCAGAAGGGGAAGCGAGGCGAGGACGAAGAACGAGGGATATGGCGCGGGAAGACGGAGAAGCCGGGCGGAGAGCCAGAACGCGAGCGGAGTGACGAGAAGACCGAGCACGACGCAGAGATTGAACGCGGCCGGTCCGGAGAGAATCGGGGAGAGAAGCACGATGGCCAGATACGGGAGGGGAAAATAGTACTGGAACATCGGGAAGCCGCACCACCAGCCGGGGGCCCAGGAGACGAGGCGCCCGTGCGCGAGGGACTCGCGGAGGTGCGAGACGAGATAGTGGTGCGCGGGAAGATCGCCGCCGAGGGCGACGGAGGTGCCGGCAAGGGCGAAATCGGCTCCGCATTCGTAGGCGACGAGCGCCGTCGCGCAGAGAAGGACGAGGAGGTCGGGGAGTATCCGGGAAACGGGGCGCGGCGGGGCGGCGGAGGACGGCGCGTGTCGGCGGAAACGGGCGAGGAATTCGACGGCGACGGCGACCGCGAGGCAGAGGAGTCCGAGAACGAGAATTCCGGCGCGGAATGATTCGGGGAGAGTATAGGGGTCGGGAGCGGGGCGGTCGGGGAGGGCGATTTCAAGGGGCGCTTCGGAGAAAACCGCCGAGGGGACGAAGTCGGAACCCGGCTCCTCCGGAGAAAATGTGGTGAGGACGGCGTCGAGCGTGAGACGCGACCCGGGATAGGCGCAGAGGTTGGTGACCAGGACCGGAACCGAGGTCGGGCGGTCGAGCGGCAGGACGAGCGGAAGTTCCGGGGAGAGGACGGCGACCGATTCGGGGCAGACGAAGGAAAGCCGCGCGGACAGGCCGGAATCCGACGGGCCGGAAGGAGCGACGGTGAGCGTGTAGACGGCGGACCGGGCGAACGGCGCGGGCTCCAGAATGTCGGGCACGCCGTCGATGTGGGTGCCGGGAACGGGACGCTTGGGAGGTTCCAGCGCGACTTCGGCGGGGAACGGCGGCGGGTCGCCGAGGGAGACCGGGACGACGAGGGCGGAGGAGAGGGGCGTGGCGTAGGCGTCGGTATAGGCGACGCGGAGCGGGAGGACGTAGGAGCCGGGACCGGGAAGGGGAAGCGGAACGGACCACGGGCGGCTCATGGAGGCGTCGAGATGTTCGAGAGGAATTTCGACGGGGGCGGAGGCGGGCGGCGGGGGCGTCAGGGAAAGGACGACGGCGTCCGCCGTCTGCGTGCCGTCGTTCGCGATCGTTCCCTGGACGAGGAGCGTGCCGTTCGTCGGATCCGGGACCGCGGAGATGTCATGCCGGAGGACGATGGCGGCGGACGCCGGAACCGCGAGGGCGGCGAAGAGAAGCGCGAGAGCGCGGACCGGCAAGCCACGGGGGCGCATGGTTTCCATAAATGAAACGGGGCGGCGAAACCGCCGCCCCATGGAATTGGACAGGCCGGAAAGAGACCGGCCCGGACTGCCGGGGCGGAAACGCCCGGGCGAGAGAGTTAGTCGAGGTTCTCGGGAACGCCCTTGGACTTGAGGAAGTCGACGACATCGCCGACCGTCTTGAACTTCTCGGCCTCGGTCTCGTCGATCTGGCCGATCTGGTAGTTGCCGAAGGCGTCCTCGATGGAGCCGACGAGTTCGGCGACGTCGAGCGAGTCAGCGCTGAGGTCCTCGATGAAGTTGGCCTGAAGGGTCACTTCGCTTTCGTTGCGGTGAAGGGCCTCGACGGTGAGAGCCTTGACTTTTTCTTCCAATGTCATTGTTTTGATACTCCTTGGTGGGATTGGATGGATGAAAGGGGGTGGGGGGACGATGGACGCCCGGGACCGGGGCCGTGGAGGCCTTGGCCCGGACGAAACACGGATATTCTACATCATTAGGCCGCCGTTGACACTTAAAACTTGTCCGGTGACGTAGCCGGCGTCGGGCGAGCAGAGAAACGCGACGACGCGGGCGATGTCCCCGGGGGTTCCGAAGCGCTTGAGCGGAATCATGGAGAGCATCTGGTTGCGGGTGGCCTCGGGGAGGACATCGGTCATTTTCGACTGGATGAATCCCGGGGCCACGGCGTTCACGCGGATGTTGCGCGAGGCGTATTCCTTGGCGGCGGACTTCGTGAAGGCGATGATGCCCGCCTTGGAGGCGGCGTAGTTGCACTGGCCGGCCTGCCCGATGAGTCCGACGATGGAGGCGATGCTCACGATCGATCCGGAGCGCTGCTTCATCATGGGCTTCAGGGCGGCCTTGGTCATAAGGAACGTGCCCTTGAGGTTGACATCGAGGACGGCGTCCCAGTCGGCCTCGGTCATCTTGATGAGGAGCATGTCCTTGGTGATGCCGGCGTTGTTGACGAGGATATCGAGGCGTCCGAAGGCGTCGACGGCGGATGCGATGGCGGCCTCGGCGCTCGCGGCGTCGGCGACATTGACGGCGACGGCGACCGCCTTGCGGCCGAGGGCCTGGACCGCGGCGACGGTCTCGGCGCACCATTCGGCCTGGAGGTCGGAGACGACGATGTCGGCGCCGCGGGAGGCGAGGTCCTCGGCGATGGCGCGGCCGATGCCGCGCGCGGAGCCGGTGACGAGGGCGACCTGGTTTTCGAGGGGAAGTGGCATGGAGCGGTGTCCTTCTTGTGGACGTTCCGGACGGTTTGTCGGACCGTCCGGAACTTTCGGTTATTTCCTGGCGCTCTGCTGGCGGAGGACCTCGTAGATCGCGATGGCGCCGGCGACACCGGCGTTGAGCGACGAGACCTTGCCGAACATGGGGAGCTTGGCGAGATGGTCGCAGCGTTCGCTGACGAGCTTGCCGAGACCGAGTCCCTCCGAGCCGACGACGAGCGCGGTCTTTCCGGTGAAGTCGATGTCGGTGTAGAGCGTCGACTCGGGGGTGCCCTCGAGACCGGTGACGTTGACGAAGACGGGTTCGTCGCCGACTTTGGCCTCCTTGAGCTTGAGGATGGCGTCGGGGAGCGAGGCGACCTGCGCGATGCGAAGGTGCTCGGAGGCGCCGGCGGAGGCGCGGACGGCGGCGGGCGTGACGCCGACGGCGCGGTCGACGGGGACGACGACGCCCACGGCTCCGGCGGTCTCGGCGGTGCGGAGGAGCGAGCCGAGATTCTGGGGATCGACGACATGGTCGAGGAGGATGAGCAGCGCGTCGCCCTCTTTGGCGAGGAACGCGTCGTAGACCTCGTCGAACTCGGCATAAGGATAGTCGGCGCAGACGGCGACGATGCCCTGATGGTTGGCCTTGTTGAGCCAGTTGTCGAGGGTGGCGCGGGGGTAGCGCTCGACGGGGACGGCGCGCTCGTTGGCGAGCGCCGCGATCTCCGTGACCTCTTCGGAGGCCTTCACGCCGTCGGCGAGGATGAGCTTGTGGACGACGCGGCGGTTGGAGCGGAGCATCTCGCGGACGGGCTGGCGGCCGTAGATGGGCTCGGCCTCCGGGGGGTCGGTGTTTTTCGCGGCGGAAGGACGGGGGGCGGGAGCCTCCTCCGACTCGTCGTCCGCGAGGTCCTCGGCGGTACGGCCGGCGTCGAAGGCGGGAGCGTCCTCGCCGTCGAAGGCGGGGGCCGCGGTGTCGGCGTCCTGACGGGCGTCCTCAAACTCGGGGACATCGTCCTCGAGGTCGGCGTCCTTGCGCCAGGACGGAGCGGCGGGAGCCTCCTCGTCGTCGTGCTTCCACGGCGGACGGCGGTCGAAATCGGGCCGGTCGCCGAAACGTTTTTTGAAAGGGCGCGGGCCGCGGTCGTCGTCGCCGAAGCGTTTCTTGAAGGGGCGGAACCCGTCGCGGTCGTCGCCGTGTCCGAAGGAGCGGGGGCCGCGGTCGTCGTCGTCGAAGCGTTTCTTGAAGGGGCGGAATCCGTCGCGGTCGCCGCCGTGTCCGAAGGAGCGGGGGCCGCGGTCGTCGTCGCGGTCGCGCCAGGCGGGGCGGGGCGCGTCGTCGCCGAAGCGTTTTTTGAAGGGGCGGAATCCGTCGCGGTCGTCGTGTCCGAAGGAGCGGGGACCGCGGGAGAACGGGGAACGGTTGCCGGAGGGGGCTTCAGGACCGTCGGAGGAGCGCTTCCAGGGACGGAAGCCGTCGCCGCCGCGCCCTTTGCCGGGGTAGGGAGAATGGCTCATGAAAAAACAAGTTGGACGATTGGAGGGAGTCTAGGAGAAATCGGCATGGAACGGCCCGCGGAGCGCGGAATCCCGGTCCATGCCGTTCTTTTACTTTTTTTGTCTATGCGCGGGGAATGCCGTGGCGCGCCTCGTTGACGCGGAGCTTGCGGCCCATGACCTCGCGGTTGTTGAGTTTGGAGATGGCGATCTCGGCCTCTTTGCGGTGGGGCATCTCGATGAAGCCGTATCCCTTGGACTTTCCGGAGCCGTGGTGGCCGATGATGCGGGACGACTTGACGACGCCGAAGCGCTCGAACTCTTTGCGGAGCTGCTCCTCGGTCATGCTGTAGCTGAGATTGCCGACGTAGATCTCGACGGCCTTTCCGGGGGTTTTCCCGTCGGCGGGCTGCTCACAGCAGGAGCATTTGCCTTTGCCGCGGCGGCAGAGGGCCGCGATGACGACGACGAGAACGACGATCGCCGCGATGACGATGCCGGTGGCGGCGCATCCGCCCGCGGGGCAGGATTCGGTGCCGGAGGGGGCTTCCGCGACGGTTTCGACGGAGGTGGCCGCGGCTTCGTCCGCGGCGGCCGCGACCATGGCGACGGTGTCCGCTACGGTCTCGGCGGCGGTTTCTGTCTCAGGTGCCGCGACGGGAGCTGCGGCGGGGGCTGTTTCTTCCATTGGGTTGGGTCTTTCTGGGGAAAACGGGCTCGTGGGGATTGCTGGTTAGCTTTCTTCTCCGACGCCGAACCCTTCGAGACGGCGGAGACGGGTGGGATGGCGCAACTTGCGGAGCGCCTTGGCCTCGATCTGGCGGATGCGCTCGCGGGTCACGTTGAACTGTTTGCCGACTTCCTCCAGTGTGCGGGAGTAGCCGTTGGTGAGACCGAAGCGGAAATCCAGGACCTGGCGTTCGCGTTCGGTGAGGGTTTGGAGGACTTCCTGGATGCGCTCGCGGAGCATGGCGTTGCCGGCCTGCTCGGCGGGGTTCTCGGCGGTCTTGTCCTCGATGAAGTCGCCGAAATGGGCGTCGTCGCCGTCGCCGACGGGACTTTGGAGGGAGATGGGCTGCTGGGCCATCTTGTAGACCTGGCGCACGCGCTCGGGCGTCATGTCCATCTCCTTGGCGGTCTCCTCCGCTGTGGGCTCCCGGCCGAGGTTCTGCACGAGTTTTTTCTGGACGCGCAGGAGCTTGTTGATCGTCTCGATCATGTGGACCGGGATGCGGATGGTCCGGGCCTGGTCGGCGATGGCGCGCGTGGCGGCCTGGCGGATCCACCAGGTGGCGTAGGTGGAGAACTTG
>JAZUKQ010000113.1:0-7209 GCA_045643325.1 Kiritimatiellia bacterium | reverse complement strand
GCCCCCTCGAGGGGGCTGTCGGCGGAGCCGACTGGGGGTGTTTTGCGGGGCGGGAAGCAACACCCACCGGCGCTTCGCGCCACCTCCCTCGGAGGGAGGCGCCTGCGGCGGGCTGCAGTCGCGAGCCCCAAAGAGGCACCGAGCGCCGCAAAGGCACGGCGCGCCCGCTTTCGGGCGAAGCCCGGCCCCCTCCGCGAGGGGGCTGCCGCTTGCGGCTGGGGGAGTACACCGAGCGCCGCAAAGGCACGGCGCGCCCGCTTTCGGGCGAAGCCCGGCCCCCTCGAGGGGGCTGTCGGCGAAGCCGACTGGGGGTGTTTTGCTACACTGCGGCGCTTTTTGAAACCACGGATGCCACGTACAAAGCGCCCCCTCCCTCCCCGGTTCCCACGGAGGTCGAAGGAAGAAGAAAAAAGGGGAGGCGTCGCCGCCTCCCCGTATGGAATCAACCCTGCGTTCCAAATCTAGAGCGAGGGATTGTCGCCCTCGCCGAGGTAGATGGCGAGCGACCATCCCAGACCGTGCCATCCGTTCTCGCAACGGAGAAGGATGCGGTTACGGCCTTTCCGGAAGTGCACCTTGCGGAAGCCCTCGTTGATCGTCCAGCCCTTCAGCACGTTCGAGCTGTTCCAGACGTGCATGTCGTTGATCCAGATGTCGGACCGGTCGTCGGATCCCGTGGCGAGCCACAGGTCGCAGTCCCGGTCGACCACGACCTCGGTGTAGCCGTACCAGATGGTGTACTCGGGATTTCCGGGAGGAATGACGCAGGGCGCGGAGGTCGAGCCGTCCCAGCTGAGCTGCTGCTCGTTGTTGTGGGCCTGGTGGAACTCCCACTTGATTTTCCGCCCGCCCATCCCGATGTAGGTCGCGTTGAGGTCGATGGCCGACTCCGGGGCGAACTTCCGCGTGAGGTTGACGCGGTTCGGATTGTCGAACGGCCCCACGACGTACCAGGAGCTGACGTGCATCCATTTTCCGGGGACGCCCGACTCTCCGGAGAGGTCGATGATGTTGCCGGGAATGAGATTGCGCGTCTTCTGGTCGATGTACGGGACTTCCTCGGGCTTCGGAGAACGGGTCTTGTTGGCGGCGACAATCTGCTCGACCTTCTTTTTGACCTCCTCGGAATTCTTGTTCTCCTTGATGGCCTGGTCGACGGCGGCCATGAGCTCCGACAGGTCCTTCGCCTTGGCGACCTGCGACTCCGCGGCGGCCTGCTTCATGACCTCCTCGAAATACGCCTTGTTCTCCATCTCCTCGGCGGCGGTCTGCTGCTGGACCTGGGTCTCCTGCGCGGCCTGCGGGGGCGGAGGCGGCGCCTCGAACTCGAGGGCGAACTTCTGAAGCACCTGGACCATCTCGGCCTGCGGCATGTCCGCCATGGGGCGTTCGACGATCTCCATCGCGTCCTCCATCATGGCGAGCGTCGTGTCGACCATCTTCTGCGCCTCCACGACCGTATCGGCCTGCTCCTGCTTCTGCCGGTCGAACTCGGCCTGTGTCTTCGGTTTCTCGAGGATGACCTTCTCGTCGATCTGCCGGCGGACCGCCTTGACGACGTCGGTCAGCTTTTCGGCGGACTCGTAGTCGGTCTTCGACATCATCGCGAGCTCGAAGGCCTTGATGTCTTTGAAGGACTCCGTGATCTTCGTCTCGAGCCGCTGGGCGATTTCATAGGCCTCGACCAAGTTCTCCGTCGAGACATCCTGATAGGAGAGGACGTCCGGCTTGAAGTCCTTCGTGAACTTCTTCTCCGGATCCAGCTTCTCCTGGCGCGCGAACTCCTGGATTTCCTTGACCTTCTTCTGGATGGCGAGCTGCGCCTGAAGCGCCTCGTCCTGCTCCTGCGCGGTGCGCGGAGGAGTGTTCCGCTCGCGTTCGAGAAGCTCGCTCTCCGTCTTGCGCAACCCCTCGAGGTCCTTCGTGAGGCGGTCGATCGTACGCTGGTCGCCGGCGATGGCGTCGGTGAGCTGCCTGACGGAACGCTCGTGGCGGGCGAGCTCGTCCTTGGCGGATTTGAGCTTCCCGTCGGCGTCCCGGATCGCCTGCCTGGACTTCGTGTCCTCGTCGCGGATCGCCTGGTCCGCCTGACGCACGGCGTTCTCGGACTCGCGCTTCTTGGCGTCGCGCGCCTTGACGACCTCCTCCTTTTTCTGGAGAGTCTCCTGGCGCTTCTGCTGCTCCTCTTGGGCGAGGTTCTTCTCCTGGCGCTCCCGGCGGGCCTGGTCGCGCTCGGACTGGGCGGCGCCGAGCTCCTGCTTGGCGGCCTCGAGGCTCTTCCCGGCCCGCTCGCGGGCGTCGCGCGCCTCCTTGGCGGCCTTCTCGTGCTCGGCGCGGACCTGCGCGGCCTCCTTCTCGTCGGCGACGACCTCCTGCGCGAGCCGCTGGACCTCCGCCTTCTCCTGGGCGAGTTTCTCCTCGTGCTGCCGCTTGGCCTCTTTCGCCCCGTCGGCGCGCGTCTCTGTGTCCTGGAGACGCTTGTGGTTGTCATTGTAGCGGCCGAGGTCCCAGACGGCGCCCTCGACGTTCTGGCGGGCGGCGGACTGCTTCATGTTTTCCTGAAGCTGAATCTCGCGGACGCCCTCGGTGAGACGCGCGGTCTCTTTGAGCCCGATGAGCTTCGTCTCGTTGACGATGCGGTCGAGGGTCGTCTGCGTGTCGGCCTGCGAGGCCGTGATGGCGTCGTAGGAGGGCGCGTTCTGGTTCAGGGCGCGCTTCATCTCCTCGGTCGCCTCCGGACGCGACGACACCTCCGACATGCTCTTCGCGAGCGCTTCGTTCGCGCGGACCTTCTGCTGCTCGGCCAAGGTCGCCTCCTGATGGGCGATCGCGCGCTCGAACAGGTTGTCGACGAGGTTGTCCTCCTTGCTCTTGTCGGCCTCGGCCTCCGCGAACTCGTCGTAGGTCTTCGCGATCTGGTTCTTCATCACGTCCATGTTGTGGAGGATGATCTGCAGGTCGAGGAGCTGCTTGTAGATCTCGCTGAGGCGGACGGACTCGATATGCTCGGAGAGTTTCTCGTAGACCTCCTCGCTCAGATCGGGCGGAGGAGGAGGCTCCTCCTGCTTCTTTTTCTCCTCGATATACTTCGTGTAGCCGAAATAGCCGACCGCGGCGAACATCGCCAGATGGAGAAAAAGGGAGGGAAGCCACCAGAGAATCGTACGGATTTTCTGGCGACGGTTGCGCTCGCGGACGTCGTCGGCATGGCGCACGGGCTGCCGGACGTTCCCGTCGTTCTTGCTCATGGAGAACCCTCCTTATTTTTTGTCGCGAAGCGAGTCCAGGCCGATGGCGGTGTTGATGCCGACCATCTGCAGGCCCTCGATCTGACAGGCGTCGAGCACCTGCACGATGGAGCGGAACGAGGCGTTGATGTCGCCGTTGATGCGGATGCGGCGCTCGTTGTTCTCCTCCGCCGCCTTGCGGAGGCTGGCGCGGAGCCCCTCGGCGCCGACGGGGACGCCGTTCACATAGAAGATGGACTCGTTGAGCTCCGCGGTCCTCGGGGCGAGGACCGAGACGGTCACGAGACCGTTCTCCGCCTTCACCTCGCGGGTCGCGTTCGCCTTCGGAAGCTCGATGGGAAGCTCTTTCTCGATCTTCTTCATCTGCGAGGAGACAAGGAAGAAGATGAGGAGCAGAAAGACGCAGTCGATGAGCGACGTCAGCTGGATATCGACGTTCTCCTCGGCCTCATGTCGGATGGCCATGGCAACTCTCCTTTCGACCGGACTACTTGCGGATGAAGAGACCGTTCACGAGGTCGGAGATCTCCTCCTCGAGGATGACGCCGTAGAGGGAGAGACGGTCCTTGAAGTAATTGTAGACGAGAAGGGCCGGCATGGCGAGCGCGAGGCCGACGACCGTCGTCACGAGGGCGAGGTTGATGGAGTCGGCGAGGATGGCGGGGTTGCCCATGTCGCCGACGGCGGCCACGCGGCCGAACGCGTCGCGCAGGCCGAGCACCGTGCCGAAGAGACCGAGCATCGGGGCGACCGTCGCGACGATGGCGATGAGCGACGACTTGCGGCTCTCGAGCCGGAGCTCGCGGCCCGCCTTGTCCTCGGCGAAGAGTTTCGCCTCCTGATAGTCGCTCGTCTTGTGCTCGATGAGCGTCTCCGTCACGCGGGCGAGCATCGAGTTGCTCTTCGCGCAGTACGAGGAGACCCCGTCCATGTCCCCCTTCTTCCAGAGCGTGATGGCCTCGGCGGTGAAACCGTCGGGGACGACGCGGGAGCGGCGGAGGTTGACGAAACGCTCGAGGACGCATCCGAGGCCGAGCACGGAGAGGATCGCGAATCCGAGACCGCAGGTCGGGCCGAGGTCGTTGACGAACTTCATCACGGCCTCCCAGTTGTCCTTCTTCTCCTCGACCGGCTGGTCGAGCTCGTTGGGGGCGGTGACCGCCTCGACCGCCTCGACGGCGTTCGTCTCCGCCACGGGAGCCGCCACGTCCTGCGCGAGCAGGGCGCCCGTCATTCCAACCGTCACAAAAACCGAAAGAGCAATCGCGCGAATCATGGCAAACATTCCTTCAAAAACAGACTTCGTTTCATGTCCGAAAGACCGCCAGACATTCCGTGACGGTTTCTCGGGGCTCGGGAAATATCTTACCTTGGTATTCCGCAAGGCACAATGCCGAAAAGGGAACACAGAATGCGCGTACTGAAGAACGCACGCGCGGCGCGCGAATTCCCGGTTGCGCGAACCCCCGACTTGTGGCACAATCTTTTCCCGCTTCAACCTTGTTTATGAACAGGGGACGCGGCCTTTCCGCCGTGTCCCCCTTTGGAGGGTATTCCGTTGTCCGAGTTCCTGTCTTTCAACCACCTGACCAAACGATTCGGTGACGTCACGGCGGTAAATGATGTATCTCTTGAGGTCAAGCGGGGTGAGTTCTTCTCCCTGCTCGGTCCGTCCGGTTGCGGCAAAACCACCCTCCTCCGCATGCTCGCCGGGTTCGAGCAGCCCGACACCGGCCGCATCGTCCTCGACGGCCAGGACATCACGGACATCCCCCCGAACCACCGCCGCGTCAACACCATCTTCCAGACCTACGCGCTCTTTCCGCATCTCACCGTCTGGGAGAACGTCGCGTTCGGACTGAAAATCGCCCACCGCCCCTCGGACCTCATCAAGAAAGAGGTCGGCGAGATGCTCGAGATGATCCAGATGTCCGAGCACGCGCACAAGAAGCCCCACCAGCTCTCCGGCGGCCAGAAGCAGCGCGTCGCCATCGCCCGCGCGCTCGTCAACAAGCCGCAGGTCCTCCTTCTCGACGAGCCTCTCGCCGCCCTCGACCTCAAGCTCCGTCAGCACATGCTCATCGAGCTCGACCTCATCCACGACGAGGTCGGCATCACCTTCATCTACGTCACGCACGACCAGGGCGAGGCGATGTCGCTCTCCGACCGCATCGCCGTCATGAACAAGGGCAAGATCGAGCAGATCGACACTCCCGCCGCCATCTACGAGGCGCCCCACTCCAGTTTCGTCGCCGCCTTTATCGGCGACACCAACTTCTTCGACGGCCGTGTCGCCGAGGAGCTCGACTCCTCCTACTGCCGGCTCGGCTTCTCCGACTTCGCCCCCATCACCGCCTACAACGACAAACATATCCGCAAGGGAAGCCCGGTCCACCTCTCCGTCCGCCCCGAGAAAATCCGTATTTCCCATACCCATCCCGGCGACGACCCGAAGCTCAACGTCTTCCGCGGCAAGGTCGAGGACTGCGTCTATCAGGGCTCGCACACCCGCTACTGGGTCCGCGTCGGCGAATACCGGCTCTCCGTCAACCAGTCGCACTCCCGCTTCTTCCTCGATGAGAAGCCCATCCGCTGGGACGAGGAGGTCTGGCTCTGGTGGCATGCCGACGACGGCTATATGCTCGCCCAGTACCGGGAGGCCGACGAGGACCTTTTGATCCAGCCCCCCGAGGCCATCGGCGACGAGGCCGCCACCGCCCCCGCCGGCTCCGCCGCCGAGAAGTCCGCGGCGAACGAGCCTTGACGCCCGGCCGGGGTCCCCGGAGCGCGGCTCCGGGAGCCCCCGGACCGTTTCGACGATTCCAGCACAGACTTCAACCGATTTCCCCCGTTTTCGCGCCATGCGCCGCCTCCCTTGGTTCACGATTCTTGCAGTCCTCGTATTTCTCGGCATCGTCGCGGAGTACGGCTATCGGTTCTATGACCAACAGATGTCCGCCGAGGTCCGGATCGACGGCATCCGCTCCCCCCGCGTCCTCCTTACCGGGACCAACCGGGTCTTCACCCTCTCCTACCCCTACAAAATCCACTTCCTGCGCTTCGCCGCCGACACTCAGAACGCGACCGAAACCGACGCCGAGTTCGCGCGCCGGCACGGGTTTTCCGGAACCCTCACCGTCTCGGGGCCGGAGGGATCCGGACACGCGTTCAAGATTCCCGTGACGCTTAAGGCGGACACGGGCGCCGTCGTCAAGCGCTCCTCCGTCGAGTCCGCCCTCTTCACCGAATCCTCCGTCGGCATCGGCACCCGGTTCGACGTCGACTACGCGTTCGTCCCGACTCAGGAGTACGCCCGCGCGAACGTGGCGCTTTTCTATACCACGTTCCCCCCCCGGACGCCCCTCCGCGTCGAACTCGACCTCGACGACTACCCCGCCGCCGGCGTCTATTTCTATCCGTCCTGCGCGCGCTACCCCGTCTCGCTCTTCGAAAAAATCTCCCACCGGTTCCGGTAGGCCCGTCCGGGCCCGCGCCGTCCGCCGTCTTTTCACCCCACCAACCCGTCCTTCCATGGCCACTTCCACCACTGTCGGCGCCATCGACCCCGACGTCCTCTCCTTCACCGTGGGCAAAGATCCTGTCCTCGACCTCGACCTCGCCGCCTGGGACTGCCTCGGCTCCGCCGCGCATGTCACCATGCTCACGCGCATGAAGTTCTCCCCCCGGCTCTTCTCCAAGGAAGAGCGCAACGCCGTCGTCGCCGAGCTCGGCCGCATCGCCGACTCCGCCCGCGCCGGAGAATTCGTCATCACCGAGGCCGACCAGGACTGCCACCTCGCCATCGAGCGCACGCTCACCGTGCGCCTCCGCGTCCTCGGCCGCCGCATCCATACCGGACGCTCCCGCAACGACCAGGTGGCCGTCGACCTCCGCCTCTACGGACGCGACCAGCTCCTCGGAACCTACGAGGAGGCCCTCCGCCTCGCCGAAGCCCTCGTCA
>JAZUKQ010000112.1:0-37147 GCA_045643325.1 Kiritimatiellia bacterium | reverse complement strand
TTGGTCGTAGGCGATGCGGTCGATCTTCAGGTAACGCGCGTCTTTCGGCAGTCCTTCGAGAACGATCTCGTGGACGTTGATGACTTTCGATTCGAAATCGAAGAACTCGTCCTGGAACCGCGCGAACTGCGTCCAGCTCACCGCGGAGATCTCGGACGAAGACACCGCGTAGACGTCGCGGTCGCCCGCCGACATCTCGGTGTCTTCGGAGAACGCCGCCGCGTCGGAAGACGTGTAGATCTTGCCGGGGCGGCAGCGCGTGAACTCGATGATGCCGTCGTTGCGCGGCCAGACGCGGAGCGATATGAGTTTGCGACCCTCCTTCAGCGTCGACAGATCGAAGACGATCGAGTGCGAAGCGTTCTCGTCGCGGTAATCGCCCGTGTTTCCGTTGTACCACTTCGCGTCCTTCGTCGCGTCCGTGTAGGCCGTCGGATAATACGCCTTCGAGCCCACCACCACCTTCTCCGTGCGCTGCGAGGCGGTCGTCTCCGTGCCGTTGCTTGGCTTCAACGGTTGGCAAAGAGGCCTTCGCACCCGCTCCGGCCGACCTCGCAAAACACAACCACGGGATGTAAAACCCGGGGGCGAAGGAGTGCGGTTCCAGACCGCGAAGCAGGCGGAACGGCCGTGGAGCCGGTTTTGACAGCCGGCGGAGCTATTTTCAATGCTCTGGAGGTCTGTCCCCTCGGAGCTCCGTAGTGCCTCTGGAAGGTCCGAAGATTTCCCCATTGCACAGGAATCTCGGCTTCTGTAGAATGCCGCGCAAGGACAAAAAGAAAGAATCCCCCATGAAACGCTCCCTCTCGTTTGCCGCGGCATTGGCCGCCGTTTGTTCGTCGCAGCTTGTCGCGGCGCCGTTTTTCGTCGATATTTCCGGGGTCGCGAACTGCTCGCGCGCCGACGACGGCATCGCCGGGAACGGCCAGGGCGGCTGGTCGGACGAGGGCGTCAACGACATGGAGACCTACCCGCCGGTGCCGGTCGGCGAGCAGTTCAAGAACAACTACCATTTCTTCTTCCTCGATCCGAAGACGTCGGGAGGCAAGGACGTGATCCGCCTCAAAGGGCGCGAAGGCGAGTCGCTTGAGGTCGCCGACACCGTCGAGGTGGCCGTCCCGTCGAAGAAGGCGAAGTACATCTACTTCTTCCAGAACGAGGTGCTCGACTCGGGCTGCGATGCGTCCAAGGGTCCCGCGGCCGTCTACACGGTGAAGTTCGCGGACGGCTCCTCGGTCGATTTCCCGCAGACGGTCGAGGTGCAGCTCCAGCCCTGGTGGGCGTTCGCCTGGTGGCAGAACCACGAGCAGGACGCGTGGCCCGTCCACATGAGCCGCAACGTCTATTCGATGAAATGGAACAAGTTCATCGCGATTTTCGGCACGCGCTGCGACAATCCGCATCCGGAGAAGGAGATCACGTCCATCGTGCTCGCGTCCAAGCTCATGAACGCGAGCCCCGTGATCTGGGGCATCACGCTCGACGACGAGGACTACTTCGGTCCGCGCGAGGACAAGTCCAGGCGCGAGGGCGAGGTCTGGGGCAATCCGCCCCAGGTCCCGGACGGCTACTACGACGAGAAGACCGCCGGCGAGGCGAAGCTCAAGTACGCCGAGGCCGTGAAGCTTGGATTCGTGAGCGGCATCCGTTCAGTGAACCTCATCAAGCCAGACCTCCTCGCGGTCACGATCGACGGCGCGCTCACCGGTTCCACCCGCCCGTCGCCCGAGCGGGTCGCGGAGGCGCTCGCGGCGAAGCCGTTCTCCATCACCTCGAAGGACGACCCCGCCTACAAGACCGCGTTCGTGCCCGGGACGTTCGGCCGCTTCTCCTACGAGGACCGGAACGGCTCCATCGGCCAGTTCCGCGGCGAAATGCTCCTCGCGCACACGGTCTACATCCCGCTTGAGAAACCGCTCGCGGAGGGCAAGACCTACACCGTCGCCGCCGAAAAGCTCGCGGACGGCATGAAGAAGTCCGTCGACCTCGTCTACGACATGACGGCCGTCAATCCCGCGTTCAAGTTCAACCAGGTCTCGTATTTCCCGAAGTCGCAGGAGCGCTGGGCCTACCTCGGCTGGTGGGCGGGCGACCTCGGCACCGTCGACTTCTCGATGTACAAGACGTTTGAAATCTACACGGCGGACGGCAAGAAGAAGGTGCTCGACGGCGAGATCAAACTGCGCGTCGACACCGAAAAAGGCAAGAGCGAGAACCGCTGCCGCGAGTTCACGGGCGAGGATGTCTACGAGATGGACCTCGCGCCGCTCGGCGTCGGCAGCTACCGCATCCGCGTGTCCGGTCTCGGCTGGTCCGAGCCGTTCTCCGTCGGCGACAAGGAGCAGTTCCGCAAGATGTACTACGACGTCAACCGAGTCTTCCTGCACCAGCGCTGCGGACAGGAGCTCAAGGCCCCGTGGTCGAAGGTGAACCGCCCCGCCTGCCACGTCTGGACCGACGTGAATGGCCGTGTGTATGACGACGCGACCGTGCCGGCGGACAAGACCGGTTTCAAGCGCGCGACCGGCGGCTATCACGACGCGGGCGACGACGACTGCTTCACCTACCACCTCCGCGCGACGCAGGTCGTGATGGACGCGTGGGAAATGTTCCCGGAGGCGTTCAAGGACGGCGACCTCGACCTTCCCGAGAGCGGCAACGGCATCCCGGACGTGCTCGACGAGGCCCACTGGGCGCTCCGCTTCTACCGCGACACGCAGTATCCCGACGGCGGCGCCCACAAGGGCCGCTGCAACCAGTGCGACAGCGCGCGGCAGAACCACCTCCAGTGGGACGACTACGGCTGGTTCAAGCCGGACCGCTTCTCGAGCTTCGAGTTCGCCGCCGTCGCCGCGACCTTCGCGCGCCACTACGCGAAGTACGACGCGAAGGAGGCCGCGACGTTCACCGAGGCGGCGAAGAAGGCGTACGATTGGGCGAACCGCCAGCCGGCCGCCAAGGACGACCGCGAGGAGCGCGGCTGCGGCTTGTGGGCGGCAAGCGAGCTCTACTTCACGACGAAGGACGAGACGTATCTCGCCGAGGTGAAGCGCCATGCAGGAAACGTCGATTGCAAGGCCGTCTGGGGCGATCTGCCGTTCCGGACCTATCCGATGCACTGCCAGATCTGGCACTACGCGCTCTACGAGGATCCGAAGCTCGATCCGGACCTCCGGACGCGTTTCCGCGCCGAGTACGAGAAGGTCGCGAAGCGGCAGACCGAGCGGTTCGAAGGCCCCCACCGCGGCGGGCTCTGGTTCGACTGGGCGGCCGGCAATGCGGGCGGCTTCCGCGCCGAGCCGCTCGTCCGCGCGTGGTTCCTGAACCGCGATCCGAAGTTCCTCGACGGCATCTCGCT
The DNA here is from genome assembly GCA_045643325.1 of Kiritimatiellia bacterium. GTDB lineage: Bacteria > Verrucomicrobiota > Kiritimatiellia > RFP12 > JAZUKQ01 > JAZUKQ01. The sequence goes on along the minus strand of JAZUKQ010000112.1, from coordinate 33,789 downwards.
CAACGCCGACTTCCAGCTCGGTTGCAACGCGATCTCGCGCACCTTTGTGACCGGCCACGGCTACCGTCCGCCGCTCCATCCGCAGATCTCGCCCTCGCTCTACTCCGAGCCGGACCTCCGCGGCGATCCGACGCCCGGCTTCGTGGTGTTCGGCCTCAGCACGGCCCGCGGGCGCGGTTCGGCGAACGGCTATCCGCGCGGCGACGACATCCCGATGCAACGCCGCTACCGCGACATTGGCGCTGGCACCGCCGAATGCAACAGCGAGTTCACGATCAACGAGACGATCGGCGTGAACGCGATGCTCTACAGCTTCCTCTGGGCGCAGGTCCAGTAAGGGCGGAGCCGACTGGGGGTGTTTTCTGGGGGCGGAGGCAACACCCACCGGCGCTTCGCGCCACCTCCCTCGGAGGGAGGCGCCTGCGGCGGGCGGCGGTCGCGGCCCCAGGGAGGCTCGGCGTCCGCTTTCGGGCGGAGCCCGGCCCCCTCCGCGAGGGGGCTGCCGCTTCAGCGGCTGGGGGGGTACACCGTGCGCCGCAAAGGCTCGGCGGGGGCGCTGGCGGCGGAGCCGACTGGGGGTGTTTTGCGGGGGCGGAGGCAACACCCACCGGCGCTTCGCGCCACCTCCCTCCCTGAATCCCGAGCCGCGAGTTTCCGGAGCGCGTTTTCTTCGGCAAGTCATTAATTTCGTCAGGGCGCGGACGCAAAAACCGTAATCTGATATAATTCCCAAAAGAAAGAGTTCGCATTATGAAAATTATCCATACTTCCGACTGGCATCTCGGCGCCCGCTTCCACGAGCAGGAGCGCCTTCCCGAGCAGAAACGGTTTCTGAACTGGCTTCTCGATCTCCTTCGCACGGAGCGCCCCGACGCGCTTCTCATCTCCGGCGACGTGTACGACACGCGCACGCCCTCCAACGAGGCGCTGCAGTGCCTTTACGACTTCTACAGCACGGTCCGCGCCGAAAATCTCTGTCCCCGTGTCGTCGCCACAGCCGGAAACCACGATTCCGCCGCCGTGCTCCGCTCGACCCGCGGCGTGCTCGACCTGCTCGGCGTCCAGGTCGTCGCCGAGCCCGACCGCGAACACCCCGAGGCGCTCGTGACCGTCCTCCCGGCCGCCGACGGCACCCCCGGCCTCGCCATCGGCGCCGTCCCCTTCCTGTCCGACGCCGACTGCTTCAACGTCTCCACGCTGCCCCTCTCCGACGAGCGCGCCGACCGCATCCGCGAAGGATTCCAGTCCTACTACAAGCGCGTGTTCGACGCCTGCGCGGAGAAGGGCCGCGGCTGCCCTGTCGTCCTGATGGGCCACTGCGCCCTCCAGGGGTCGAAGTACTCGGACGACAATTCCGAGCGCGGCCGCTTCTCCCAGGTGGGCGGCCTCGACACGATGGGCGCCGACGTCCTTCCGGCGGCCGACTACGTCGCGCTGGGCCATCTGCACCTTCCGCAGGCCGTGGGCGGGGAATCGTCCCGTATCCTCTACAGCGGCTCCCCGCTCGCCATGAGCTTCGACGAGGGAAGTCAGGGAGCCAAGTCCGTCGTTGTGGCGGAGTTCGGCTCCCGCCACGGCGAGCCCGTCGCGCTGCGCCGCGTCGAGGTTCCCGTGTTCCAACCGCTCGTGACGTTTCGGGGTTCGCCCGACGAGGTCAAGAAGGACGTGGCGGCCCTCGTCCGGAAAGGGCGGCCCGCCTTCGTCCGCATCGACATTACCGAATACGAAGGGGAATTTGATATGCACAGGGGGGAGGTGGACGCCCTCGTCAAGGACACGCAGGTGCTTGTTCTCGAATGGTCCCGCAATCACGACGCGGTCCCCGGCAATGGCGGATTGCAGGCGTTGCGGGCCGAGGGCTCGCTCCGCCATCTGAGTCCGCAGGACGTCGCCCGCAACCGTTTGGAGGCGGATGCCCGTTCCAAGGACGAAATCGACCTCTATCTCGACATGCTCGCCCCGATTTTCCAGGAGCCCCTTTAGTGTTATGAAAATCCTCAAACTCAAATTCCGCAACATCAATTCCCTCGCCGGCGACTGGTCTGTCGATTTCACCCAGCCCGATTTCCGCGACGGGCTCTTCCTTCTGACCGGTCCCACCGGGAGCGGCAAGACCACCGTGCTCGACGCCATCACCCTCGCGCTCTACGGCAAGACGGCGCGCGTCGATATCAAAGGCAAAGACAACGAGGTCCTGACGCGCAACACGGGCGACTGCTTCTCCGAGGTGGTGTTCCAGACGAAGGACGGCGTGTATACCGCCCGCTGGAGTCAGAGACGCGGTGTCGGGAGGGGCAAAAACAAAGGCGGTTGGGGCGATCTCGCCGACCTCAAGATGTCCCTTGTGGCCCCCGGCGGCAAAGACATCTCGCGGCATAAAAACAGCGACACGAAGACCCTTATCGAGCAGACCGTCGGCCTCTCCTTCGAGCAGTTCACCCGCACGGTGCTGCTGGCCCAGGGACACTTCGACACGTTCCTCTCCGCCGACGAGACGCAGCGCGCCTTCATCCTCGAGCAGGCGACCGGAACGGGCATCTACTCCCGCATTGGCGCCCGCGTCAACGAGGAGTGCAAAAAGGCCGAGCGGTGTGTCCGTGACCAGGAGGCGAAGCAGGGCGCGGTCAGCGTACTGTCCCCGGAGGAGCGGGCCGCAAAGGAGGCGGAGCTCGCAGCGGGCCGTCGGACCGAGCGGGACCTCGCGCCCGTCGTCGAGGCTCTGACCCAGGAAAAGGCCTGGCTGGAGGCGGATGCGAAACTGGCGGTTCGCGCCGACGAGCTCGCAACGGCGGAGGCCGCGCTCACGAAGGGCAAGGAGGAGTTCGCCCCGGACGCGGCGCGCCTCGACCGCGCGGACAAGGCAGAGAAACTGGCCTCCGATTTCGCCACGCTGACCGGTTTGCGCAAGCGGAAGGAGACCGCCGAGAAGGCCGTCTCGGACCGTCGGTCCGACCTCGAAGAGACCCGGGCGGCGCTTCCCGCCGCCCAGACCGCGGCGGACGCCGCGGCCCAGGCCGACTCGGCGGCCCAGACCGCCTACGATGTCGAGCAGCCCCGCATTCGGCAGGCCCGTGCCCTGCTGACGAAGCGGGCGGAATTGTCCACCGCGCTTTCGGCGGAAAAGGCGGCCGAGAAGACCGCGCGGGACGCCCTGGACGGCGTTCATCGGCGCATCCAGAACGCCCGGAACGCCTTGGATGCGGCGCGCGCGCGGATTCAGACGCTGGGCTCTTGGACGAATCCGAAGGCGGACGCACTGGCGCAGGCGCGGCAGGCCGAGGCCGACGCCCGGGCGGCGGCCTCGACAGCGGATGCCGCCGTTGTGGCGGCGGAAGGCGTGTTCGCGGCCGCTGAACCCGGACTTCTGAAGGCCATCGCCGCCGCGCAGAAGAAACGTGACGCCGCCCTCAAGGTCCGCAATCTGGACGAGGAGCGCGCGAAGCTCCATGACGGCGATGTCTGCCCGCTCTGTCTCCAGGTCTACCACACGCTGCAGGAGGCCCTTCCCGATGAAAAGGCGGAAGAGGCCCAGCTCAAGGACTGCCAGGACGCGCTGGAAGACGCGAAAAAGACGGTCGCGGACGCCAAGGACGCCGCGTCCAAGGCCCAGCGCAAGACCGCTGCGGCGCAGAGGGCCCTCTCCGGCGCGCAAAGCGCCTTTGATGCGGCCAAGGCCAAGCACGATACGGACCTTGCAGCGTCCACGGCCACGGAAGCGGAGCAGAACAGGGCGCTCGCCGCGGCAGAGACCGAACTCCCGGCGGCACAGCGGGCGCTGGCCGACTGCACACAGCGGGCCGCCGCCGCCCAGACCGCTCTGGACCAGGCGATGGAGGACTTCCGGGTCCTCGGCATCCCGGCGGATGTCGACCGGTACGACCGCGACATCCAGGCCAAGCGCGCCGCCGCCGCCGAGAAGAAGTCGAAGACGGACGCCGCCTTTCAGGCCGCGAAAACCGCAATCGCCAAGGCCGAGGCGGAATACCAAACGGCCCAAGCCAACGCGTCCCGCGCGAAAGATGACCTCGCGAAGGCCGAATCCTCCTTCGCCGGCGCGCTCGCCGCGGACGGATTCGCGGACGAAGCGGAATGGCAGGGCGCCCGTTGGAATCCTGGCGACGTCGCGAAGGCCCGTGCCCGTCGCGACGCCCTCCGCGACGAGGAATCCCGGCTGGCCGGCCGCCGCGCCACCCTCGACCAGGAGACGCGGGACCACGCCTCCGCCCCCGGCCGTTCCGAGCGCGCCCTCGAGGACGTCGCCGAGGAACTCACGGCGAAGGCGGCCGAGAAGGCCCGGTCCCACGACCATGCCGAGTTCGTCCAGTACACGCTCCGGACCGATAATGACAATCAGAAGAAACTGGGGACGTTGCAGGACGAGTTGAAACGGGCGAAAGACGTGGCGGGACGCTGGGCTACCCTTGACAAATTGCTGGGCGGACCCGAGGGCGGCAATTTCCGCCGCTATGTGCAGTATCTGACCCTGCAGGAGCTCATCCAGTTCGCCAATCCCCGTCTGCAGGCCATGTCGAACAGACGCTACGAGCTGTTCCTGGCTCCGGAGGACATGGTGCCGGGCGCCCGGAACCGCGAAATCGGGCTTCTTCCGGACATCGTCGACCACGACCAGGCCGACGAACATCGTTCGCTGGCGAACCTTTCGGGCGGCGAGCGTTTCCAGGTGTCCCTCTCGCTGGCGCTCGGACTCTCGGAGATGGCCTCGGAAGGCGTGTCGGTGGAAAGCCTTTTCCTCGACGAGGGCTTCGGCACGCTGGACGGCGAGGCGCTTGAGCGCGCCATCGACACGCTGGAGGGCGTCCAGCGCGACGGTTGTCTGCTGGGCGTCATCAGCCACGTCGCCGCCGTCGCCGAGCGCATCCGGACGCAAATCACGGTGACGAAGGTCGGCAGCGGCCACAGTGTTCTGACCGGCGCCGGAATCGCGCGCGGGTAGCCCCTGAAAACATCTTTGATCCCCTCGTGAACTCCCCATTCCCATGAAAACACTCCACAGGCTTCCCGATTCCCGCCCGCTGGCCGACGCCGTCGCCGACTGGCTCCTGACGCAGGCGCGGGTCGACTCCTCGAGCGGCGCGCGCACGCTCGACCACCTCGTCTTCGCCGTTCCGACCGGCGAGGCGGGACGCCGTCTGCGTCTCGCGCTCGCCGAAAAAGAGGGGGCCGTCATCCCCCCGCGCCTTTTGCCGCCCAGCGCGTTGCTCGACGCGCTGTCCGACGGCGCGGACGCGCTCCCTTCGCCTGCCGAGCTTTCGGCGCTTCTCGCCAAGATTCTCATGGGGATCGGCGAGGAGGAGCTCGTGTCGCTGCTTCCGCCGAAGGCCCGCCCCCGCGACGATTCCGCGCCCGGACGGACCGGCCCCCAGCGCCTCACGTTCGAATGGGGGGTCAATACCGGAGCCGAACTCGTCTCTGTCTGGGAGGAACTCCGGAAGAACGCGCTTTCTGTCGCCGATGTCGCCGCGCGCGCCGAGTCCGGCGACTTCCCCGCCCCGGAAGCGCCTCTGCCGCCGGAGGAACGTGCCCGCTGGAAGGATTTCGCCGCCTTGGAGGAGAAACTGTTCGCGGCTCTCCGCGAGTACGGCCTCGCGCACCCGAACGAACTCCGCAAGCGCGTTGTCGCCCGCCCGGCCGTTCCCGTCGGCGCGGAGGAAGTCGTCCTGCCTCCGCTTCTCGACGCTCCGCCGGCGCTCTATGCCGCGTTGGAGCGCCTCGCGGACGCCGGCGTTCCCGTACATGTCCTCGTCCAGACCGGCGACGAGGGGCCGGCGGCGTTCGACGGCTGGGGCCGTCCGCTTCCGGGCGCCCTTCCGGCCGTCCTTCCGCTGGCCGACGGGCAGATCCGGCTCGCGCCGGACAGCCGTCATCAGGCCCGGGACGTCGCGGCGTCCTATCTGAGGTCGCCCGGCGAAGGAACCGTCCTCGCCATGCTCGATCCAGAACTCCTCCCGGACCTCGAGTCGGCCTTCCTCGCCCGCGGCGTCGCCGTCCACAACGCCGCCGCGTCGAACCTCCGCGAGACATCGCTCGGGCGCGTCATCGACCTTGCCTGGACGCTTCTCCAGAGCGGCCCCTCCTGCGTGGCGCTGGCGCGCTTCTTCCGCGAGGCCGACGTCCGGACGCACCTCGAGACAAAGGGAATTTTCGTCGCGCCGGCGCTGGCGGAGTTCGACGAGCTCCAGAAGACGCATCTGCCGCGCGTCTGGTCCGACCTGCGCTATTTCGCCGAGCGCGCCGGCAAGAAATGCCTCCTCGCCGCGCTGCGCGGCCTCGACGGCCTTTTCAGTCCGCCCGAGGGGATCGCCCCCCGCAGCGTGGACCACCTGCTCGCCGTCCTGCAGCGACTCTTCCGCGACCGTCAACTGCGCGAGGACCGCCCGGCCGACCGCGATTTCGCCGCCGCCGCGCTCGCCGTCCGGGAGGCGGTCCGGTCCTGCGTATCTCCTCTTCTCGACTCGTTGCTGGATGAGCGCGAGCGGGTCGTCCTTGTCCGTTCGCTGCTTTTCTCCGCGACCTACAGCCTCGACGCGGCCGAGGGCTCGAAGCCCCTCCTCGGATGGCTTGAGCTGCCGTGGTGCCGCGAGCCCCGGATGATACTTGCCGGATTGAACGAGGGATGCGTTCCCGAGGCCGTCGTGGGCGACGCGTTCCTGCCCGATCCCGTCCGCCGCGCGCTCGGTCTCGGGTCCAACGACGAGCGGCTCGCCCGCGACACCGCGATTTTCGCCTCGCTGCTGACCGCCCGGGAACCGGGGGACGTCGAGGTCTTCCTGGAAAAGCAGAACGCCGGCGGCGACGTCCGCAAGCCCTCGCGGCTTCTCTTCCTCTGTCCGGACGATGTCCTCCCCCGGCGCGCGAAGGACCTCTTCCGCGACCCAGAGACCGTCCCGTCCGGCGGCGTGCCGCCCGTCCCCGCGTCGTGGCGGCTCCGGATTCCCCGTCCCGGAACACGGCCGTTCGACCATTTGGACGCGACGTCCTTCTCCTCCTACCTGGCGAACCCCTTCCTCTTCTATCTTCAAAAGACGCTGGGCGAGGAGGCCGTCGAAACGGAAAGCGTTCTGGAAATCCCCGCCCAAGACTTCGGCACCCTCTGCCATGAGGCGCTTCAGGCGTTCGCGGAAGACGAGGAGATGCGCGAGAGCGAGGATCCGGCGAGGATCCGCGAATTTCTCGAGGACAGGGTCCGCGCCGCGTTCAAAGACCGTTTCGAGGTCCCCGGACGGGCCTTCTCCGCGATTCTCCGGCTTCAGGAGGAATCGCTTCTCGCGCGGATGGCGTATTTCGCCGACCTCCAGGCCGGATTCCGCCGCGACGGCTGGCGCATCGTCGCCGCCGAGCGCGGACTTTCCATCGGAATCCGCGGGATGGAGGTCCGCGGCAAGGTCGACCGTATCGACCGCAACGCGGACACCGGCGAATATCGGGTCATCGACTACAAAACGTGGAGATCGACCCGGGACGCTCCGGATTCGATGAAGGCCTCCGTGCCGCCCGCCTTCGGGCCGGACGCCGCCGTCTACGGGCTTCCCTCGTTCGAGGCGAGGAAGGGACAGACGAAGTACTGGCACGACCTCCAGCTTCCGCTCTATCTTCTGATGGCGGCGGAGGGCGCCCGGGGGGGCGGCATTCCCGCCGGAGCGTCCATCCAGTGCGCCTATTGCGTGCTCGGCGACTCCGCGAACGACTCCGGTCTCGCGCCCTTGGGCATCGAGCCCGAGTTTCTCCGGCCGGCGCTTGAGGCCGCCCGGAAGACCGCCGAGCTCGTCGTGCGCGCCGTCCAGGCGGGTCGCTTCCCGCACAAGACCGTCAAGTTGCCGGGCGCCTACGCGCGGCTTTTCCCCGCCGGCATCAAGGACGGCCTCTCCGCAGAATGGGACGCCGACCAGACCGCCGCCGAAACCCGTTTTCGCGAATCCCTCCGTTCCGGCGAATCCATCCCCGAGGAGATTTGACCGCCATGTCCAAAGAATCCAACTTCCTCATCAGCGCCTCCGCGGGCACGGGAAAGACGTTCGCCCTCGCCTCGCATGTCATCCGCCTGCTGCTCGCCGGCGAGCCTCCCCACACCGTCGCGGCGCTCACCTTCTCGCGCCTCGCCGCCGCCGAGATTTTCGACCGCGTCGTTCAGCGCCTCGCCGCCGCGGCGGCCTCGGCCCCCGCAGCCGCCCGGGAGGCGAAAAGTCTCCGCGACGGCTGCCCGGCCGGACTCCTCGAGGCCATCGCCGCGCGCTATCCGGCGGGGTTGGACGCGGGCGTGTTCCTCGCCGCCCTTCGCGCGTTCCTCGCCGAACAGCACCGTTCCATGCTCGGAACGATCGACTCGTTCCTCGGGCGGATCGTGAAATTTTTCCCGACGGAAGTCGGACTGCAGGGCCCCATGGAGATGCTCGACACGGACGACCTGGATCTGCTCCGCGAGCAGGTCGTCGCCTCCGTTTTCACGAGCGACAGACCCGAGGACTTCGAGCAGCTCCAGAGCATTTTCCGCTATGCCGACGGCGAGAAGAGCTCCAAGTCCTTTTTCACCAAGGCGGTGAAGAATCTGGATACATGGCGCGACTCGCTGTTGGACCATCCGTCCCCGACCGCGTGGGGCGACCCCGACACGCTGTTCGGCGACGCCGCGAACGCCGGACTTCTCGGATTGCTCCGGCTCGACGAGGAGAGCGCCCGCGGGCAGATCCGGGAGAAGGCTGAACTTTTCCGCGAGAACGTCGGCGCGATGTGCGAGGGGGAGAAATTCGCCAAGTGCCGGGAGTATCTCGGCGCGTTCTGCGATGTCCTCTCGCGCGAGCCGGAGCGGATATTCTCCAGCGGTGCCGCGACGCCGGTGAAGAACTTCCTCGCCGCCGCCTCGTCCGGCGAGGGAATCGTCACCTGCGGAGGAAAGAAGTTGAACCTCGGGACGCAGACCTCCGCCCTTCGCGACATCGTCCTCCGCGCCCAGGCCGTCGCCCTGTCCGGAGCGCTGCGCCGCATGCGCGGGCTCTACGTCCTCCTCCTCAAATTGGAGGCAGCCTACGAACGCGAGGGAAGTTCTCAGGGGAAACTCGGTTTTTCCGACATTCCGCGCCTCATCGCCGGGCTCGGACGGCGCGACTCCGGCCATCTGCGGGACCTCGAGTACCGCTTTGACACGCAGTTCCGGCATCTCGCGCTCGACGAGTTTCAGGATACGTCCCCCTCCCAGTGGGACGCCCTGCGTCCGACCGTGGAGGAGCTCAAGCAGTCCGACGACGACCGCTCGCTGTTCGTCGTCGGCGACGTCAAGCAGGCCATCTACGGCTGGCGCGGCGGCGACAGCCGGCTCTTCTCCGCCGAACGCGCCTCGGGAGAGTACACGCTGTTCGACCTCTCCGAGTCCTACCGTTTCCGCCCCGAGATCTCCGAGTTCGTCAACCGGGTCTTCGACGGGGCCGCGTTGGAGGGCTCCTTCAGCGGTTCGTCCAAGGCCGCCGACGCGTGCGGCCTCTGGAGATCCTTCTGGGTATGCCACTCCTCGCACGAGAAGGACCGGAAGGGATATGTCCGCGTGGAGCGCGGGCCTGCGCCCGACGACCCCGATGCGAAGGCCGAGGCCGACGCCCTCGGCACCGACGACATCCGTTTCCACGTGTTGCTCCCTGTCGTCCGCCGCCTGCGGGAGACGCGGCCCTGGCACCGCGGGCTGACCTCCGCGGTGCTCGTCCGGTCCAACGACGACGGATCGTTCGCCGCGGACGTCCTCCGGTTCTGCGACATCCCCGCCGTGTGGGAGGGAGAGAGCTCCATCGACGACACTCCCGTCGTCGGCGCGCTGCTGGACCTTCTCGTACTGGCCGAGCATCCCGACGGAAAAACCTTGGAATGGGGGCATGTCGCGGCGACCCCGCTCGTGGAGACCCTTTTCCCCGGGGAGCGGCTCGACACCCCGGCGAAACTGTCCCGCCGCGTCGCCGAAGACGTCTCGCGCAAGGGGCTCGCCTCCGCGCTCCGCGACTGGTCCGGGCTGATTCTCGCGTCGCTTCCCGCCGTCGGGGCGTCTTCGGAACTGCGCGCCCGTTTTGAGTCGCTGGTCGCCGCGGCGATCGACTTTTCCGCCAACGCCAACCGGCGCGGGACGCTGTTCGACTTCAAACGTTTCGTGGAGTCGCGCACCCAGCGGAACTTCGCGGACTCCTCCACCGTCAAGGTTCTCACGCAGCACCGAAGCAAGGGGCTCGGGTTCGACCAGGTGTTCGTTCCCGTTTTCCCGAAAAAGGGCGCGAATGGCGGTTTTTCGGAGCCGAAGCTCGGAAGCTTTCAGCCCCCGGAGTTTCTCCGCGATCCCGCCGTGCCGCCCGCCTGGGTTTTCCCGTACGTTTCGGAGGGCCTCCGCAAAGGAGTCGGGCCGCTGGAAAACGCCTTCAAGGCGGGTAACGACGCGAAGACCTTCGAGGACCTCTGCCGCCTCTACGTCTCCGCGACCCGGGCCAAGGCGGAGCTTTTCTTCGCGCTGCCTCCGCCGCGCTCCAAGCCCTCCAAAGAGTCCGACGGCGACCGGTCTTTTCCGGAATATCTGGAGGCGGCGCTTTCCGGGCTCCCCTTCGAGCTCGGGGAGGCCGGCTGGTACGAACAGACCGAACTCGGGGAACCGGACGAGAAAACGGTTCCCGAGACGGCGCGCGGCACGGCCTCCGCCCCCGCGTCCGTCCCGTCCATCCGCCGGCGCACTCCCTCGAAGGCCCATCCCTTCGGTCAGAGCGCCGCGAACCTCTTCGCCTCGGCTCCCCGCGCCTCGGAACGGGGCACCTCGCTCCACGACCGCCTGGCCGGGATCGACTGGATCGACCCGGGGGCGGGGCAACCGGCGGATATCGCCGTGAACGAACTCGACCTCTCCGGCGACTCGCCGTTCCGGCGCGCGTTGGAACGCCCTGCGGACGCGGCCGGACTCTGGCGGGAGCGGTCGTTCGAGATTCTTTGGAACAACGAATGGATTTCCGGGACGTTCGACCGCGTCGTCTTCCGCGGCGGGGGGGACGGCCGCCGCGTCGAGCTCTACGACTACAAGTCCAACCGTCTCCGGGCCGGCGAGACGGCCGAAGACTTCGAGTCCCGTATGAAGGAGACGTATTCCGGCCAGATGGAGACATACCGGCAGGCGCTGCACCGGCTTTCGGGCGTGCCGCTCGCGCGGATTTCCGCCGCGCTCCTTCTCACGGCCACCCGGGCGCGGGTGGATCTGTGACGCCGCGCGGCACCCGTTTCCGGGACACGGGGGCGCGGGCTTCCGCGGCGGGCCGGCCGGAAACCGAGGGCAGGCGGCGCGGTCAGGACCGGCCGGAGCGGAACTCGATGACGGGTTCCCGGCCTTCCTCCATACGGCAGCGGAGGAAGCCGTCGGGGGTCGGAATCTCGATGTCGAATTCCTCCAGACCGCAAAGCCGGGGGCGGAGCTCGAAGCGGCGGAATCCCGGCTCAAGCATCCGGAAACCGAGCAGTTTCGCCGGAAGTTGGTACGCGGGGGTGCCGCCCCAGGCGTGGGAGTAGTCGAACGCATAGTCCGGCTCGGGCGCGTGCCAGCCCTCTTTGAGTCCCTTGGGGCATTCCTCCGCGAGAGGAATCCAGCGCCGGAGGAGGGAGAGTCCGAACTCCTCGAAGAGACCGCACCGGTCGACGGCCTCGAGAACGTAGTGCATGAAGTAGGGCTGGACGTCGGGCAGGTCGCTTCGGAGGACACGCCGGAGAAGCTCGGCCGCGCCGGAACCTTCGCGGAGTCCGTAGAGGACCGCGAGGACATTGGCGTGGCGGGAGTAGTGCACCCGTCCCACGGGGTTGGCGGGACGGTATCGGCCCTCGCCGGGATCCGCGTCGCCGAGCCCGTCGCGGAAGAGACCTTTCCGAGCGTCGTACAGGCGCGCGTCGCAGGCGGCGCGGAGGGCCGCGGCGTCGTCGAGAAGTGCCGCGGCCCGGCCGGGGTCGCCGAGGCGGCGGAAGATTTCCGCGGCGGCGAGAAGCGCCCCGTGATAGAAGGCGTTGAGGGCGGTCTGCCCGAGATACTTCGGGGGGTGGTGCATCGAGTAGCCGTCGAAGACGAGCCAATCGACGAACATGTAGTCGGGGGGCGAGTCGACGAGGCCGTTCGCGCCGATGTAGGTGCGGAAGCGGGCCAGCAGGAGGTCGAGCGCGGGCCGGCAGTCGCGTAGAAGGGTGTCGTCGCCCGTGAAGTCGTGGACGTCGCGCAGCATCCCGACCCAGAGAAGGCTGTAGGCGGTGTGGAAGAGGCGGCCGTCGTTGACGAGGAGTGTGCCGGCGGTACGCCGCACGTCGAGGGCCGCGAGGCGCATGTCGCCGAAGGTGAAGGCGGTCATCAGCGCCTCGATGGCGTAATCGCCGGTACAGGCGAGCGGCTCCTGGTGCCTGGGGCTGTCCAGATGCATGGACTGGCGGCAGACGCGGAGGGTCCGGGCGCAGACCTCGTAGACGGCGTCGAGCCCGGGGTCGGACGACCTGAAATGGCCTTCCTTCGTCACGGGATATTCCGAGGCGAGGGCGGCGAGACGGACGGCGGCCGGACGGTCGGGCGAGAGATTGCGGAGTCGGCAGAGATAGCCGCCGACACTGTGGAGGGCGAGGGAGCGGAAGACGCCGTGGCCTGCCGCGGGGTCGAGGACGACCTCCTCGTGGGCATGGCGGTTGGAGGCGTCTTTCTCGTACAGGTCGATGGAGAGGGAGCAGGGCGCGTCGGCCTCGGCCAGGACGTAGGCGGCGTGAATGCGGTCGAACGGAATGTCGACGGGGCCGGACTCGGCGCCTGGCGGAAGGAGTATCTCGGCGTTCGCGGCGGGCTCGACGCGGCGGAGAACGCAGACGGGAACGGGGGCGATGCGGGCGTGCCAGACGTCGCGGACGGGCTCGGGACGCTCCCATTCCGCGGCGGGAATCCGTCCGTCGTAGGAGGAGCCGTGAAGAAAATCGGGACGGAGGCGGACGCGCCAGACCGGCGCGGAGTCCGTGCCGAGGCGTCGGACGGCCCCGTCGGGGAACGAGAACTCGGCGTCGAGGGCGAACCCGTCGCGGGTCGTGGAGAGCTCGGTGCCGCGGAGCGGGTCGGCCCGGACGAGGGCGGAGAAGGCGAAATGGGTCTCGCCGTCCGTCAGGTCGAGGGACGCCTCGTCGGCGTAATAGGCGGGGATGCGGGAGAGGGGAAGCCAGTCGCCTCCGACGGGTGCCGGACCCGTCCAGAGGAGACGGCCGTTGAGCGAGAGCGCGAAGGCGGCGTCGGCGCTGGCGACGACGCGGACGCGCGCGGGCGGCGCCGGGAAGTCCGCCTCGGCGGCGAACTCGCAGACCGTGATGCCGGCCTGTCCCGGAGGCGGATTCCGCTCGAAGCAGGTTCCGCGGGACCGGAGACGGTCGGGATGTGAGGAGGCGGAGAGCCAGATCCAGTTCATGGCGGGGAGGACGGCGGGCCGGCCGCGCGTCCGGAAAAGATTTTCTCTACTCGAGGCGGCCGTCGCCCGGTCCTTCGAAGGTGTTTCCGCGCGCGACGGGCGTCATGCCTTCGGCGACGACAAAGGAGCCGGGCGACTCGCGGAGGTTGACGAAGGTGTTGTTCTCAAGGAGAAAGCCGCCGTCGGGGTGGAGACTTCCCTCCAGACCGAAGCAGACCATGCGGCCGTTCTCGGCTGCCGGAGACTGGCGGAAGCAGCAGTCCCGCACGACGACTTTGCCGCCGTTCGGGAAGTCGGCGAGGTAGCTCGAACGGCCGTCCATGCCGTCGTCGAAGCGGCAGCCCTCGACGACGGTCTCCAGGGCGCGGCTCTTGAGGCCGTGGCCGACGGGCGCGTGGTGGGAGAGATTGTGGCGGAAGATCAGCTTGCGGATTTTCCCGATGTAGATATTGTGGGAATAGCCGTCCCCCGCGCCGTTGTGGACGAATTCGCAGAACTCGACGGTCATCGACCCGTCGCCGGTGCCGCTGAGGATTCCGTTCTGGTTGTCGCGGAAGACGCATCCGCGGACGGTGAGGCCGGTCGCGGAGGGCTCGACACGGATGCCGGCCCCGTTCTTGTCGGGGCACGCGGCGCCGCGGAAGGTGACGCCGGAGATGGTGACGCCGCTTCCGGAGACGACCCAGATGCCCTTGCCCATGCAGAGTTGACCGTCGGCCTCGAGGAAGACTTTGTCGGAGCCCTCGCCGCGGATGGTGAGCCGGTCGGCGCTCCAGGCGCAGACGTCGCCGTGGTACGTGCCGGCGTGGATGACGACGGTGTCGCCGTCCTTGACGGCCCTGGCGGCGGCTCTTGGAGTGGAAAATTCCTGTCCCTCGCCGACATGGAGTTCGGCGGCGGAGACGGCGGACGCGAGAAGGACGGCCGCGGCGAGGAAGAACAATGCGCGAAGAGTCTTGTTCATGAGTCGTTTGTCGGGGGATCCCACATGGTAGCATCTCGCCCCTCTCCGGGACAAGGTCTGGATATTCCCGATTTCTCCCGGACGCGAAATGCGACACCCCCAGCCGCCTGCGGCGGCAGCCCCCTCGTGGGGGCCGGGCTCCGCCCGAAAGCGGCGCGCGGCGCCCAAGCGGACGCGTGGTGCCCAAGCGGCGCTTCAACCCGCCGCAGGCGCCTCCCTCGAGGGAGGTGGCGCGAAGCGCCGGCGGGTGTTGTCTCCCGCCCCGCAAAACACCCCCAGCCGCTAGCGCGGCAGCCTCCTCGCGGAGGGGGCCGGAGCTGCTCCGAGCCAGCGCCTCGCGCCTCCCCGGGATGCCGCTATTTGCGCAGGATTTTGTTCCCCTCGACCGTCACGCGCTCCACGCTCTCGGCATCGAAGTGGACGCGCGGGGCGACGGAGCCGTCGGCCGGGACGATCCATGTGTTGCCGAGAATCGCGATGTCCGCGGCGCTGTCCATGGCGATGCCGCCGCGCGAGGGCTCCGGCAGCGGCGAGGGCGCGGTGAGGTCGAACGTGTTGTTCCGCACCATGACACGCCCCGCCGAGGCGAGGTACACCGGCACGCCCGTCGTGCCTTCGAACGTGTTGCCTTCGATGAGGATGTCGTGGAAAAGCGGGTAGCGCGCCTTGTCCATCGAGGGGTCGACGATGCGGTAGGAGCTCACGTAGATGTCGGGACGCCCCTCGAAATCGTAGCGCCCCATCTGGTTCACCGTCTGGAAGCGGTTGTTCCGGATGACGACGTTGCCCGCGCCGTATCCCTCGGACCAGACCTTCATCGTGTAGCCGCTCTCGATCTTGATGCCGCCCGCCTTGCCGAGGTGGAACGTGCAGTCCTCGACCGTCGCGTTGTCGGCCATGAGGAGAATGCCGCGCGGGAACCGGTCGAACGTGCAGCCGCGCACGAGGACGTCGTGCGTGCCGTAGTTGCGGTTGTAGAGGATGAAACCGCGTCCGGCGGGCTCGGGGAGCTCCTCCTCGAAGACGAGCTCGTACTGGCCGCGTCCGGGGTTGATGCGCTTCACCTCGGCGAGCGTCGCCGTGAAGCCGCGCGGGAAGCGGGCGTCCTCCACCTCCGGC
This sequence comes from Kiritimatiellia bacterium, assembly GCA_045643325.1. GTDB lineage: Bacteria > Verrucomicrobiota > Kiritimatiellia > RFP12 > JAZUKQ01 > JAZUKQ01. The sequence goes on along the minus strand of JAZUKQ010000112.1, from coordinate 18,270 downwards.
TGCGGCGCGGCGGGGGAGAAGTCCTCGTCGCGGAACTCGACGCGGTGGCCCTTCCAGAAGTAGTTCCCGGGGAGGTTGTTGTGGTTGAGCGTGAGGACGCGGTGGGCGTCGAGGCGCAGGGCGTAGACGCTGCCGTCGTGGAGGTTGAGCGTGTCGTCTCCGCCGCCGCCGAGCACGGTGTCCACGATGCGGATGTGGCCGCGCGAGGAGCCGGCGTGGATGGCGTCGGCCGTGGCCGCGATGCCGCGCGTGGAGCCCGGCGCGGGGTGGACGCTCGAGCGCAGGATTTGAAGGTATTCGGTGAAGCCGCTCACGAGGAAGCCCATGCCGGGGGCGGCGACGACGTGGACGTTGTCGAACGTGAGGTGCTTGTCGTTGATGAGGTTGAACGCCGTCATGTCGTACACGTAGTGCCGCACGAGGTAGAACTGCCCGGGGAGGCAGCGTTCCAACCGCGCCGCGCTCGCGGTCACGCGCAGGACGTTCGGCGCGATCCACTCGGTCTTGTCCGGCGCCTCGCGCCCTTTGAAGAACTCGAAGGAGACGTGGCGGCCGCCGCCGGGCGGCATGAAGCGCGTGTCGCGATCGACCTCGGCGAGGTCGCCGATGCGGACGTCCTTGCGCGGGAAGTCCTCGTACTCGACGAAGCGAAGGTCGACGGAGGCGCCGTCGTCGGCCTTCCCGACGACCTCCACGAAGCTCGCGAGCGGGTCGGCGTCCCAGTCCCAGTCGATGGTGAGGTTGCGCACGGCGACGCGCTCGGAGTGGTGGATGGAGAAGAGCTTGCCCTTGGTCTTGTGGAAGAGGAACGTGGAGCCCTTGGCGTCGATCTCGACGTCGAACGTGGTGTCCATGAGCAGGTCCGCGCCGTCGCCGAAGCGGTAGACGCCCTGGGCGAGGACGATTTTCGCCGGGCGGTTCTTGCGGGCCGTCTGGAGCAGGGCCTGGAAGGCGGCGGCGTTGTCCGGCGAATCCGGCGACACGCCGAAGTCCGCGGCGTCGTAGGTGTTCTTCGGCGCCTGGGGCGGGTCGACGGTGAAGTCGGGACATCCGGTCGGCTCCGCCCACGAGGCGGCGTCCGGGGCGTCATGCGGCTGGTCGACGGGAAGGGTGTCGCGCGCGAGTTCGCGGACGGTGAGGTCGGAGACGCGGGCGCGGAGGCCCTTGAACGTGTGGATCTGGAAGGTCTGGCGCGCCTTGTCTCCGGACGGGGGCATCTTGATGCGGAAGCGGACGTAGCCGTCGGGTTTCGGCGTGGCGTAGACCTCGAGATTCGCGATGTCGCGCAGGTGGTTCGGGGCGTCGGCGGGACGCATCAGGAGGAGGAGGTACGCGTCGTCCGCCTGCTCCTCGATGTCGCAGCGGAAGCGGATCTCGTAGGTCTTTCCGGGGGCGAAGAAGGACTCTGCCGAGCGGAAGGCGGGATTCCACGCGCCTTTGCTCGCGAGCGTGTCGACGAGAAGGGAGGCCCCCTCCTGCGGCAGAGTCTCCACCTTGCCCCACGGGGCGAGGGCGCGGCATTCGGCGGTGAGGTCGAGGTGGACGGGGACAGGCTCCGCGGCAAGAAGAACGGCGGGGAGGAGGAAAAGCGCGGAAAGCGTCTTGTTCATGGTTGGTTTCAACTAGGGAAGCTGTTCAAGAAATGTCTGTCCCGCTGAATTTTTTTTCTCACGAGGGAAAGCGTTTCGGTGTTCTTGGGACGTTCGCTACGAAAAGAGCCACTTGATCCATTGCCAGAGCGTACGGTTCAAGTCTGTGTACAGATAATCGATCAACTTGTCCTCGCGGAGCCGCCGCACGTCGCCCGAGAACTCGAAATACTCGAAGTATTTCGTAGACGCGTTCAACGCGCGGATTAGGGACTTCACGGACGGATACTTCCGCGCCTCGATGTCCGCCTTTTTGTTTTTGAAGTGCCACATGAGCTGCTTGATCGTTCCCTCCGTGGCGGATACGACATACTCCTCCCCGTCTTTTCTCAGCGATGTCAGCTTTTCGCAGATGATGTATGTCTGTTTTTTCATGGTGTTGGATTCATTGCCCCGCCGCGCCGATAGTCCCGCGTCGCAGTTGTCCTTTGGGCATGGTAGACCGTCTGTCGGTCACGACCTTCCTTGAACCCGTAGACGCCGAAAACGAGCGGGGGGCTCTTGCTCGGCGAGAAAACGTCCCCCCTTTTCGCACGGTTTCTACAGAATCAGCAGAATCGTCGGTTGTTTGAAGGAGAGGACGATGTCGGTCTCGGTGATGTCGACGGCGCACACCTTGGGCAGGGCGGAGAGGTCCGGCGTGCCGACAATGCCGCCCTCGGCATGGACCGCGGCGATGCGACGGACCGGATCGGCGGCGAAGCGCTCGGTCTGGAGCATGGCTCCGTCCAGGGAAAGTTCGCCGGTCACGGAGAGGAAAGGCGCGTCCGTGTCCGTCGCCGGAAGCGAGAGAATGGCGCCGGAGGCGAGGGTGGCGTTGCCGTTGATGGTGAGCGTGCCGACGCCGTTGGTGCCGCCGGAAAGGATGGCGCCTGCCTCGGCGACGAGGTTCGTGTTGAGCGTGCCGGCGCCGCGAACGGTCGCGCCGGCGCTGACAGGGACGTCAAAGGGCGTCGTGACGGAACCGTTGACCTCCAGCGTGCCGTTGGAGACGATGAGACCGGACTGCGCGGAGAGGTTGCTCACAAGAGAAACCGTTCCATCCATGCCGTCCCATCCGATGCAGATGGTGCCGCGGTTGGAGCGGACGGAGGCCCAGGAGCCCTCGAACGAGCAACGGCCGCCTGTGGCGCAGGCGAGGTTGAGCGGGCGGTAGTTGCTGATGTCGCCCGTGAAGCGGGTTGTTCCGGCGGTGTTGGCGCCGCCGAGAATGATGGGCTGCGGCCAGGTCGCCTCCTTGTTGTTCGCCTGCACTTCGTAGTTGCGGGCGAAGGTGACGGGCTCGCCGTCCGGGCGGGTTCCGGCAAGGAGAAAAACCGGTGTGGCGGTCGAGGCGCTGTTCGGATTGGGCTGGCCCAAACGGACCTTGTTGACGGAGGCGTTGCCGAAAGGACCGGCTCCGGTGGCGGGGACATCGTCGCCCGCGATGAGGGTACCGCCGTAGATGGTTGTGTTGCCCGTGTAGGTGTTGTCGCCACGCAGGATCCAGCAGCCATCGTTGAGCTTGATCACCTCCACGGTCCCCAGGCCGTTTTCAACGGGGCCGAGAACCATGTTTTCACCGCGGTTTCCGCCTTTGAGCTGCACCCCGACGGAAACGTCCGGACGCCCGCAGGAGATTCCGTTCAGCACCAGGATGGAGGAGGGGTCTGTCGACTGGCTGAGAAACTGGTAGATGCTGTAGATTTGCAGGGGGGCGGCGATGGTGTTGACGATGCCGGGGGTGTTTCCTGCGTTGCAGGTCACGTCGTAGGTATTCGCCGTGTTGCACAGATGGATGGCGGGACCGTTGGTCTCGCCGATGGTGAACGATCCGGCGTTGCCTCCGTTGCTCTGGAACTGGATCTTTCCGAGATAGCGGTCGGAGGCGAGCAGGACCGATGTCTGCACGTTCTCGCGGAAATAGGCGCCGTCGAGATTCGTATCGTCGGAATCGCTTCCGGGAGCGCCATTGGTCCAGTTCCCGTCGTTTTCCCAAGAGGAATCGGAGGTGGATGTCCAGCGGGAGTCCTTGGCGAGGACGGCGACCGGGAGGAGAGCGGCGGCGAGGATGATTCGTTTCATGGTTGATTTCCTAAATGCAGGCGACCCCAAAGGTCTTCATGCGGAAAAGTGTAGAGGAAACTGTTTTGTTAGGCAATAGCAAATGCCTCAAAATGAAAACCAAGTCCGGTTGCCCGCGGTTCCTCCCGTTTGCAATACGGACGTTTCCTCGGCGCGTCTGCGGCCGGCATGTCTTTCCACTCCTTCCGCGTCCCTCCCATGGTCACAGGCGAAATCCGAAGCAAGGTCGACAAGATCTGATCCGACCTCTGGACCGGCGGCATCACCTCCCCGGTCACAGTCCTCGAGCAGATCGCCTACCTCATGTTCATGAAACGGCTCGACGACCAGCAACTCCTGCGACATGCTGTAGAATACGGGCCGTTTCTATGAACGGAACCTCCTGCCGGCCTCCCTATACCGTCGGCGACATGGCGATTTCGCGGATTGCGGACATCGTCGCGGCGTTGGAGCGCCGTCGTCTGGCCCTGCGGGACCGTCTGGACGTGCGTCTGCGCAAGGCCAACCATGAGAAGACGATTCGCGGGATCGCGGCCCTCTTCGGAGAGCGCATCGGCGCCGTGCGCGGCGTGATTTCCTCGCTCCATGGCTGCATCGTCCCGTTCGTCTACACGCGGTCTGAAACCGGGCCTCTCTCCATGGTCGCGAAGGGTAGAGGTTCCCTTCCTCCGGCGACGCCCCTTCCGGCGGTCTTCCACCCCTTCGGAGGGGGAAAAGAAGTCGCGGAGCGCGCGAAGCGGCAACCGACGGGCGACAAGCGATAGAACGGGCGACGGACCGGCAATTCGCTCTTTTTTTGGGGGGCGCGCGGACCTGTCGCAGAAAAAGACTTGACATATTTCTTCTCGTTTGTGTATGCTCGTACACAGAATTCGACACAACTGTATGCAGTTACCGAAGGGAATTCATTCCATGACGATACACACACACCACTCCATGGTTCTCGCCGGATGTCTTTTCGCCATCGGGGCGCGGGCCGCCACCTATACTGTCAATACCGTCGGCGATCTCACCACCGCCGTCGCCAGCGCCGGCGCGGGCGATGTCGTCGCCCTCGATGCCGACATCGACATGTCCGCCTGGGCCACGGCCGCGAACTTCGCCGGAACCCTCGACGGCCAGGGACACAAGCTTACCGGTCTCACGACGTCGCTTTTCGGCAATGTGACAAGCGACATCGCCATCCAGAACCTCGTCGTCGACGGCGCGAACGTCACGTATGCCGCCGTCCCCGCCGGAATCCTCGTCGATAGCGTGAACGCGTCCTCGGTGGTGGTGAGCAACGTCACCTATACGGGGTGCACGCTCAAGAACACGAAGAATGCCGGCAACGTCGGTTTCGCGATCGGTTCAATGACCGTGACGGGGTCGGGACTGGTCCAGGACTGCCGGATCGACGACACGTGCGAGTACCAGATCGGTGTCGCGTTGCACGGAGGTTTCGTCGGCGCGGCCACCGCGAGCGGAGCCGGTGCGACGATCACCTTCAACCACTGCGTGATGGAGGCCGTCGTTTCAAGGGGGAATTCCTACGGCATGTACTATGGCGGCATCGTGGGGTCGGCGGTCGCCAGCGGGGCTTCGGGTTCGGAGTTGGCGTACATCCGCTTCATCGGCTGCACGAACCTCTCCTCGGCGGCCCTTTCCGGCACGAACTGCGGCTTCGGCGGCATCGCGAACCAGACCAGCGCAAAAGACTCCGGCCACATGGGCGTGGTCACCGTCGAGAAGTGCGCGAACTTCGGCGACTTCTCCTGGGGAAGCGGCGCGACGACGGCCGTGTACACCGGCGGTCTGATCGGCGCCCATTCCAACGGCCAGTTGACGATGTCGGACTGCATCAACACCGGCAACATCGCCTCGACGGGCGACGAGCGCGTCGGCGTCGGCGGCATGGTCGGCATGCTCCAGGCCCCGATCAAGGTCACGGTCTCCCTCACGGGGTGCGCGAACACGGGCGATATCACGGGCTACTACGCCGGCGGCCTGGTCGGCACGCTGTCGCACAATTCAAGCTACGCCGGGACAAAGACCTACATCCATTCCTGCATCAACACGGGCGCTGTGACCCCGCGCTGCCTCGGCCAGGTTCCTGCCGACGCCATCGGCTATCTGTCTTCGGGCGTCAGCTATCCGCTCGTCCACATCGAGGGCGGCGCGTATCCCACCGAGACGCTCATCGGCAACTACGCCGAAGGCGCGCTGGTCACGGATTCCAGCACGGCGTCGAACTCCGTGTTCGCGGTTTCCGAAGGCCTGGTCGACGGGTCCGATCTCTCCATGCTGAATGCGTTCAACGACAACTGCGACCTCTGGAAGCAGGGGCACAGCTACCCGATCCTCAAGATCATGCCGGACGAAGCGGCCCCGGTGACCTACACGGTGCAGTTCGTCGACTGGGACGGATCGGTCCTCAAGTCGGTGCTCGTCGGCGAAGGCGGACAGGCCTTCGCGCCTGAGAATCCCGAGCGCGACGGCTACACGTTCGTCGGATGGTCCCAGAGCGAAGTCGTGAACGTCCAGGCGGACACGACGGTGACGGCGCAGTACCAGCAGGGCCTGCTCCAGTACGCCGTGAGGTTCTACTCCGACAGCATCGGCGGAGAGGTCATCTCAAGCCAGACCGTCACCCACGGCTTCGCCGCCGAGGCCCCGACGCCCCCCACGCTCAGCGGATTCGTCTTTTCGGGCTGGAGCGCGGATTTCTCGAACATCACGCAGGATCTCGACGTGTATCCCGTGTTCGTCAGCGCGATCCAGACCATCGCGGATGCGGCGGACTTCCAGCAGAAGATCAACGCGGAGGAGCTTCCGGGCGTGACGTTTGTCCTGTCTCAGGACATCACGCTGGGGTCGGATTGGACGAGCGTCGATTTCTACGCGAATCTCGACGGCGCCGGCCATACGATCTACTACAGCGGCACCGTGCCGATGTTCAACGAACTCTATGGCACGGCCTCCAACTTCACCGTGGACGGCGGCCTGAACGCTATCACGCTGGGCAACAGCAAGAACTACGGCATGGTGGCGATGGACGTCTGCGGCGGCACGGTCGCCAATGTGACCATCCAGAACATCCAGGTCTCCTCGGGCGACTCCTCCTACATCGGCCTTGTCGCGAGCCAGGTCTCCAACGGAGGCTCGATCGTCGGCTGCACGACGGCGGAAAGCGCTACGCTGCGCCAGAAGAAGAGCAACGGCGCCGGCGGCATCGTCGGTCGCATCTACCGCTCGGAACTCTTCACCCCGATGGACGGCGAAGGCGCCGTGCTGAAGGGCGAGACGCTGGCCCCCATCGCCGACTGCACGAACAACGCGGCGATCATCACCTACAGCAACGCGGCGGCGAAGATCGGCGGCATCGTCGGCACGTGCGACGTGTTCAATTCGACATACGCCTTCAACATGTACATCCTCCGTTGCGTGAACAACGCCGACATCACCGCCACGGTGGGCACCGGCACGTCCGGCATGTACATCGGCGGCATCCTCGGCCAGCGCAGCGCCAACAATTCCGGCAAGGGCGGCGTCCTGTACATGACGGACTGCGCGAACAACGGCGACATCCCGGCGCCGGGCACAGCCGGCTTCCGTATGGGTGGCCTCGCAGGAAGCTTCTACCGTGGCTGCGCCACGGTGTTCAACCGCTGCGTGAACCGCGGCAACGTCGGGTCCGCGACCGTGTGCGCCGAACCCGAAACCCCGCTTGCGGCGGCCAACGGCTGCAGCGGCGGTCTCTTCGGGTACTTCGAGAGCGTCTACAACCAGAACCCGGTCTTCGCCTACAACTGCGCCAACTACGGCGACATCTATGGCAGTTCCGACGCCGGCGGGTTCTGCGGCGGTGCCGATATGAACACCGGCCATGGCGACACCAAGATCATGTTCTACAACTGCGCCAACTACGGCGCGCAGGCGACCGCCTCGGGCGACGCCGGCTTCACGGGCGAGGCGTTCTCGCGTCTCCGCACGAAGGTCGGTACGTCCGACGGCCGCAAGTACGGCTGTATGAACTGCTTCTTCATGACGACGAACTTCTACACGACCACCACCGAGAGCGTGGTCGTCATGGAGAGCATCTATACGGCGGAGGACGAAGGCTACAAATCCCGCTCGACCCGCAAGGCGTTGAACGGGTACATCGACGCCAATCTTGAAAAGGTGGATGCGACGAGCGGACTCACCGCGGACGACAAGCTCTGGATCGCCGCGTATCCCGATGCCGGATACTCCTCTTGGCAGCTTGGCCGGATCGGCCCCGAACTGCTCCCGTTCTGGGACGGCTACCGCCCCGAATCGCTGTTCATGCTCAAATAGCCGGAATCCCCGTCGTTCCTCGGAACGGATTCCGCTGCGCACGGCGCGCGATGCGTGCCGTGCGCCCTTGTTTTTTCTCGGCCGAAGCGCCGGCTCCCTGACCGCCGTGTTCGCGCGCGCCGGGACCTTTCGGGAATGCCGTGTTTTCTGATTCCGCTTGCAATCGTCGTGTCCGAAGGGCAAAATAGCGCCGCGTTCCCGCATCCCGCCCTCTCAACCTCCCGCTTTTCCGTCCCATGCGCATTCTTTTCATCGGCAACAGCTACACATTCTTCAACGATGTTCCCGCAGCGGTCTCCGAGTTGTCCCGCCGCGACGGAGCGCCCTGGACCGTCGGACGCTACCTGCGCGGCGGCTCCGGCATGCGTACGCACTTCTGCGACAACTTCGGCCTCTCCTCCGGCCGCGGCCGCTACTGCCCCGAGCTCGTGCCCGAGCGCGCCGGCGGTCTCGACAAGCTTCTGGAGGAACCGTGGGACGCCGTTGTCCTCCACGGGCAGAGCATGGACACCGTCGAGACGCCGGACGATTTCTTCGCCTACGGCAAGGTTCTCGGCGACCGCATTCTCGCCGCCGGCGTGCCGCGTCTTGTGCTGGAGCAGACCTGGGCGCGCCGGCATTTCCCCGAGATGCTGCACATTCTCGTCCGCGAGTACGACCGCCTCGCCAGGGCGCTCGGCGCCGAAGTGCTCCGCTGCGGCGAGGCTTGGGACGCCGCGCTCAAGGGGCGCGAGGGGCTCGTCCTGCACACGGACGACCGCAAGCACCCCAACGACCGGGGCTCCTACCTCAACGCCTGCATGCTCTACCGCCTGTTCTCGGGCAACTCCGCCGTAGGACTCCCCCACGAGCTTCCGATGGTGAAATGGGGCGACTCCTCTCCCGACGGCACCTGCTATCACCTCGATGCCGGCACCGCCGCGTACCTGCAGGAAATCGCCGACCGGTTCTAGCGCCTCCCTGAAAGCAAGAAGGGCGCGCGGGCGGGAAACCGGCGCGGCGGCGCTGGCATCGGGCGAGCCCGGCCCCCTCCGCGCGTCCGCTTTCGGGCGAAGCCCGGCCCCCTCGAGGGGGCTGCCGCTTTGCGGCTGGGGGAGTACACCGTGCGCCGCCAAGGCACGTCGCGTCCGCTTTCGGGCGGAGCCCGGCCCCCTTGAGGGGGCTGTCGCCGCAGGCGACTGGGGGTGTCGCGCTTCGCTCCTGGTGAAAATGGGGAATATCTGGTTTCAACCGGGGGCGCGGGAAATGAATGACCGCGTTCCTGTCCGCCACGGGTTGCCGAAATGCCGTTTTCGCGCTATTCTAGTCGCGAACCCTAACAAAACAGCCTGATATGAACACGCTTCCCCTCACCGCCGGCATCGCGCTGGCCCTGGGCGGCGCCGCCGTCGCCGCCGATTTCACCTGGTCGTTCCCTCCGGCCCCCGAGGCGCCGAAGGCCGAGGTATGCACGTTCCTCTACGGCAAGACGTGGGCCTACTCGTTCGAGATGGACGACAACCCCGCCGGCGCCTTCACGATCGCCAAGCCCCTCTTCGACGCCTGCACCGCGACCGACGCGCCTCCGGGCGTCCCCGGCGGTACGCTCCGCCGCCTTCCCGGCACCCTCGCCATCATCGCCTGCGCGCTCGACAACGGCAACGGCACCAACATTTCCTTGGAGCAGCTCAAGACCGTCCTTGCCGACGGCTGGAGCGTCGCCAACCACGGCTACTGGTCCACCGGCATTCATTGGGACAAGGCGCTCGCCAACGACGAGGGCATGTACCGCCGCGAGTTCTTCTGGGGCCAGTTCTTCATCTCCCGCTACCTCTGGGACGGGAAACGCGCCTGTACCGGCATGGTCTTCCCCAACGGCGACCCCGGCTACATCCCCTTCCTCCGCGAATACGGCTTCCTTCTCGGGACACGCTACGCGGACAGCCCGCACAACGTCCTCGGAGACGGCGGTGCCGGCGCGACCCGGAAGGTGAACTGGCTCGACTGCGGCCGCCTCATGCTCGACTCCGGCCACTGGCAGTCGCAGGGCGGGCTCGACCCCCTGTGGCGCCTCCCCAAGGAGATCCGCGAGGGCGACTGGCTCATCGACTTCACCCACGGCATCAGCGAGGAGGGCAAGGGCAACCACGAGGCCGCCGCCAAGCGCCTCGAGTACATCCGCAAAACGTGGGGGTCCGAGGGCGCCGACAACGTCTGGCTCGCCCCGAGCGACCGCGTCGCGGAGTACCGCATGGCCGCCGAGGCCGCGACCGTCGCCGCCTCCAGCGACTCCGTGACCGTCTCGCTGCCCGACACGGTCTACGCCGCGCCGCTCACCGTCAAGCTCCGCGGCATCGACCCGAAGGCGGAGCTCAAGGCGCCGGAAGGCGGCCTCGTCTACCGCGACGCCGAGGGCGCCGTCTACCTCACCACGCCGGTCGTCGGGACGCGCGTCAACCCGCATCCCGCGGGCAACCTCTCCCTCGCCTACAGCGCGGCGCTCAAGGTCGAGACGAAGACGGCGCCGGGCGAGCCTCAGGAGATCGTGTTCGAGAAGCCCGTGAAACTTGCCGGCGTGCGCCTGCGCCAGATGGGCGAACTGCCCGAAGGCTTCCAGCTCGGCCTCCGGTTCGTCACTCCGGACGGGAAGGAGATTCCCTTTAACGGGGCCAAGTACGAGAAGTGGGTGAAGCTGGGCAACGCCTGGGGCAACTGGCGACTCTTCCCGCTTCTCCCGGACGAGGAGGCGCTCACCGTCTCCGCCGTCCGCTACAACGCCGTCCCCGCGTTCAACCGCGTCGAGGTCTGGGCGGCGGAGTAGGGGAGCGGCGGCGGGCGCGGGGATGTCCCGTTCCGCCTTCTATTGCAGATACGTCTTTTCCCATCTTCTTTCCGTGTGATTGCGGAAGAAGACGCCGTAATGGCGGCCGCCGTACCATTCGAGGACCGCGGAGCGGACCGCCGAGCCGCGCCGGTTCTCCAGCGAGGCGATGTCGAACTGCGTGGCCGCCGAGCGCTCGATGGTGGAGATCTGCCGGAAGACGTTCTGTTTTCCCCAGTAGGCGTCGCCGATGTGGCTGTGCCCGTAGAAGTGGGCGATGTGGTTCGGGGGAAGGGGGAGCAGTTCCCGTTGGAGCGGGCCCTCGTCGTCGTCGCGGTTTCCGCCCGGAAAGCCGTAGTGGGAGAACGTGAAGAAGGGCCGGTCGACCGCGGCCAGCCGGCGCAGGGTCTCCTCGCGGGCGGTTCCGGCGTCGTGCGGGTTGGGGACGCGGGCGGGGTTCTGGAGGTAGCAGTGCGTCGTGCACCACGAGCCGTCCGGCGCGGCGTGGTCGGAGAGGAAGAACAGGACGAGTCCGCCGAAGTCCGCCGAGAACGTCCAGTCGTCGACGCGTTCGGTCGTGTGCCACTGGGGCTCGCCGGCGATGCGCTCGCGCATGGGGATGCAGGCTCGTCCCGGGACGCCGGCGTAGCGGAGGTAGTCCATCTCGTGGTTGCCCATGGCGTAGTAGACGGGGGCGTCGACGCGGGCGAGCGCGCGGACCTGCATGTCGGCCATTTCGCGGAGGTGGGCGAGGTTTTTTCCCTCGGTGGAGTCGCCGAGGTAGCAGACGGCGTCCACGGGGACGCGCAGTGAGAGGAAGTCTTCGACGCCGGCGAGCATGCAGCGGCGCGCGTTTTCGGGATCCTGCTGCTGAAGGTCCGAGAAAACCCAGAAGCGGCGGAGCGCGGCCCGGTCGGCGTCGAGGACGGAGACGAGGTTGTTCATCGGGCGACGTCCGGAGCGGTGCGGTGCGGCAGGCCGGAGCGCGCCGGCCGCGGCGTGGAGAGGGATGCGTTCATGCGGCCATTATAGCGGAAAACGGTGTCCGGCGGTTGGAAAAAGGTCGCGGCGCACGGTCTTGCCTCGTCGCGACGGGACGAATGCTGCCCGCTTCACGGGAAAAGACATAGATGCCACGCGACGGAACGGAATCCCGTTCCTCGGCGCTTCGCGCGGGATGCCGCCGCGTTGGCTCATGGAATCGCCAAGAAATCTTCCTGCCCGGTCCGGACGTCCCGTCATGTCGCCGCCCCGCTTTCGGACCGCGTGTCGGCCCGATAGAGATGGTGGCTTGTCTTGCTCGCCAGCCCGAGCCGGTTGACCACGGCGCGCAGACAGTCGATGTAGTCATGGGTGCTCGACCCGACATGCCTGCTGTACGTGATGCCGATCTGCCTCAGGGCGTCGAGGAGCGCCCGTCCGTACCGGGTCTTTTCCGGCCCGAACTTGACCGTGCTGCCGACGGCCGTGTACTTCTCCGTCGACATCCAGTCTCCCGCGGCCTTCACCAACGCCAGACTGCAGTACACCCGCAGCTTCCCGGAATAGAACTTGGCGACCGCGACATCCCTGTCTCCGTCCCGGAGGACGGAGATACGGACCATATCGGAGAGCTTGCCGTCGAACGGGACGCTCCTCAGTTCGTGGATGATCTTGACATGACGGTTGTTCGTCATACAGACTCCGTTGTGGTTGGGTTATGGTTTTCCGGACGATTCTTGTCGTGCGGCGTCGCGCGTTTCCGGCGTCGTGTCCGGTCCCGCCGCGTCTTTTTTTTGGACGGTTTTCGCGCGGCGAGCCGGGCGCGCGCGCGGGCCATCAGCGGGAAGAAGACGTACAGGGCGCATCCGACGGCGGCCAGCGTCACGGTCGCGGCCGCGGCGGTCGCAGGCCGCGTCAGCTCGGACAAGATTTTCGGAAGGAGTTCCGGCGAGTTTTGCTCGACGTTCTTGATGGAATCGCCGATGTCTCTTTCCAACGTCTGCGCGCCGTCCGCCACTTCATGAGCCGCGACGACCGTTCCGACGGCCACGCCTCCGGCCATGATCTGCTTCGGGCTCGGATTGGGAAAGCGCACGCGGCGGACGCCCCTCGGCGCCGCTTCTGCCGGGAGCGCTTTTTCTGCGGCTTTCAGCGCGTCGTCGGACTGCGCGGCGACCGCCTGGACCAGCCGGGAGCGTTCGAGGACTTCCGAAGCCAGCCGGGCGGCGTCGTCGGCGCCGTGCCCGAGAACCTCCCCTCCGGCTTTCGCGGATTCGTCGCCGTTTTTCACCGCGGCCCCGATCAGGTCGTCGGCGCAGGATGCCGCCGTCCCGCCCTCTTTCGCGGCGGCTTTCGCCCCGGTCTTCGCGACATCGTCGCCGCAGCGGGCGGCGGCTTTCGCGACATCGTCGCCGTAGTGGAGAAGCGCCTTGATGCCGGTCTTGGCCCCGGAAATCGGACTGGCGAGGACGGAGGACGCTGCGGAAAGGAGCAGCGCGGAGAGAAGGAGGAGGGGAATCTTGGAATGTTTCATATCGCGACCTTTCGTTGAGATGGTTTCATGAAGTCCGGGCGCGGCGCCTTACTGGACGATGGTGGAGAGTGCGGCCGTCCGGAGTTCGCTTCCCGCCCGGGTGTAGGCGTCGAGCGCGGACTCGGCCCGCGTCCTGGCTTGGACGAGGGTGTCCTGCTGAAGTGTGTCGATCATCTGGGTCATGGACGCGCGGAGTTCCCGGGGAAGCACCCTGGCGAGCCGGCAGACATCCCAGGCCGTCCAGGCGAATCCGACGACGGCGATGATGTCGCCGATGGGGAGCGGCCCGTCCGCCAGCGGGAGCGCCGCGCTGACGGCCGCCTTCCCGGCGACCTTCGCCGAGGTCCTGACGGCGATATTGGCCATGGCGCGCACGGTGCTCCGGATGAACACGGCCTCCAGCCCGACGGACAGCGTTGTCAGGGCCTGCTCCACGCCCAGATCGCGGATGCGGGCCTCGACGTCCCCGACGCGCTGCTGAAAGCGTTTCAGGGGCAGTTCCATGGGCGCCGTGTCGCCGAGGGTTTCCAAGGTCTGGGAAAGGGCCGCGGCGGACGCCCTCCGGTTGGCCTCCATGGCGTTAATCATGCGGTTGTAGCGGGCGCAGACGGCGGCGCTTGCCTCGATGCAGGGGCGGCTGAGCGGTTCCGCGAGGTCCTTGCGGATCATCTCGCCGGTCGAGTCCGTCTTTTTGAGCGAGTCGAACGCGATTTTCCTGACCAGGGCGGAGGCCTTTCCGAAGCGGTTGTACTGGCCGGCGAGCCGGGGGACCTCGGCGCGCGCCGCGTCGAATCCGCGGCTTCCCTCGGAGTCCAGGTAGGTCATGAACTCGTTGTAGAGCCGGCGGTTCTCCGCCTCGTAGCGGGTCGCCTCCTCGCCGATCTGGACCTTGCACCGGGCGACCTCCTCCTGGTAGCGGGCCCGTTGCGCCTTTTCCTGTTCGGCCTGGAAACGGGAGGAGGAGATGCGGCCCCGGACGTTCGCGAGGACCGCGAGGACGAGGGCGAGGAGGAGGACGGAGCAGCGGATTCCGTCGCGGAGGCGAGGAGAACGGGTCTTCTTCGGGGTCTCTTTCTTATTTTGTCTCATGGGCTGATTCTCGGTCTGATCCATCGATTTTTCCGTGCGCTGTTCCATAGGCTGTTCCGTGTTTTGTTTCATAGGCTGATTTCCTTTCTGTTCTAGATAAGCGTTCCGTGGACTGTTTTTCCGTTCGGCGTCTGCCGGTTTCGAAAAAAATCGAGAAGGCTGCGCTCGTCGAGGCTGAAGATCGAGGCCAGAACGGCCACATCCTGCCTTTCCCCCCGGACGGACGGAATCTGCGAATAGCGTCTCCGATGAAACGGAAGATGTTCCCGGAAGACCCCGGCCTCGGAATTCTTCTTGTTCTTTCCGTCCGCGTGATTCCCTTGCGGTGTTTTCCGGGGATCCATGCGTCGGGGTGTCTGTCCGCCGCCGGATTCCGGACGCGCCGGATTCCGTCTGGAAAGCGTATTCCGATGTTCGACGATGAGCTTCCCTGGTCCATAGGCGATTTGAACACGCCGCGCGATCATTCCGACGGCTCCCGCGCGGGGGAGAACGGTGCCGGCGGCATCCGGCGTGGTGGAGAAGGGGGCGGCACAGACATCCGGGAAACGGGATGTCTGCTTGATGTGTCCGGAGGCGGGACGATACGGAACCCGGAACTTGACCATGATGAAACAATCCTTTTGCGTGAGCTCATTCGAAATTGGGCGAACGCGGGACAGTCTATATCATTTGGCCGGGAACGGTTCGAAATTGGATATCCGCAGAGGTCTGAACCGGCCCGGACGGGAACCGCTTGTCCAAACGGTCTCACTTGTTTCCGATTTGTTGTCGGGTGTGAATCGACAGGGCGATCGCCCCGCGACCGCGCGCTCCATTCGACATTTCCCGTTTTTTTAGCGGATGCAGCGCACAGCGATCGGCTCGGGCGGAGGACATAGGCTGCATCGTTGCAGGGTGTGCGCAAGTGCGTGAGTGTGCTCGACGGCTCATCCGCCGCACGGTGTACACCCCTCGGCGGCGTTGCGGCAAGAGGTGGCCCGGGGCGGGGCAACACCCACCGGCGCCTCGCGCCACCTCCCTCGAGGGAGGCGCCTGCGGCGGGCGGCGGTCGCGGACCCGGGGAGGCGCGGCGATCGGGCGGAGCCCGGCCCCCTCCGCGAGGGGGCTGCCGCTTGCGGCTGGGGGAGTACACCGTGCGCCGCAAAGGTGCGGCGCGGCGATCGGGCGGAGCCCGGCCCCCTCCGAGGGGGCTGTCGCCGCAGGCGACTGGGGGTGTTTTGCGGGGGCGGCGGCAACACCCACCGGCGCTGCGCGCCACCTCCCTCGAGGGAGGCGCCTGCGGCGGGCGGCGGCGTCTTCGGGGCTCCGCGCGCTCGCTTTCGGGCGAGCCCGGCCCCCTCCGAGGGGGCTGTCGAGGCGACAGGGGGTGTCGCATTTTGCGCCCGAGCCAAAAATGGGAATGTCCCGGGGAAACAACAGCCCGCGCGGTTCGGAGATGTCCGACAAAACAGGGGGGCGCGCGCGCCCCGCTGTCTTGAGCCTTTCCTCATCCCCGAGAACAGAAACCGCCGCCGGAACGGGCGACGGCGGCGGCTACACCATCAGCGAGCGGATGTAGCGGATGGTGTAGTCGAGACCGCGCTCGCCGAGGTCGTCCTTCCACGTCGCGGAGTGCGGCTCGATGGAGAGCGTCTTGTCGAAGCCCGCCTTGTAGAGCATGCCGAGAATCGCCGGCCAGTTGAGCATGTCGATGCCCGCGGGCGGATCGTCGACATACTGGCCGTTCACGCGGAGCGCCCCCTTCACGTGGACGTGGCAGAAGCGGTGCGCCCAGCGGCGGAGCTCCTCCATGTAGTCGCGGCCCGCGCCGACCGAGTGCGAGGCGTCGAACTTGATGCCGAGCTCCGGAAGCTCGCCCTGGACCATCTCCCAGGCCTCCATGTTGTCGAGGAAGCTGTTCCAGTGGCAGTTGTAGGTCGAGATCTGGACGCCCTTCGGGGCCGCGTACTCGATGAGCATGCGGAGATAGTCGATGGCCGCCGCGTAGTTGCGGAAAAGGCTCATGCCCTCGACGCGGTTCACACCGCAGTGGAAGACGGGGCACCCGAGCTTCGCGCAGGTGTCGATCAGCTTCTTGCACTCTTTGACGTAGGCCGTCTTGACCTTGCCCTGCGCGTCGAGCGGGCCGCCGTCGCCGTTCCAGCGCCCGCAGGAAAGCACCGGCATGTCGTATTTGTCGATCCATTTCGCCATTTTCGCGGCGGCTTTGAAGAGACGGTCGGAGTCCGCCGGGAAGTTGCAGCACAGTTCGATGAAGTCGAGACCCTTGCCTTGGACGTAGCGGAACGCGTCTTCGGTGCAGTCGTTTTTGATCATGCCGAGTTTCATGGGATTCTCCTGATGGTTGGTTGGCCCCTTCCGGGGCGTAGGGCGGTTTTCCGCGGGACGGAAATCAGCGGTTGAGCGATACGGGCGGGGGAAACAGACCGGCGCCGCGCGCGTGGCGCGCGACGGAAAAAAGCAGGCCGAGCACGAGACACGAGGCGAGCATATTGGAGCCTCCGTAGCTCATGAAGGGGAGCGCGAGGCCTTTCGTCGGGGCGAACCGGGTGACGACCGCGATATTCGCGGCGCCCGCGAAGGCGAGATGGCAGGTGAGCCCGATGGCGAGGAGCTTGCCGAACTTGTCGTCCGTCGCCCGCGCGATGCGGAAACCGCCGGAGAGGATGAGCACATAGCCGGCAAGGACCAGGATCGTCACGAAGAGCCCGAGTTCCTCCCCGGTGACGGCGAGGATGAAGTCGGTGTGGGCCTCGGGAAGAAACCCCTCCTTCATGATGCTCTCGTGGAGCCCCCGTCCGAAGAGGCCGCCGCGCCGGAACGCGCTGAGCGAGGCCTCGATCTGGAGCGTCTCGTCGCTCGAGAGAATGTCCGGCTTGACGAACGCGAGGATCCGGTTGCGGTGCTCCGTGTCGGCGAGGAGCATCCCGAGGACAAGCAAGGCGCACGGGAGGGCGGACAAGGCGAGGTGCTTGAGGTTCACGCCGGCGGAGAAGAGGATGACGCCCGTGATGACGGCGAGCAGGATGGCGGACCCGTAGTCTGGCTGTTTGATGAGCATCAGCGCCGCGGGCGCGACGAGAAGCCCTGGGATCAGGATGCCTTGGACATACTTCTCGTTGCGTCGGGTCGGCGCGGCGGACCAGGCGGCGAGGAAGACGCAGAGCGCGACGCGGACGAACTCGGAGGGCTGGATTTTCAGAGGACCGAGCCTAATCCAGCGGCGGGCGCCTTTGACGGCCTCTTCCGGCGCGAAGAGCAAGGTCGCGACCAGACCTCCGTAGGCGGCGAGGAGAAGGAGTATCCGGATCGGTCTCTGCTTGAGCCACGTGTAGGGAACCCGCGGAACGGCGAGAAACGCAACCACCGCCCCTGCGGCCGCGAAGGTGATCTGGTGGAGCGCGAAGTGATTGGCGTCGTTATTAAACTGGATGGCCTGGGCATCGGACACGCTGGACACCATCGTCAGACCGATGAGAATCAGCATCCCGGCGCCCAGGCCGATGAGAAGGGAACCAAGCCGCATGGGCGGGAGCTCCTTTCCGGGCGGGCGAAGGATTATTTCGCGGCGGGAATCTTGATGGAGGTCCCGGGCTCGAGCTTGGAGTAGATATTCAGGTTATTGAGCTGGAGAAGCTCGACCTTGGAGACCATGAAACTGGTGGCAATCGTGGAGAGGGTGTCGCCTTCTTTGATGACGTAGGTGCGGTAGCCGTCCTCGGAGTCAAGAAAGCTCACGGAGTCCGTGATCGCGACGGGCTGCGCGGAAGCGGCGGGCTTGTCGGAGACCGGGACCAACGTGTCGGATTTGGGAAGTCGGAGGCCAAGCGGTC
>JAZUKQ010000111.1:0-2720 GCA_045643325.1 Kiritimatiellia bacterium | reverse complement strand
ATTTGCGGGAACGAGAATCTGCGAGGGGCATTGCGCGACGCACAGTCCGCATCCCGTGCATTTCGTGGAGAAGCGTCCCCAGCCGCCCGCACCGGGCGGAAGCATGGATTCATCGGGATTCCGGGGCTTTTTCGGCGCCTTCGCCACCAGGCCCGTTTTCGCCAGCGCAACGCCCATTCCGGCGCCGACAGCGACGGCGGCCGTGCATTTGAGGAAATTCCGGCGCGACGGCGAAGCGGGGGCGTCCTCGGTTTCCTCCCGGACTTCCTGCGAGTTTCTGGGAAGGGTTTTCCATTCAATGGCGTCCTTGGGACACGTTGCCACGCATTCCATGCAGCGGACGCAACGTTCGTTGTCGACGGTCCCGGCCTTCACGTCGATGCAGTCCGCGGGGCAGACCGAGGCGCATTTCCCGCAGTGGACGCAGGAATCCCCGACGGCGAGGAATGCGGCGGTCCGTTTGGAAAGAAGGCCCAGAAGCGCCCCGACGGGGCAGACATTGGCGCAGAAAGCGCGTCGCTGGAGTCCGACCAGAACGATGAGAACGATGAATCCGATGAGGGAGCAGAGAAGGGTTTCCCTACGGAATAGGAGCAATTTTCCGGCAGTTGAATATGGATCGAGGTAGAGAAACCCTGCCGCGAATCCCATGGCAAGAAGCGCCATCGAAAGTCCCAGAAGCCCATATCGAAGCGGTTTCAGATTCGGGACGCGCGGCATCTTTCGCTTGCGGAAAACCTTTCTCCACAGGAGGTAGACCAGCTCCTGCATGGCTCCCAGAGGGCAGAGAATGGCGCAGAAGAGGCGTCCGTACAGGACGGAGTAGACGATGTGGACGATGACTAGCGAGAGAACGGCGCTTGAGACGATTCCTACGGTCCAATCGTGGGAAAACAGGGAGAGAAGCGCCGGGGACGCCTGGACGTCGGCGAGATGCCTGGCGAAGGGGACCCCCCATGTGAAGGCCAAGGTGGTTAGGACAACAACCAGGATGTCAAGGACGACAACCGCTCGGAACAAGTTTCGGTGGAGACGTTTCATGGTGAACTGTCCCTGTTTTTTTCAAGGATGCCGGCGAGAAGGAGACCGCCCTCGAACAGGAGTCCGGTGGGGGCGGCCAGCATGAGCTGGCTGGCGATGTCGGGCGGGGTCAGCAAGGCGGAAAGGATGAGAATGGCGGTCCAGACGTAGGGCCGCGCGTGGCGGACTGCCGCCGCGGAAAGCCACCCGAACCGCACGGCCAGAAGCACAAGGAGAGGGAGCTGGAACATCAGGCCGAAGGCCAGGGTGACGCCGCCGGCCAGCGAAAGAAATGGCTCCAGACCCAGCACCGGCATCAGCTCGCTGCTGGAAAACCCGGCGGAGAATTTCATGAGCAGCGGAAGAATGAGGACAACGCAGAATGCCGCACCGAAAAGGAATAGAATCGAAGAAAGGAGCGTCCCGCGAATAATGAACTTTCTTTCCGATTTCTTGAGGGCCGGAACGATGAAGCTCCAGATCTGGAACATGCACCAGGGGAAGGAGAGGGCGATGGCGAGGAAGGCGCCGAACTCCAGCTGGACCTTGAACGCCTCCATGGGCGCGAAGTAGTGGAGGGGGCCGGCTTCCTGCGGAACGCACCACCGCACAAGGCGGCGGATGGCGTATGGGGCGGCGAAGTAGCCCGGTGCCAACAGCAGGGCGACGGCCGCGATGGAGCGCAGCAGGGCGCGCCGGAGGGCCGTCAGGTGGTCGAGAAGAGGGATGTCGGGATCGCCCGGCACTCTATTCGGCCTTTGCTTCCTCTTTCTTCTCCGCTTCGGCTTCGGCGGATTTCTCCGCCTTGTCGACGAGGTCCCTGCCTTCCTCGGCGAGCGCGTTCTTCGCCTTCTTGTACTCCACGGAGGCGCGTCCGATCGCGCGCGCGAGCTCCGGAATGCGCTTGGCTCCGAAGACGATGAGGACGAAGACGATGATGAGCAGGATTTCCGTAAAACCGAGGGACATGGTTCGTTCCTTTCCAAAGACGGCGACATCATAGCGAATTTTGTGCGTTATGACAAAGAGCAATCCCGATGTATGCTATACTGCCCGCATGAAAACGAATTCCATGCTTCTGGCGCTTCTCGCCTCCGTCCCGCTGCAGTCGTTCGCGGCCTCCGCGGATTTCTCCTGCGACCCGGAAGGGGCGTTCGCATTGACCTCGGACGGGCAGACCGTCACGTTTGCATCCCCGGCAATCCTCGTCCTCGACGAGGCGCGTCCCGCTCCGGCGAACTGGCGGCCGACATGGTCGGAACTTGAGGGCTGGCCTTCCGGCGGAAAGCCCGGGTCGAGCACCTGGTCGTTGCTTCCGCGCTACGACGACGACGGCTCCATCATCCTCGGCGGGGCGTTCCGGCAGCTGGTTCCCGGAAGCGTGGAGATTTCATCGCCCGACGGCGCCACCACGTACCTTGAAGGGCGCGACTACCGCGTCAACGGCGAATGGGGCTTTGTCGCCAATGTCGCCGACCGCCTCGGCGCGCCAGGAACCGGCAAGCTCCGCTTCCGGGCAAAACTTGCGTTGCAGCGCATCGACCTCGTCCAGTCCGACGCCAACGGCAAACTGTCGGTGAAGCAGGGCGCATCCCGCCGCGTGTCCCCCATGATTCCCGACCCGGACGAGAACTGCACGGCCCGATTCGGCGTCTACATCGCCCCCTGGAAGCGAGGGGGCGACTACCGGCTGCTCGCCG
>JAZUKQ010000110.1:0-3589 GCA_045643325.1 Kiritimatiellia bacterium | reverse complement strand
GCCGATGATTTTACGGTTCGACCGGAATGAAACTACGGTGCGGAAAGTTTTGGTGGGGGGATGTCGGGCGCGGAGTAGGGGCCGATGATTTTACGGTTTATCCGGAATGAAACTACGGTGCGGAAAATTTTGTTGGGGGATGGTGGTCGCGGCGTCGGGGAGGATGATTTTACGGTTCGTCCGGAATGAAACTACGGTGCGGAAAGTTTGAATTTATGGCGCGTCCGCGGTTTGCAATTACGGTTCAACCGGGACAGACGGTGATTCCGAATATGGGAACCGCTGTTTTTGCGGACGCGGCGGACTTCCGCGTCTTCCACGGTTCCGCTTTCTTGGCTTTTTAGGCTTTTGGGATTCCCTGGGTTCGTTGGCTTCTCTAGACTTCCCGGGTTTCTTAGGTTTCCGGTCCGCGCGCTGTCGCGTTTGTCCGGGCCCATCCCCTCAATGTGCCACAGACAGGGGCGCCCGCATACGCCTCAAGCAGATTGTCGGCGACGTCGACGTCCCGTCCGCTCCCGTGCCCACTAGAGGTCTCGGGTGGCGACGATGTCGACGCCGGTGCCCGCGGCATCCGCGAGGACGACCTGTCCGCACACGACGGGGGCGCGGAGGACGATGTCGTCGAGCGCGCGGACGACGTCGAGCATCTTCGCCTTCGGGACGGGGGCCGCGGTCTTCACGGGGCAGCGCGGATGCGCGGCGCCTTCGACGCGCACCGTGGACGTCACCGTGCGGACGGGGTTCACGACCTCGTTCCGGGCGTATTCCGCGCCGCGGGGGCAGGCATTTCCGGTCACCTCGAGGGTGGTCTCGTCGACGGCGAGTTTGCAGCCTCGGGGGCAGACGATGCAGGTGAAATTTCTCATCTCGCGCTTCCTTTCGCGTATTCCGCGGCGAATTTCCCGGCGGTCTCGGCGTCGCGCGAGACATTGTCCACCAGATCGTAGACCCGCAGGACGTTTCCGCACGCGAAAACGCCCGGAAGCGAGGTCTGAAAGTCCGCTCCCGCGACGGGACCGTTCGTCTTCCGGTCCATCTCGATGCCCGCCTTCGACGTGAGCTCGTTCTCGGGAATGAGCCCCACGGAGAGGAGGACGGTGTCGCACTCGAATTCCCGTTCGGTGCCCGGAATCGGGCGCATTTGGCCGTCTACCCGCGCGACGACGGCCTTCCGGACGCGCGGCATGCCCTGGATGTCGACGACGGTGTGGGAGAGGAGAAGGGGAATCCCGAAATCGTCGAGACACTGCGCGATGTTGCGCTGGAGTCCGCTCGACGCGGGCATCACCTCGACGCAGGCGAGCACTTTCGCGCCCTCTAGGGTGAGGCGCCGCGCCATGATGAGGCCGATGTCGCCGGAGCCGAGGATGAGGACGCGCCTTCCGACCATGTATCCCTCGATGTTTAGGTAGCGCTGCGCGGTGCCGGCCGTGAAGACGCCGGCGGGGCGGTCGCCCGGAATCGAGATCGCGCCGCGCGTGCGCTCGCGGCAGCCCATGGCGAGGACAACCGCCTTCGCCAGAATGCACCGGTACCCGCTTTTCTCTCCCACGCAGCATACGATCTTCCCGGAGATGTCGAGCACCATCGTGTCGAGGAGCACGTCGATATCCGTCTCCTTCAGCATCTCGATGAACCGGCGCGCGTATTCGGGTCCGGTCAGCTCCTCCTTGAAACGATGGAGGCCGAAGCCGTTGTGGACGCACTGGTTGAGGATGCCGCCGAGCTCTTTGTCCCGCTCGACGATGAGGACGCTCTCCGCGCCGTTCCTCTTGGCCGCGAGCGCCGCCGCGAGGCCCGCCGGTCCGCCGCCGACGACCACGACGTCGTAGGAGTCCCAGAAGGGTTTTCCCGCCGCGGGGTCGTCCGGCTCGGACGGAAACATCGATATGTCGCCGAGGGAGCAGAAGATGTCGCGGTTCCCGCCGGATTTTTTTGGCGCGGGGGCGGGGCCAGGGGCGGGGGATTTCGTCGCCTGCACGAGGATGTTCGAGCCGGACTTGTCCTTCTCGACCCGGAGCGGGTCGATCCCGAGCTCTCGCGCGAGGATCTCGAGGACGCGGGGACCGCAGAAGCCGCCTTGGCAGCGGCCCATGCCGGCGTTGCAGCGACGCTTGACCCCGTCGACGGTCCGCGCCGGAATCGGCGAGTGGACGGCGGCGACGATTTCCGCCTCGGTGATGGTCTCGCAGCGGCAAATGACGCGTCCGTAGAGCGGATTTTCCCAGACGAGCTTCGCCTTGGCTTCGTCGGACAGATCCCGGAAGACGATGTGTTCCCGCGTGGTGGCGGCGGCCGGTTTCGGGTCGAGTTCCAGCCCGCATTTGTCGCGCAGGAGAGCGACGGCCTCGTCGGCGATGGCGGGGGCGGCGGAGAGACCGGGCGACTTGATGCCGGCGAGGTCCACGAAGCCGGGGACGGGCGACGCGATGATGAAGTCGCTCCGGTTCGTGTTCGCGCGCATGCCGGCGAAGTT
Organism: Kiritimatiellia bacterium; assembly: GCA_045643325.1. GTDB lineage: Bacteria > Verrucomicrobiota > Kiritimatiellia > RFP12 > JAZUKQ01 > JAZUKQ01. The sequence continues at coordinate 1,113 of JAZUKQ010000110.1, read as the reverse complement.
GCGGATCGAGGCGCGCCAAGAGATGGAGGGGACGCTCCTCAAGGAGGCCGCGCGGACGAAATCGAGTCCCGCCCTGGCGGTTTTGACGGAGTCCCGGTCGGGGGTGGGGACGGCGTCGGGTCCCACGATGAGGTTGCCGTGGACGGTGGGGCTCACGAGGACGCCCTTGCCGGCGGCGGATGGACATTGGAAGAGCGTCGCGGAGACGCGGGTCCCCTCGCTTTTGTCGAGGAGATAGTACTCTCCGAGCGTCGGCCTCATCGTGAACGACGGCGGCGCGACGAGCGCGTGGATCTCGTCGGAATGGACGCCGGCGGCGTTGACGACCGCGCGCGCCCCGATCACGGCGCCGTTGTCGCAGACGATGTGCCAGGCCGTGTCGTACGCGGAGCGGTTCACGCCGACGACCCGGTGCTCCAGTTTGAACTCGACGCCGTTGCGGGCGGCGGTTTCCGCCATGGCGATGGCGTATTCCCACGGGTTGACGATGGAGGAGGTGGGGGCCCAGAGCGCGCCGGTCACCTCGGGGTTGACGTTCGGCTCCTTCGCAAGGGTCTCCTCTCGGGTGAGGATTTTAAGGCCGGGGACTCCGTTGGCGACGCCGCGGCGGAGAAGCTCGCGGAGCGTCGCGTCGTCTTCGGGACCGACGGCGAGGACGAGCGCGCCGTTGTTCCGGTACGGGACGGAGAGGTCCCGGCAGAGCTTCGCGGCCTGGCGGACGCCCTCGACGTTGAGTCGCGCCATCAGGGTCCCCGGCTCCGGGTCGAAACCGGCGTGGAGGATGGCGCTGTTGGCGCGCGTCGCCGCGAGGGCGATGTCGTTCTCGCGCTCGAGAAGGCAGAACGAGCCCTTGCGGAGGGAGAGTTTGAAGGCGAGGGCGGAGCCGACGACTCCGCCGCCGATGATCGCGACATCGTACATGGGCTGTGACTCCTTGTCCGCGGCGGGCGCCGTCGGCGCGGCCGGGGCGCGGCGGTTCCTCCGCGCGGACTCCGACGGGCCATGGGAACGTGGCGCGTTGGACCGGGGTTCCGGACTTATTTCGCGCGGTAGGTCGCGCGGACGGCCTGCTCGGTCTGGGCCGCGAAGAAGTCGGCGATCGCGCGGTCGTAG
>JAZUKQ010000109.1:0-14603 GCA_045643325.1 Kiritimatiellia bacterium | reverse complement strand
CTCCGCGGCGGGGGCGGGCTGGGAGACAGGGGTTCCGTCGCTCATCGGGAGGTGTCCGGAAACCTCGGCCTCGGGCGTCGCGCCGACGCCGGTGTAGTCCTCGTTGTCGCCCGCGCGGAACTCCTCGAGGGGGACGAGCTGCTCGCCGCGGTCGGAGATGAGCGTCGCCGTCACGAAGATGATGAGGTTGTCGCGTGTCTCCTCGACCGTGTCGTGGCGGAAAAGCTGGCCGATGAACGGGAGGCTGGAGAGAATGGGCACGCCGGACTTGGACTTCGTCTTCGTCGAGGTGACGAGGCCGCCCATGATGACCGTCTCGCCGGACTGGACGATGACATCGGTCTCGATCGTCGAGCGGTTGAAGATCGGGAGCTTGAGGAGTCCGGTGCCGCCGTCGACGAGGTCGCTCGAGGTGTTGTTCCGGTCGTCGTCGTCATCGTCGTCCGTGTCGTCCGTGTCGGAGTTCTCGTAATATTCCCAGCGGACGAACGAGGAGATTTCCGGGGTGAGGGTGAGGCTGATGGTCCGCATGTCCGCGCCGACGGACGGCTTGGCGGTCAGCTCGATGCCGAGTTCCTCCTTGGTCGGGGAGCCCTGCGGGACGAGGCGGGAGCGGGTCGAGGAGTTGCCGTTGGCGTCCGTCACGTCGTAGTCCTCGAGGTCGTATTCCTCGTAGTAGCGAAAGTCCTGGCCGACGCGGACCTTCGCGGAGCGGTTGTTGATGGCCGTCACGCGGGGCACGGAGAGCGTGCGGGTCGTTCCGGAGGTCTCGAGGACATGGAGGATGGCGTGGAACTGCGGGTCCGTGAGGACTCCCTGGAAGGTGAAGTTTCCGCCGACGAGCGAGTTCGCGAACGCGGTGCCGGTGATGCTCGCCCCGCTGTTGACGCGGATGCGGGAGTCGGTGACCTTCGGATTCTTGGTGAGCACGTAGTTATTGTCGAGCATCCAGTCGATGCCGAGTTCGGAGAGGTCGGAGACGGAGGTCGTGACGAACCTGGCCTCGATGAGGACCTGCGGCGGCACGATGTCGAGCGCCTGGATGAGGTCCTCGGAGCGGTTGAGGTTGTCCTTCGTGTTCTTCAGGATGAGAAGGTGGGCGTTGGGGCTGAAATACATGTCGGAGCCGTCGGGCTGCGGCACGAAACGGGTCAGGACCTCGAGGAGTTCGTCTGCTCCGCCCGGGGCCTCGCCGCCGCCGTTTCCTCCGTTGCCGCCGCCGCCCCCGCCGAGCGCGCCGGCCAGCGCGCCCAGTCCGCCGCCGCCGTTCCCTCCGTTGCCGCCGCCCTCGTTGGTGCGGCTTGCCCCGGGACCGAGCATGCCCTTGCGGAGATGGTACATGCGGGTCTCGAGCGGAAGCGAGGAGTCTCCGGACTCGTCGGCGGTCGCCCAGATGAGGTTCTCTCCCACGGAGAAAACGACGCCCAGATTGTGGCCGACATAGTCGAGCACCTCGACGAGCGGGGTGTCGTCGGCGTGGAGGGTGACCGTCATGTCGCTGTTGAAATCGTTTCCGGTGATGATGTTGATGCCTTCGGTCTTCGACATCTGCTCCGCGAAGTCCGGCAGGCTGACATTCTCGAGATGGATGGTGACGTTCTTCTGGAGCGCCTGCTGCATCTTGGAGGGCGGCGTCTTGATGGACGAGGTCTCGCCTTTGATGTTGCGGCGGGTCTGGTACGTCGCGGGGACGAGTTCGGCGGCCTTGGCGTCGTCGATCATCCGCGCCGCGGAGAGCGGCGAGCGGAGGTCGGTCGCCGTGCGGCGCGTCTCGGCGAGTTTCGTCATGATGTCCGACTCGAGCTGGACGAGACCGGGGGCGAAGGGATCCTTCCGGGCCACTTCGGAGACGGCGACAATCGCGTCGGAGAGACGGCCTTCCTCGAGCAGGCCTCGGGCGCGGGCGAGTTCCGGGGTGAGCGCGGTCGTCGGCTCGTTCGGGGAAACCACCGAGCGGCAGCCGGCCAGAATCAGGAACGCGGACGCGGAGGCAAAGGTGAGATAGCGGTTCATGGCGGGAGGTCGGAAGGGGCTAAGAGGACGAAAGGGGAGAAAGAAACAGATGTATCCTGAAAATCAGAATAAGTATAGCAAAAAGAAGCGGATGTGGCCTCAGGAAGATTTTTTCCGGGCCGTCGGGGCCTGTCGGACCTTCCGGGGCCTGTTTTACGGGTATGGATTGTCGGGAGTGGGTGCGGAGATGAGTTCGTAGAGACGGTAGGGCGGAAAATCCCGGACATAGAGTGTGTGCGCCGCGCCGAATTCGTAAAGACCGTCGATTTTCCAGTGATGGCTCTCGAAACGGTTGAACGGCGTGGGCTCCGGAACGAGCAGGAAAATCCGCTGTCCGGGATAGGCGGTGCGGAGAACCTCGATGTGGAGGTCGAGGACCGGCGTGACCTCCTCGGGGGCGAAGGCGTCCGCGCGGAGGGCGAGCGAGGAATAGCCGCAGGGGAAGACATGCGCGTACGGGGAGCGCTCCCGGGCCGCCGCGAGCGCGTCCGCGAGAAGTCCCTCCGCCGGCGCCTGTCCCGCGGTCTCGGGGACCGTTCCGTCCCGGACCGGGGTCTCCGGCGCGTCCTCGGACGGGACCGGGGCGAGGAAGGCGAGCGGAAGATCCTTCGCGGACCAGTCCTGGAGCGGACGGAGGAAGTATGCGGCATCGCCGAGAATGAGCCCGCAGAGGAGCATCCAGACGGCGAACACATAGACGCCCGGGAGCACGCCGAGAAACACGATGGCGGGCAGGCGGCGCAGCGTGCGGCGGCGGAGAAACAGCCCGACGGCGATTGCGGCGAGACCGACGGCCACGAATCCGGACATCCGGACGCCGCAGAGCACCATCGCGGCCATCACGAAGCTGAGGGGCAGCAGGCCGCGGGCGCGGCCCTGCCGGATATAGCGGAGCGCGTACCGGACGAGCCCGACGAGCAGAAGGGCGACGAGGGCGTTGAGCAGCCGCGCGGCGATTCCGGGAAGGAGCGCGCCGACGACCATGGGAAGGGGAGCCCACCAGACCGACCCGACCAGCGCTTGGCGTCCAGGGGTCGTTCCGGCGAGCACCTGGGCGGAAAGCCCGTGGAAGAACGAGGTCGTGTCCGCGACGGACGTGCCGAAGAGAAGCGAGACGGGCTGGAACCACGCGCACACCGCGAGGAGAAGACCGAGGACGAACCAGGCCGGGCTCGAAAAACGGGATTCGGACTTGGGCGCGGGGGCGGAGGTCTCGGCCGTCGGGGCGGGTTCGCCGTCGGACGCCGCTCCGTCCGGTTCCGCGTCCGCCGCGGCGGGCGGTTCGTCGGCGGGCGGTTCGGTTTGGACGGCGTCGCCCTTTGCGGCCTCGGCCGCTTCCGGCGCGGTGTCTGCCGCTTCCGGCGACGCGGCCGGCGCGACGGGTTCCGGAGCGGGGGCCTCGGGCTTGGACGCGGGGGCCGCGGTTCCGACGCCCGACAGCGGAGCGACGGTCTGCGCTTTGTTCTTTCCGAGCGCGTGCTGCGTCTTCTCCCACAGGAAGGGGTTGCGGAAGAACTGGATGAACGCGCGCCAGCCGGCGACGCTCATGAGAACCCAATACGCGGGAGCGAGCAGGTTCGGCAGAAGAAGCCTGTCGTACCCGCGGCGGAAGCATCCGAGCAGGTTGAGGTAGACGAAAAGGAAGTTGCCCGCGAAGAGACAGAACGCGCCCATCGCGAAAACGGGTCCGGGGAACAGGGCGTCGAGACCGGCCGGGCGCACCAGGAACCACAGGACGGCGAGAATCCAGAAGACCGGGTTCAGAAGGAACGAGAGGCAGGAGCCTCCGACCAGCATCTGGAAATGGAAGAAGTTCCGGAAGCCGAGCTCCTTGAAGAGGCGCGCGGGATGGCGCATATGGACGAAGTACGTCTGGAAATAGCCCTTGATCCACCGGGTGCGCTGACGGATCCAGAAGGGAAGCGACGAGCAGGCCTCCTCCCAGGTCGTCGTGTCGAGCATCGCGGTGTAGTACCCGTAGCGGCAGAGCCGGACGCCGAGGTCGCAGTCCTCCGTCACGTTGTAGGCGTCCCACCCGAAGAGCATCTGAAGGACGGATGTGCGGAAATGGTTGCTCGTGCCGCCGAGCGGGATGACGGCCCGGAGTGCGGAGAGTCCGGGAAGCTGGAGGTCGAACCAGTTGGAGTAGTCTCCCGTGAAGAACCGGGTGAGCCAGTTCTGATTCGGGTTGTAGAAGTTCAGTCGCGACTGCACGCAGGCGGTGGACGGCGGCGAGGCCTCGAACGCGAGCACGGCCTTCTTGAGTTGGTCGGGTTCGGGACGGTCCTCGGCGTCGTAGATGACGAGGTACTCGCCCTTGGCCAGGGCGAGGCCGATGTTGCAGGCCTTCGGCTTGGTGCGAGGAAACGAGGGCGGAATGACGGTGATGCGGAACGTGGGGGGCATCGCGATTTTCGCCGCGGCGCCGCGGGTGAGGTCGTCGTCCTCCTCCAGAAGAAACTGGACGTCCATCCGGTCGGTCGGATAGTCCATCGCCTGGAGCGAGCGGACCATCTGGGGAAGGACGTCCGGCTCCTTGTACATCGGGATGAGGATGGAGTAGACGGGCCAGGACTGGTGGCGCAGCCCGCGGTCGGCCGTCGCCTTGGCGATTTCCTCGGCGGAGAAGCGGAACTCGGCGCCGCGGCGGATGGAGGCGGCGACGATGCCGAGCTTGTAGAGCGTCAGGGCAAGATAGAAAAGCGTCGAGAGGAGGATGAACGCGAAGGCGGCGCCGAAGGGGACGAGAACGGCGGCGAGCACCGCTACGGCGACCAAAGCGAGAAGGACGGTCTTTTGAGACTTGGTTAACGGCACCTTCGCGCACCAGTCGGGCCGTTTGTTGGAGAGTTCGAGGGGATCCATGAGAAATGTGGCGCGCGCTTCGGCGCGCTCGGGAAAGGGGTGTTGGGCATACCCGGAGGGCATGGAGAAGGGGACTGCGTAAGAAAGTATGCGGTTTTCGGGTGGACCGGAACTTTCTGTACACAAGAATGGGAGGAAAATGCGGGCCGTTTCGCGCGGCGCGCATCATTTTCAGTTTATTGCAGCAAAAAACGTGCCACTTTGGGGAAATCAGTACGTTCCTCGAAAGGGCGACGGGTTTCCGGGGCGGCGATATATGGGTCTGACCCCTTTCATTTCATGGCGCGAGATGGCCGGGGCGAGGTGGGCCTCGGATGGAATCTCGGATACAAAGGTGTGAGGCCGCCCTTTTTATATAAAAACAGCGTTCTTATAACCGAAATTTATGTTTACTCCCGAATCCGTTCCGGTACCCCGGCCGGGTCAACAAGCGGTCCGGTGTCGGGAGGGGGCGCGGGAATGAAATTACGGTGCGGAAAGGTTGCAACTACGGTTCGGCGATCCGGTCGCAAAGGGGCGACGGCAGGGGAGCGAAAGGGGCGACGGCAGGGGGGGGGGAGGGTGTGGAAAGGGCTGGCGAAAAGGAGGACGGACCGCCTTCCCGAAAAGTTTCCGCACCGTAATTTCATTTCAGACTGATATGCAAAAACCGTACAAACTCAAACATTTTTTGTGAAAATACACGTGTTTTCATCAAAATACCGAAATTTTGTCGTATATAAAATTTTATTCTTATATCCGAAATTTATATTTCGCCGAACCCGTCCCGGCGCATCGGCCGGGTCAATGAGCGATCCGAGATTGGACCGGATTAATTCAGTCCAAAGACAACAAGCGTCTGACACCTGATATAAAATAACATTCTTATAACCGAAGTTTATAAAAAGTCCGGTCACTTTTTGTTCTTCAGAAAAACTTTATTTCTTTCAGAATAAAGGTCTCAAAATAAGGGTCTGACCCCTTTTTACGAGACCCCTTTTTACGTCATGCCGTGTCGACAATCAAGAGGAATATAATACGATATTACAGAATTGACACTTTTCCCTGGAACAATCAAAATATCCAGGAAATTTACGAAATTCGTGTTTGAATTTGTACGCACGAAACGAAGGGCGCGTTTCTGAAAGGTGGGCGAGAAAAGGATTTAGAAATTGGAACACATGCTCAATGACAAAGAAAGGTTTTATTTTATGGAACTATATTCTTTTTCCGAAAGACGTATATAAACATAAGTTCTTGATTTTAAGCGGCAAAGATTTCAGAAAGTTGGATTGCGCGCGGAAGTTTTTAGCCCGTTTCGGTCGCCGGACTTTTATCGCCTGTCATCTGTCTCTGGTCTCCGATCGCCGGGACGAGAGTGCGTCGGAGAGGGAGGGCAAGGGTGAGAGCGGGGGACGCGGGGGCGGGCCTTAACGCGGTTTGCCCGGAGGCGCGGTTTCCATCACGCCTCCGGGCAATTTGAATCGCCGCCGAAACGGTCTCGGCGGAATCCGGTCTATCGTGCCGTCGCGGGTTCCACGACGTTCGGGAGCGCGTGGCCGAGCGCCGCGCCCCAGAAATCGGAGGAGGAGAAGAGGTCCTTAAAGGAGAGAACCTCCTCGTAGGCGACATATTCGATGTCCCCTTCCTTCGGATCGAGCTGGGCCTTCATCTCCGCCTCGGCGTCACGGAGGTATCCAATCCCGTCGATGAGTTTCAGGTCCAGCGCCTGCTTGGCGGTGTAGACCCGTCCGTCCGCGATTTTTTTCACCTCGTCGAGCGGGATGCCGCGGTTTTCCGCCACCAGTCCGGCGAACCGTTCGTAGAGTTCGTCGACCGTCCCCTGGAGAATCGCCCGCTGCTCCGGAGTCTCCTCCTTCATCGGATTGAGCATGTCCTTGTTCGATCCCGAGGTGATGCTCGAGTCCGACACGCCGATTTTCCCCGCCAGTTCATGGACGTTGAACGAGGGGAGAATCACGCCGATGGAGCCCGTCAGGGTCGTCGGATGCGCCAAGATTTTGTCCGCGGCGAGCGAGGCGTAGTAGGCGCCTGAGGCCGCCGTGTCCTCCATCAGGACGACGATTTTCCGGTGCGGGTCGGACTTTTTGAACTCCTTGAGCGCGTCGTAGAGGATGTCGCTCGCCGTGATGCCGCCGCCGCCGCTGTCGACCATAAGGAGGATGCCGCAGACGTCCGGGTCCTGCGTCGCGCGGCGGATCGCGCGGAGTGTGAACGCCGCGCCGGTCTCCATGGAGCCGAATCCGGAGCGCTTCCCCATGGAAATCGTCCCCTGGAGGGGAATCCGGGCGACTTTGCACCCCTCGTCCGTGTCCCCTCCGGAAATCCAGATTTCCTTCAGGCCGCTGGCATCGGCAGTGAAGTCGAGGTCGGACTCCGACACGTCTTTTCCTGAAAGCCCGTCCTTAAGTCCTTTTTCGAACTCCGAGAACAAGGACTTCGCGGCAAGAATGGGAATGAGAATCATCGCGATGAAGAGCCCGACGAGAAGCGCCACGGAGAGAAGACAGCCCCGCAGGCAGCCTTCGCGGCGGGCGGTCTTCCGCTCGTGCGCGATGAGTTCCTTTTCGCGCTCAAGGCGGCGCGCCTCTTGTTCCATGTCCCTCGCGTCCTGCGCGGGCGCCGGGTCGGAAGCGAGTGAAAACGCGTGAGTTTCTTCGTCGGTCATCGGATGTTCCTTTCAGATGTCGTTGTCGGCCGGCCCGGGGTCACAAGATCCCCACCAGTCTCCAGACGCCCCTTTCCATCGCCTCGGCCACATGGCCGAGAAAACCTTGGATGAGGTTGAATTTCAGCAAGAAAAACAGAATGATGAACCCGTACCGCTCGAGCCGGAGATAGGGGGCCGCGAGAGATTTCGGAAGCGCCGCCGCGACGACCTTCGAACCGTCCAGCGGGGGAAGGGGAACGAGATTGAACACCATCAGATACAGGTTGATGGAGGTGCACGCGGTCAAAAATAGGACGGCATACAGGAACACGAGGGACACGGTCTCGTTCGAGGAGACCGACGGCACCTTGTTCAGGACCTGGAGGGCGGCGGACAGAAAGGCGCAGCCGAGCGCGAGCACGAAGTTCGAGAGCGGTCCGGCGATGGCGGTGATCCATAGCGAGCGCCACGGATTGCGGGTCCGCCACGGATCGATCGGCACCGGTTTCGCCCATCCGAACACCGGGGCGCCGATCAGCGAGAGGAAGACCGGAAACAGGACGGAGCCGAAGAGGTCGATATGCTTGAGCGGATTGAACGTGAGCCGCCCCGCGTCCTTCGCCGTGGTGTCGCCGCATTTCAGCGCGGCCCAACCGTGCGCGATCTCGTGGAACACGAGCGACAGGACGATAATCACGATTCCTGCCGTGAATGAATAGATTTTGATGAAAAGCTCGCTGCCAGACATGGATTTCGGTCCGTCGGAAATTCCCCCGTGGGCGGAGAAAGTCTTTTGGAAAGAGAGTACATTTTATCGCACTTCCGGACCTTCCGCAAGTCTCGATTTTCGCTTGCCCTCCGCCCTCCGTTATGCTATTCTGTGCATGCCTCTCCATAAAGGGGCACGCGTAAAGGCGGGGTTTCCCCGCTTTTTTTGTTATTTGAAAGTCTTTCTCCCTCTCCCGAATCCGAATCCCAACGAAAGGGCCCCTTCCATGAGCAGCAACAGCGACCTTCTCAACCTCATCACAAGCCTGGAGCGCGAGCGCGGCATTCCCCGCGAGATTCTTCTCGACGCCATCAAGGATTCCCTCGTCCGTGCCGCCCAGAAGAGCGTCATGACCTCCCATGACGTCCGGGTGGAGATCAACCTTTCCGGGAAAGGCGAGCTCTTCCAGATCTATCAGAGCCTCATCGTCTCCGACGACGTGAAGGGATCCGGATTCATCTCCTCCCGGCGCGCGCGTCTCTACAAGCCCGACGCCAAACCGGGCGACGCCGTCGAGGTCGCGATCCAGGCCGCCGAGTTCGGCCGTGTCGCCGCGCAGACGGCCAAGCAGGCCATCGCCCAGAAACTCCGCGAGGCCGAGCGCAACATCGTCTTCAGCGAGTACAAGGACGCCATCGACCACATCGTCACCGGAACGGTCAAATCCTTCGACCGCCGCGACATCGTCGTCGACCTCGGCCGCGCCGAGGCGGTTCTTCCCGCCGACGAGCAGGTTCCCGGCGACACGTACAATGTCGGCGATCCCATCCGCGCCCTTCTCCGCGATCCCAGCACGCGCAAGCCCCGCGCGGGCCGCGCCGACCCTCTCGCGGGCTCCTCGTTCTACCTCACCCGCCGCGACCCCGAGTTCGTCAAGGCCCTCTTCGCGCAGGAGTCCGCCGAGATTTCCGACGGCACCGTGAAAATCGTCGCCATCGCCCGCGACGCCGGCTTCCGCACGAAGATCGCCGTCGCCTCCGACAATCCCGCGGTCGACCCCGTCGGCGCGTGTGTCGGCGTCCGCGGCAGCCGCGTCAAGGCCGTCCACGCCGAGCTCCGCAACGAGATGCTCGACATCATCATGTACAGCGACGACAAGGAGACGTACCTCCGCAACGCCCTCGACTCCTTCGACCTTCTCGACATCGACATCGTTCCCGCCGAGGAGACCGGGCGCATGCAGGACACGGTGACCGTCACGGTCTCCGCCGAGGACTATTCGAAGATCGTCGGCCGCCGCGGAAAGAACGCGGCGCTCACCGCCAAGCTTCTCGGCATCACCCTCAAGTTCGTCAAGCCCAAACCCGAGCCCACGTTCGAGGAGAAGCTCCGCATCGCGGCCGAGAGCCTCGTCGCCGAGCTCGGCATCACCCTCGACGACGCCAACGGGCTCATCGCCGGCGGCATCTCCACGGTCGACGGCATTCTCGACGAGGAGAACGACATCCTCCGCAACGAGGCCTTCGCCCCCGCGCTCGCCCAAAAGGTCTGGGTCGCCGCCCGCGCCCTCCGCGGCGAGCCCACCGTCCTTCCCGACGACGTGGCCCCCGTGTCCGAGGACGCCGAGCCCCCCGCCCCCGCGGACGAGTCCGCCCCCGCCCCCGAAGCCTAGTCTTTTTCCCTTCCCGCCGCTTTCCCCGACACACCGTACCTAACGCCCCACCGTCTCGTTCCCCATGAGAATCTACGAATTAGCCAACGAGCTCCATGTCCATGCATCCGAGCTGCTTTTCCAGGCGAAGAATCTGAACCTCGAGGTCCGCAGCCCGCTCTCCAAGCTTGACGCGGACGAGGAGGAAACGCTCCGCTCCGGCTTCAAGGCGAAAATCTCTTTCGAGATCGCCGACGCCGAGCGCGCCCGCCGCGAGAAGGCCGCCGCGAAGCAGGAGATCGTGAAGGCGCTCTATACGGAGTCGTTCGAGGCGGAGAAGACCTCGCTCGAGGCGGCCGCCGCCCGCGCGGAGGAGATCCGGACCGCGTTCGAGGCGGAGACTCCCCCCCCCGCCCCCGCCCCCGTTCCGGCGTCTCCGGTCCCCTCCGCCCCCGCGGCGGAGGCTCCGGCCGCCCCGGCCGAGGCTCCCAGAACGGATTCCACCGCCGCGGAGCTTGCCGCCGCTCTCACGAATGGCGCCGCGGAGAAGCCCGCCGAAGAGCCCGCCGCCGAGACGGAGGAGCCCGCGGAGGGAGACGGGGAGGACGAAGAGGCGCATGCGGAGGAGTCCGAGAAGCCCGCTCCTTCCGCCGCGGCCGAGCGCGCCGCCCCCGTCCGGCCCGCGTATCACTCCGGATTTGACTTCAACGACGACGAGGAGGAAGACGAGGAAGATTTCTACGGACGCGGCCGCCGCGCCCGCACTCCCGCCGGAGGCCGCGACGCCCGCGGGACCGGCCGCGACGCCCGCAAGGGCGGCGCCAAAGGCGGCCGCGACGCCCGCCGTCCCGCGCCCGCGCCGGTCGTCGCGGCGGGCGCCGGCAAGCATGTCTCGTTCCAGGGCCCCGTCAAGGTCAAGGACCTCGCGTCCACGCTCGGGCTCCGTCCCAACGTGGTCATCGCCGAGCTCATGAAACTCGGCACGTTCGCCTCCATCAACCAGGTCATCGACGCCACCGCCGCCGAGAAGGTCGCCGTCCAGCACGGCTTCCGCATCGACTCCGGAACGCAGCGCCAGCGCAACAAGGACCTCAACAAGCCCGTTCTCCGCGACGAGTCGGCCGACGACGCCATTCCCGAGGACTCTCTCTCCGATCTCGTCGAGCGCCCGCCCGTCGTCACGTTCCTCGGACATGTCGACCACGGCAAGACGTCGCTCATGGACCGCATCCGCTCCGCGCACGTCGCGGCGGGCGAGGCCGGCGGCATCACCCAGCACATCAGCGCCTATACGCTCGAGGTCCAGGGCCGTCCCCTCACGTTTCTCGACACTCCGGGCCACGCCGCCTTCTCGGCGATGCGCGCCCGCGGCGCCCACCTCACCGACATCGCGGTCATCATCATCGCGGCCGACGACGGCATCATGCCGCAGACCAAGGAGGCCATCCGCGCCGCCAAGGACGCGGGCGTCACCATCATGGTCGCCATCAACAAGATCGACAAGCCCGAGGCCAACGTGATGCGCGTCCAACAGCAGCTTCAGGGCGAGGGACTCACCCCCGAGGACTGGGGCGGCGACACGGTCGTCTGCCCGGTCTCCGCCGTCAGCGGCGAGGGGGTCGACAACCTGCTCGACATGATTTTCCTGCAGGCCGAGATGCTCGAGCTCCGCGCCAATCCCAACCGCCGCGCCAACGGGTCGATCATCGAGGCGCAGATGGAGCCGGGCCGCGGACCGATCGCCACCGTGCTCGTCACGGGCGGCACGCTCAAGGTCGGCGACGCCGTCCTTTGCGGCGAGCACTACGGAAAACTCCGCGCGCTCATCACCTCCACCGGCACCCGCGTCCGTACCGCCGGCCCCTCGCAGGCCGTGCAGATCGTCGGCCTCTCGGGCGTCCCCGAGGCGGGTGCCGAGTTTCAGGTCATGCCCAACGACAAGCGCGCCAAGATCCGCGCCGAGGAATACGCCGAGGCCAAGAAGGTCGAGGAGCTCACCAAGGCGACATCGACCGCGACGTCCATCTCAGACATCTTCGCCAAGATGCGGAGCGCCGAGAAACTCACGCTCCGGCTCGTCCTCCGCGCCGATGTCCAGGGTTCCGTCGAGGCCATCGTCGGCTCCATCAACGAGATCAAGTCCGAGAAGGTCTCCGTCGAGATTCTCCATACGGGCACGGGCTCCATCACGTCGAACGACGTGCAGAGCGCCGGCACCGGCGACATGGCCGCGCTCATCATCGGCTTCAACGTGAGCTCCGAGTCCGGCGTGCAGGCCGAGGCGCACCACAACGGCGTCCGGATCCGCACCTTCCGCATCATCTACGAGCTCCTCGACTTCATCCGCGACGAGATGCTCGCGCTCCTCCCCGCCGAGTACAAGGAGGTGGTCCGCGGCCACGCGACGGTCAAGCAGATCTTCGCGCTCAACCGCATGGGCAACGTCGCCGGCTGCGCGGTCGACGACGGACAGATGATCTCCAACGCGCAGGCCCGCGTGCTCCGCAAGAAGCAGGTGGTCCACTCCGGCCCCTTCGAGTCGATCCGCCACTACCAGAACGAGGTCAAGGAGGTCGCCGCCGGCCAGGAGTGCGGCATCCGCCTCACCAACTTCGAGCTCTTCCAGGAAGGCGACATCATCGAGTGCTTCAACTTCGAGGAGATGCCGAAGAGCCTGTAGCGCGCCTCGCCCGGGGCCGCTGAAGCCCGGCATGGCCTCCGTATGCCCATGCTCTACACACTGTCCACCGTCGTCCTCCTTTCCCTCTGGTTGACGATGATACGGCCGGACGAGGTCCGGATGCGGGAAAATCCGTTTCTCGGTTTGCCGCCGTTCCTCTGCGGCTGGGCGACGTCGCTTCTGCGCCCCGCGTTCGGGCGCCGGGCGACGCACGAGTTCGCGGCGTTCCTGCTTTTCGCCTTCATTCTGATTTTCCGGGGAGCCCTTCTCTCCGCGACCCAGAGCGCCGTGCCGCTCCGCGTCGGTCCCGCCGTGTTTCTTCCGCGGCTCGACTCCCCCGGCGCGTGCGTGTGCTTCAGCGTCCTGTCTTTCGCGTGGACGCTCCAGGCGCTGTGGCTTGTCGTCGCGTATCTGCGGCTGTCCTGCGGATCGGACGGCGAAAATCCGGTCGAGGAGGTTTTCCTGACGCTCGGCGTGCGGTCCTCGCGATGCCCGCGGTGGTTCGCGGCGCTCGTCCCCGTCGTGCTGGCGGCGGCGCTGGTCCGGCCGACCACCGCGGTCTGCGCCGCGCCGTCGAAGGATATGCTGCTCCAGCTCCTCTCGGAGAACGCGCTGACCGACCCGCATCGGCTTGCCGCCGCCGCCCGCATCCTGCCGGACTTCGCCGCGGCGACCCCCGCGACGGCCGCGCACCTTGTCCTCGGCTCGCTCGCCGACCTCCCGCTCCATCTCGCGAACCTGTCCTTCGCGGCGATTCTCCTCATGTTTCTCGCCATGCTGTTCCGGCCCGCCGTCTTCGCGTCGACGATGTTCGCGACCGCCGGCGCGGCGACGCTGGACATGCTCGTCTCGCGGACGTTCCTCCGCCGGTTCACCCGCTGGACTCTCGACGTCCGCCCCCTCGTCTATCTGCTCCTCCTGCAGGTCCTCGTCCATCCCCTCGCGCTGGTCGCCGCCTCGTCGCTCGCGCTGACCGTCACCGGCCTCGTGACCCCGGGCTTTTTCCAGAGCCTCCGCTGATTCCTTCACCCCTCCCCGAACTCCGTGCCTGCCTACCTCGTTCCAGACGGCGCGACGAACTCGCGCCTCACCGTGCATGTCGTTCCCCGCGCCTCCCGGACGGAGACCGCCGGCGAATACGGAGACGCGCTCCGGATCCGGCTCGCGGCGCCGCCCGTCGACGGCAAGGCGAACAAGGAGCTCCTCCGGTTCCTCGCCGAGAGGCTCTCGCTTCCCGCCTCCGCCCCCGCGCTCGTCTCCGGACAGACCGGACGCCGCAAGGTCGTGCTTCTGCCGATGTCCCCCGGGGAGGTCGCCGCGCGGTTGGAAAAATAGGTTTTGACCCCGCAACACCGGAGTTGTCCGAATGCCCTACCGCTACCGATATTTCGACGCGATCGTCTCGCTGCTCCTGGCCGTCGGCGCGTATCTCGTCTACGAGTTCTCCTCGACGCCCGCCGTCTGGCCCGGCGATCCGGTCCGGATGCTCGCGGAGTTCACCGGCGCGTGGCCCCGGCTCTTCGCGAGACCGCCGCTCTGGACGCTGCTGGGCGGCGCGCTGTCGGAGCCGGACGGCGCCGCGACATTTCTCGCCCTGCAGCGCGCGGGGCATCTGCTCGTCGCGCTGTCCGTGGGCCTGTTCCACCGGCTGGTCCTCCGGTTTCTCGCCGGCTCGCAGTCGGAGTCGTACCTTCCGCCCGTTCTCGGTCCGTTCTTCCGCGTCGCCGCGCTTTCCGCGAGCGTCCTGTTCGCCCTGTTCCCGCCGGTCGCGCTCGCCGGACACGCCCCGTCGCCCGCCTCGCTGTCGCTGTTTCTGTCGATGCTGTTCTTCACGGCGGCCGTGGCCGTCGCAGAGACGGGCGGGGTGAGCCGTCTTCCGCTCGTCGCGTTCTCCGCGCTGGCCGCCGTGCTGCCCGTCGAATCGCCGGCGGGTCTCGTCACGGTCGCGGCCGGCCTTCTTTTTGTCGCGACGATTCCGCTCGGACTGGAGCGCTTCGGCATGGAGGAGGACGCGCCGGTTCCTCCGCCCCCCGCG
>JAZUKQ010000108.1:0-6572 GCA_045643325.1 Kiritimatiellia bacterium | reverse complement strand
AAGGGGGCAGGCAATAAGGGCGATAAGGTGTTTGTTCCGACGGCTCGCAACACTCTCGAATTTTTTTTCGACTGGACGTCTCGCGACACTTCATTCCGGTGCCGCGCGGGGTGCGGGACGGGGCGGGGAGTTTCCGAGGTTTGCAGACCGGCGGGGGTTATGGTTTAATACGAACCCATGAATCCACGCGAATCCATCCACGGCAAAGGCGAGAAGCCGGACGAACGGGCGCTCCTCACCGCGCTCGTCTCGCGTCGTCTGGCGTATCCGCTCGCCCTCGCCGCGCACAGACTCGGACTCTCGCCGAACCAGGTGACGGTCATTTCCGGCCTCTGCTGGATGGTGTCGCTCCCGCTCACGGTCCTCGCCGGAACGCTGTCGCTCTGCGGGGCGTCCCGCTGGCTCTCTCCCGCGCTTTGGTTCCTCTGCGGGTTCCTCTGGGACGCCGGCTACATTCTGGATGTCGTCGACGGAAGCCTCGCGCGGATGACGGGGCGCTCGACGAAGGCCGGGTTCTTTCTGGACTATGTGTTCCACCTTCTCTTCAAGCCCGCGTTCCTGCCGGCGCTCGGGTTGGGACTCATCTTCTCCTGGACGTTCTGGCCCCTCGACGAGTGCCCCCCCCTCAACATGTTCTTCCTCGCGCTGATCGTCTGGTCCGGCCCCGCGAACTGGAGCGCGTCCTCCTCCTCCGCGGAGCATGTGCTCTGCGAGTCGTACGCGAAACACTCGTTGCGGGAGCCCGCCGACCCCGCGCTCCGGAACGCGCTCTGGCTCGGGACGACGGGAATCGCCGACGCCGTGGCGACAAAACGCGGCTCGCTCCCCGTGTTCGCGAAGAATCTGGCCCTGGAGATGTTCAGCTACTACGGCCAGATGGTGTTTTTCAGCGTCACCGTCCTCGTGGACATCCTGATCTGGCTTGTCCGCGGCGCGCCCTCCGATTTCACGCTCCCGGTGACGGGCGTGTGCTTCCTCGCCATCTCGCTGCTGCTCGTGGTCCGGATTCCGTTCCGGATCGCGAAGGATTTCCGGCGCGTCGCGCTGGCGGACGCCGAAGAGGAGGAGGCCTCGCGATGAAGGCGCTTCTGCTCGCGGCGGGACTCGGAAGCCGCCTCGCGCCCATCACGGACGACCGGCCGAAAGCGCTTGTCCCCGTGAACGGGAAACCGATTCTGATCAAGCAGATCGAGAATCTCCGCGAGTGCGGCGTCTCGGACATCGCGGTCGTCGCCGGCTACAAGGCGGAGATGCTGGAGCGCGCCGTCCACGGACGGTTTCCGGACGTGGAGGTCCTGGTCTGCCCGGACTACGCCTCGACCAACAACATGTATTCGGCCTACCTCGCCCGGGAACGTCTGGCGGGAAGCGCGTTCCTGATGATGAACTCCGACGTGTTCTTCGACGCGTCCGTCCTCGCGGCGCTGCTCGCGTGCGACGCTCCGAACGCGATTGTGACGGACATCGGAACCTACCTCGAGGAGTCGATGAAGGTGGTGGAGGAGGGCGGCCGTCTCGTCGCCATTTCCAAGGCGATTCCGCCGGAGCGGGCGCTCGGCGCGTCGATCGACGTCTACAAGTTCTCCGAGGAGGCCGGCCGCGCGTTCTTTGATAAATGCGCCGAGTTCATCGAGGTCCGCCGCGAGCTCAAGAAATGGAGCGAGGTCGCCCTCGACGCCATCCTCCGGGACGTGGAGTTCCGGGCCTGTCCGCTGAAGGGCCGCTGGTTCGAGATCGACAACCACGACGACCTCGCCGCCGCGGAGCGGCTCTTCGCCGGCGAAACCGGCGCGCGTCCGTGAGCGGGGAGCCTCCGGCGGGCGCGGGGGCGGAGGTCCGCGCGCTGGTCCTGGATCTGGACGGGACGGTCTATCGCGGAAACGTCGAGGTGCCCGGCGCCGCGGCGTTCGTCCGGACGTGCGGGGAGCGGGGAATCCGCTGCCTGTTCGCGACGAACCGCGCGACGCGGACGCCCGAGGCCGTGCGCGACCAGCTCCTCGGGTTCGGCATCCCGTGCGGGACAGACGACATCCTCACGACGGCCGAATGCGCGGCGGAGCTTCTTCCGCGCGGATCGAGCGCCTACCTTATCGGCGAGGAGGGCCTCCGCCGGGCGATGGCCGCGCGCGGCGTCCGCGAGACGGCGGACCGCCCCGACGCGGTCGTGGTGAGCCTTGACCGGCGTCTCACCTACGACATGATCACGACCGCGATGCGGGCCGTCCGGGCGGGGGCGCGGTATCTCGCCACGAACCTCGACAAGGTGATTCCCCTGGACGACGGGATCGTCCCCAGCGCGGGGGCCGTGGCGGCGGCGGTGACGGCGGCCGCGGACCGCGTGCCGGAACTTGTCGGCAAACCGGGGCGGGCGCTCATCGACATGGCGCTCCGGCGCGCGGGCGCCGCTCCGGACGAGGCGCTCGTCGTGGGCGACAATCTTCTTACGGACATCGGCGCGGGCGCCGCGGCCGGGGTCCGCACGGTCCTCCTCCTCACCGGCGTCTCCCGCCGCGAGGAGATTCCCTCCGCTCCCGTGCGTCCCACGTATGTCGCGGAAGGGTACGATGAGCTCGGCCGGATCGTCTTCGGCGGGCGCTAGACATTTTATTCCATCGGTAAACCTGTCTGTTCTTCATATGAAAATCACATTTCTCGGCTCCGCGGCAGCGGAAGGGGTTCCGGCGTTCTGGTGCGGGTGCGCGACATGCCGCGAGGCGCGGAGGCGCCGCGGAAAGGACATCCGCAAGCGGACGGCGTATCTGGTCGACGGCGACACGCTGGTCGATTTCGGCCCGGACATCTATTCGGAGCTCCTGGCCGCGGGCGTCGCCTCTCCGGACATCCGGAATCTCGTGTTCACCCACCGCCACAGCGACCATCTGCTCGCGTGCGACCTCAGCTGGCGCCGTCCCGGATTCTGCGGCACCTTCGACACGCTCAGCCCGCTCCGCATCCTGTCGAGCCGCAAGGTCTGGGAGCGGATCGTCGACGCGTGGAATCTCGCGGACGGCGGCGAGCGGAAGCCTGACGAGTACTATGCCGAGCGCTACAAGCTCGAACTCCATTGGATGGCGGGCGGCGATACGGTCTCCGTCCCCGGACTCTCCGTGCGCGCCGCCGACGCGAACCATGATCCGGGCGGGGAGCCGCTGGTCCAGGCGCTGACGCGCGACGGAAAGACGGTCCTGTTCTGCCACGACTCCGGACTTCTCTCCGAGACCGCGCTGGGACAGCTCGCGGGCCTCGCGGCGGATGCCGTCATCGTCGACTGCACTGGAGCGATCGGGTGTTCGGGATGGCGCGACCACCATCTGTGCTCGGACACGGTTCCGGAGCAGATCGCGAATCTGCGGTCGGTCGGCGCGCTGAAGCCGGACTGCCGCCTTTGCGTGAACCACTACTCGCACAACGGCGCTCCGCTCCAAGCGGAGATGGAGGCGCATTTCGCTCCGCTCGGCATCACTGTCGGCTACGACGGAATGGTGCTCGAGGTCTGAGCAGCGGCTCCCGGCCTGCGGACCGTCTGTCCGCGCCCACAAGCCGGCGGGTCCCTCGCGGAGGCTAGGCCTTCGGCGCGAGTTTGGCGACGATGTCGTTCAAGCGCGGCATGGCCTCGGCGACACGCTGGGCAAAGACGAGCTGGGCCTTGGCGCGGACGAGGTTGTGGCCGGGGCGGGCGATATGGAAGTATACGTCGCCCTCGAGGTGGTCGGTGAGGAAACGGACCGCGTTCTCCATGGTCATCGCCCAGCCGGCCTCGGGGAGGAGGCGGATCTCGGCGGGTGTGAGGAACGAGACCGCCTCGGAGAGGTAGCCTGAGACAATCGCCTCGAAGGCGTCGAAGTCGACGCGGATGTGCTCCAAGTCCTCGGTGTCCTCGTCGAGCGGGTTGCACGCGGTGCGCATGAGGTCTCCGAAATCGTGGATGGCGTAGCCGGGCATCACGGTGTCGAGGTCGATGGCGCAGAGGCCCTTCCCTGTGACGGTGGAGAAGAGCGCGTTGGACATCTTGCAGTCGTTGTGGACGATGCGCTCGGGGAACTCGCCGCGGGCGAAGGCCTCCTGCAGCGTCGCGCCCCGGGAGGCGAGGGCGAGAATAGCCTGGAGCGTGTCCTCGACGGCGGCACGGCGTCCGAGCGGGTCGGCGGCGGCGACCTCGGCCAGGCGCGCGAAGCGCTTCGGGGTGTTGTGGAAATCGGGAATGGTCTCGACGAGCCGCGGACCGGGAAGGTCCTGGATGAGACGCTGGAACTCTCCGAAGACGCGGCCGGCCTCGCGGGCCTGTTCGGGGGATTCCGCGACGAGGACCGAGAAGGCGTCTTCGACGCAGGGGTAGATCCGCCAGACGTCGGTGCTTTCCGAGTCTTTGACGAAGGAGCCGCCGTCGGTTGTGGAAAGGTAGCGGACGACGGTCTTGGAGACCTCCTCGGCGGTTTTCCCGGTTTCCGCGGCGAGGCGGCCGACGATGTGCTTCGAGACGCGGAACGCGTTGTCCATGAGACCCTGGATCTCTTTGAAGACGTGGGAGTTCACCTTTTGGACGACATAGCGGCGGTCGCCTTCGGGCTGCCGGAGCGTGGCGCAGTAGGTCGCGTTGATGTGGCCCGCGCGCCAGGTCTCGAAGGAGGCGACGGGATACGGAAGCTGGAAGGCGTCGAGCAGAGAGCGGAGGAGGGAATCGTTCATGGGAAAGTGGGGAAAGGTCCGGAAGGTCTGAGGGGGCCGGGAGTCCGAAGGAGATCAGGGAAGGACGGTGTTGTCGATCAGGCGCGTCTTTCCGATGCGGGCGGCGATGGCGACGAGCGTGTTCGGGCGGAGGACGGAGACCTCCTCGAGGGAGTCGGCGTCGACGGTCTCGACATAGTCGATTTCCGCCCCGTCGGCCTCAAGGACGGCGCGCATTTTCGCGCGGACGGCCGCGGCGTCCTTCTCTCCGGCGGCGTAGGCGGCCTCGGCGGCGTCGAGCGAGCGGCGGAGGCAGAGCGCGCGTTTTTTTTCGGCGTCGGAAAGGTAGGTATTGCGCGAGGAGCGGGCGAGGCCGGAGGGCTCTCGGACGATCGGGGCCCCGTAGAGCGTGACCGGCATGTCGAGGTCGCGCACCATCTTTCGGAGGATGGCGAGCTGCTGGGCGTCCTTCTGGCCGAAGACGGCGACGTCGGGGGTCACGATGTTGAAGAGCTTGCAGACGACCGTGAGGACGCCGCCGAAGTGGATGGGGCGGCTTTTGCCGCAGAGGACCTTGGACATCCGGTCCTCGACGAGGTGGACGGTGGCGTCGGGAAGATACATCTCGGAGGCCGCTGGCAGGAAGACGGCGTCGGCGCCGGCGGACTCGCACTTGGCGAGGTCGCCCTTCTCGTCGCGCGGGTAGGCGGCAAAGTCCTCGTTGGGCCCGAACTGGGTCGGGTTGACGAAGTCGCTGACGACGAGGCGGTCGGCCTTCTCCTTGGCGAGCCGCATGAGGGAGAGGTGCCCCTCGTGGAGATAGCCCATGGTGGGGACAAGGGCGACGGAGAGACCCTGCTTCCGCCAGTCGGAGACGACGGCCCGGACCTCGGATTTTGTGCGGAGAACGAACATGGATGATGGAAATTGCGAAGTGGCTGGAGTGCCGGACCCGCGGGTGCGAGATCGGTGAGGCGCGGAAACGGGCGGAAAATACGAGTGGCGAATCAGTATACCACAACCCGGAGGAGACGGTGAGAAATGATGGACAGAGGGGGGCGAATTTTTGTCCGCACGTCGGCGATTCGCGAGGCGGGGACGGCGGCGGGTTCGGACGAGGAGATGGTCGAGGAGAAGGAAAGTGACGATGAAATAAACGATAGTATTCTTTTGTCTCAAAATGCAAAAGGCATAGAAAAGACTAAGAAATGGCGCATAAATTTCGGTGAAACTTGAAGGTGGAAAAAGGGGCGGGAACGGTCTGGGAAAATCGGGAAAAAGGTGGGGCGGTGTCGGCGGAGGGTTCGGACGAGGAGATGGCCGAGGAGGAGGAAAGTGACGATGAAATAAACGATAGTATTCTTTCGTTTCAAAATGCAAAAGACATAGAAAATACTATGAAATATCGCATAAATTTCGGTGAAACTTGAAAGTGGAAAAGAGGCGGGGGACGGTCTGGGAAACTCGGGAAATTTTTTTTTGAGGCTTCGTGCATAAGTGTGGGTAACTTTTACCCTTGTTTCGGCGAAAAGCGATGTGAACATGGAGCGCGTAGCGCGTAATGTTTGCATCGCGCGGTCTTGACTGAAGCGCGCAGAGTTGTGAATATGTGAACACTGCCGTCGATGCCGTTCGGCTGGACGCATGGCGGCGTGCGAGGATCGCGCTTGCGGACCTTATGAGGCAGGCGGAGGCCGACAAGAAGTCCGGGCGCGAAGATCCCGGGCCGGCAGAACGGATCAAGGCTCTGAAAAAGGATGTCGAGACCCTCAAACGTTCGAAGTATCCGCTTGGCAAGAACCCCGAGAACCTGACGGCTAAACAGAGCGAAAGGCTCATGATGATCCAGGCCAAGGACAAGAGGCTCCGCCGGGCCCATGAACTGAAGGAGGAGCTCCGTCTCGTCT
>JAZUKQ010000107.1:0-9887 GCA_045643325.1 Kiritimatiellia bacterium | reverse complement strand
ATCGCCGGCAAGGGCGAGGTCGGCGCGACGCCCCCCGACAAGAAGGGCAACACCGAGCCCATTCTCCGCTTCCCCGGCCGCCGCACCGGCTTCTTCGTCGTCGTGGGCGGCGCGGATCTCGTCGAATCGCTCCCGAAGCGCGTCCCGGATACGTCGAAGTACCTCTCCGACGGGACGGTCTCGTGGACGGACGGTCTCGGCCGCGCGGTCTCCGCGACGTTCCGGCCCGATCCCGACGGAGACTGTCACGGCAACCGCCTCTGCGCCGCGACGCAGGACGGCGCCCCGGTCGACTTCGAGACTTGGAACATCTACGGCGGCCCGTTCGTCCGCCAGACCCCCGGCCGCATCGAGATCTCCAACGGCAAGGAAGGCTATTCCATCGACTTCACCGGCGACAGGCCGGTGTATGGCAAGCTCTAGGGTCCCGCGTCTGCGTCCCTCGGACCAGTCCCGGTCCCGCGATGAGGGACGGAACGCTTCCGCGCGCGGACGGCGTCGATCGCCGTTTCCCGTCGAAACGCCTTGCCGTCCGCGCTCTTTGTTCAAGACGGCTGCTTCGTCCCATGCGCCCGGCGCCAGCCGAGCAGGGACGTCCCGTAGCGCTTCCGGAAGAGGACACCGAGATGGGAGACGTTGCGGAAGCCGCAGGAGACCGCGATTTTTCGCATCGGGAGTCTTGTGGTCAGGATCTGCTTGGCCACTTCCTCCAGACGGCACTCCTCGATTTCCTCGCGGATGGTCCGTCCCTGCAGACTCCGGAAGCGCATCTCCGCCAGCCGGCGCGACACACCCAGATATTGCACCACGTCCTCCACGTGGATTGGGTTGGCCGCGTTTTTCCGGATGAACTCCTGCGCCCGGAGGATGAGATGCGTCGCCGGGGCGGGGGACGCCGTCGATTCTCGCTCCACAATCCGCCAGAATCCTTTTCGGACAACGACGACGGGCGTGCCTGCACGGCGGCGGCGCTCCGTGAACAGCCCGTCCAGGGCGAGGGCGACATGGAAGCCGTCGTCCTCATGGTCCGGTTGGATACTCGTGATGGACGGCGTCGTGAAATTGCACAGAAGCTCGTCGTTGTCGACCCCCATGACCGAGACCTGCTCCGGCACGGCGACGCCCGAGGTCCGGCAGACCTCGACGACCTCGACGGCGCGGTTGTCCCACGCGACCATCACGGCGGCGGGCTTGGGGAGGCCTGTGAGCCATTCCGCGAGGGGCGGGCCTTCCGGCGCCGTTCCGAAGACGGAGACCTCCCGACGGTTCTTGGCAAGCCGGCCGGAGAACCCGCGGCTTCGCGCTTCGGCCCAGAGATGCCGCCCGTTCGGCATCACGAAGCCGAAGGACCGGAAGTTTCCGAGTTTAAGAAAGTGTTCGGCGGCGGTGGCGCCGATGCCTTCGTCGTCGTTCTGGACGAAAGCGATGGGGCGGGCGGTTTTCGGAAACGTCTCCGGGCAGCGTCCGAAAACGACGAGCGCCGTGTCCGACAGTTCGGCGAGAAACGGGTTCTCCAGAAAGGTGTCCTCGTCGGTGACCACGCCGTGGTAGCGACCTGCCTTGACCGCGTGCACCACATCGCTGGAGAACGCCTCGCGGACGGGCAATAGCCGGATGTTCCAGTTCGGCCGTCCGCGCGCATACCGGGAGAACCCCGCCAGGAAGTCGCGCCCGCACGCCCCGGTGGACCAGAGGAGGACGAGAATTTCGCGCATGTCGGGGTAGGTGCCGCTGTGCTGTGTCTGCTTCATGGCGCCATTCTACCATGCATCGGCAGCGAGAGAAAGGCGGAGAGATCGCCTGTCGGGTTGACATTGCCTGTCGGGTCTGATAGATTGCTAGTGTTTCGCTAGTCAAAAAAGGAATTCGCCATGGCCTCCATTCTTCTCAAAGACGTTCCTCCCCAGCTCCATCAATGGCTCAAGGACGAAGCCGCGCGCAACCGTCGCTCCATGTGCCAACAAACACTCGAGCTCTTGGAGAAGGCCGCGCAGCTGCCCGAAACAGAAGCCTCCTATCCGGAACTTCCGCCGGAGACGCCCGTTGTACGCGATGCACCGCAGATGCTCTACGAGGCCGGCATTGCCTTCGACGAAAGCCGAGACCTTCCCGGTCTTTTCCGGATGGCGCTCAACGGATTCTCCGTGACGCTGCATCAGGACGAGAAGCCCGTTCTGGAGCTCAAGCCCTGCCAGCCTGCGAAAAAACGCAGACTGGGAGGCGAATGGGCCGGAAAGGATTGTTGGATTGCACCGGATTTCGACGAAACACCGGAAGACCTCATTGATTTGTTCTATGCCGACAACATCTTTCCGGAGGAGAAGAAATGAACGTGCTGCTGGACACACATGTCTTTTACTGGTGGCAGACCGACCCGAAGCGCCTGACACGGGAGGAGCATGAATGCATCTCCAATCCGGAGAACACCATCTACGTCAGCTATGCCACTGCCTGGGAGATGGAAATCAAGAAGGCCTTGGGAAAACTTCGCCTAGAGGACGATTGGATGGAATCCATTCAACGGCAGTCTTTCAAATGGCTTCCCATCCAGCGAGAGCATCTTCTTGCCCTGCGGACGCTGCCCGCGCACCATCGTGATCCGTTTGACCGGATGCTGGTGGCCCAGGCCCAAAGTGAAAACCTGACGATTCTCTCGCACGATGAGAACGTGCTGAAGTACTTTTGAGCGGCGGACGCTGAGGTCCGCCGCCCCTGTGTATGTTCCCTCCCCCCCCCCCCGCGGGAGCGAACGCAGAAGTCTTATCGGTCATAGTGATATCATCGGTCATTGAGGCCTTTGTGAAATTTGTGCGCGTTCGTGTTTCGTAAAATCAACAGATTCTGTTGCGTGAAACGGATAGTGTATCTCTAGAAATCCATGACGGAGACCGCTATACTGAACCCGCAACAGGAAAGCGCATTATGAACACTTCCTCTTCCGATTTTCACGACTGGTCCCCGACGCCGCCCATGGGGTGGAACAGTTGGGACTGCTACGGGCCCCTCGTCGACGAGGCGGCCGTCCGCGCCAATGCCGAATGGATGGCCCGGCACCTCCTCCGCCTCGGCTGGGAGTACTGCGTGGTGGACATCCGCTGGACCGTCCAGAACGAGTACGCGTCCACGGAGTACAACGAGACCGACCCCGTCTTCACCCTGGACGAGTACGGCCGCTACCTCCCGGATCCCATCCGCTTCCCCTCCAGCGCGGACGGCGCCGGATTCGCCCCGCTGGCGGCCTATGTCCACTCCCTCGGCCTCAAGTTCGGCATCCACATCATGCGCGGCGTCCCGAAGGCCGCCGTCCAGGCGCGGTGCCCCGTCCTCGGCGCGCCGGGCGTCACCTGCGACCAGATCGCCGGCGACCGCCTCGAGTGCTTCTGGCTGCCCGACAACTACACCGTCCTCGCCGACCGCGCCGGCGCCCAGGCGTACTACGATTCGCTCGCCGCGCTCTACGCCTCGTGGGGCGTGGACTTCATCAAGTGCGACGACCTCTCCGCGCCCATCTACCGCGCCGACGAGCTGGAGATGCTCCGCCGCGCCATCGACCGCGGCGGTCGTCCGATGGTCCTCTCCACCTCGCCCGGCGAGACGCCCATCTGCCGCGCCGCCCACGTCGCCGCCAACGCCAACATGTGGCGCATGGTCAACGATGTCTGGGACACCTGGGAGTCCGTCACGCACCTCGCCCCCATCGTGGCCGCCTGGATCGAGACGGGCTTCCCGCGCGGCAGCTGGCCCGATTGCGACATGCTTCCCTTCGGCGCCATCCGCCTGCGCTGGCACGGCATCCCCGAGCGCCGCTGCCGCCTGACGCCGCGCGAGTGCCGGAGCATGATGACGCTCTTCTCCATCGTCCGCTCCCCGCTCATGTTCAGCGGCGACCTTCCGGCCCTCGACGACGACCCCGGCACGCTTTCGCTCCTCGCCAACGAGGCCGTCCTCCACATGCACCGCACGGGGACGAACCCTCACGCGCCGCTCTGCACCGCGTGCTACGCGGTCTTCACGCTCGACGGCGCGGACGGGGATCGGTACCTCGCCCTTCTGAACTTCCAGGACCGCGAGGACGACATCCCCGTCCCGCCCGAACTCCTGCCCCGCGCCGGGCAGTCCGTCGCCGACCTCTGGTCCGGCGAACGCCTGCCCTCTATTCCCCGTCGTCTCGCCGCGCACGACTGCGCGCTTCTCCGCATCGAATAGACCCCAACAAACCAAAGGAATACGCCATGACAACACAAGCTCGCCGTTCCCTCTCCGTCTCGGCCCTTCTTGCCCTTCTTGCCGTTCCCGCTTCCGCCGCCACGTTCCAATGGCAGCGGACGAACAAGCCCGCCGACGAGGGCGTCGCGTTCTCCGGCCAGTGGGAAGACCCCGCCATGTGGACCGTCTCCGGAACGGACGACGACGGCATCCCCGACGCGGACGACAACGTCGTCTTCGGCACCCAGAAGTCCGGAAGCGGCATGCTGGTCCCGACCTTCTCCGGACCTGCCGCCTGCAACCGCATGGAGCTCAAGCTCCGCACCGACTCCTACGTGGCCTTCACGATGAAGTTCAAGAATGGCAGTCTCTGCCTCGGCGCGGGCGGACTCTCCATTCACGAGGGCAACGAATGGCAGGACGCCAGCGCGTTCGAGTCGTCCTTTGCCGTCGAGCTCGCCGCGGACCAGGTGTGGGAGCACAAGGACAGCAACTTCTATGTGCGCGGCCCCGTCACGGGCGACTACACCATCACGCTCAAAGGCTCCAGCCGTCCCATCTACTTCAACAATTCCAACAACACCTTCGACGGCATCGTCAACGAAAGCGGCATCACCCGCTTCGAAGCCGCCTCGGTGGTGCAGGACGGCGTCCTCGTGAGCGGCCCGTTCGGCGTCGGCACCGTCGTCCTCAAGGGCGGCACGTTCTCGTCCAATTCCGGCAACGCGACCGGCCAGACGCTCTACAACGCGCTGGAAATCGCCGGAAGTTCCGTGATTCTCGGCAACAGCAAGGACACGTTCTTCTCCGACGCCTGCACGAACGCCTGCGTCCTCTCGGCCGATGAAGCCGGAGCGGTGCGGGAACTGAGCATTGGCAAAAACGTCACCATCACGCGCACGATCACGGAATCCGGCGCCACGGGAATCCGTCTCCGCAAGACCGGCACGGGCAAACTTACGCTCAACGGCGCCGAGGCCAACACGTTCGCGGGCGGCGTCGAAGTCGCCAACGGACAGCTCGTCGCCGCGAAGAACGGCGCCTGCGGCTCGGGCGACGTGCTCGTCACCCGCTCCGCCGCCGATTCCACCGCCGCGCTCCGCATCCAGGCCGGCGTCACGGACGCCATCTCGGACAACGCCGCCCTGCGTCTCGCGGGCTTCGCCGGCGAGACGACGAACTACCCCGTCGTCACGCTGGACGGCGGCGTCGTCGAACAAGTGAAGGAGCTGAGTCTGGACGGCGTCCCGCAGGCCGACGGCTTCAGCTACGGCGGACCCGACTCTCCGGCGGACGTCGTCCTCGCCGACTGGTTCGCCGGAAGCGGCGTCGTGCGTGTCGCGCGTCCCGCGACCGTTTTCATCGTCCAGTAGTCCTTTTTCCCCCGCTCTCGTTTTTCGCTTTCGCCATGGATATGTCCCGTTCGCTGGTGACTCTTTCCGCTCTTGCCTCCCTGCCGCTTCTCGCCGCCGACCCCATCCGCTGGGAACCACTGTGCGAGCCCGGCGGCGGCGGATGCATCGTCTCGCTCGCCGTTTCGCCGTGCGACCCGCTGCACCTCGTCTCCGGCGGCGACATGCTCTCGGCGGCCGTCTCGTTCGACGGCGGCGACTCGTGGACCCCGTGCCAGGGCTTCACGTCGTACGAGATGGGCACGCCGACGTTCCACCCGGAGCGTCCCGACGAGCTGTGGTTCGGCACCTGCATGGGCCCGTTCCGCAGCGCGGACGGCGGCCGCACGTGGGAATCCCGCCGCAACGGCATGCCCGCCTCCCGGCCCGGTCGCTACACCGCCATCGTCGAGACCGTCCTCGCCGTGCCCGGCGAGCCGGACCATCTTCTCGCCTTCGGCGGCTCCTCCCGCCACTGGAACCAGTGCGACGCCTTCGGCTGGATCTGGGAGAGCCGCGACGACGGCGCCACCTGGACGCACCTCGGGACGCTCGCCGACGACGGCTTCACCTCCGCCACGAAGAAGGGCGCCAACACCACCCGCGCCTTCTTCGGCCCCGACGGCGCGCTGAACGTCGTCGCCGACGGCATCGGCTGGTGGCAGAGTCCGGACAAGGGCGCGAGCTGGCGCCGGATGGAGGCGAAGGGGACGGTCGGCGGCATCATCGGCATCACCTTCCGTCCCGGCGACGCCCGCACCGTCTGGGCGGCGACGGGTTCCTCGATGGGCGCGGACGGCAAGCGCGTCCCCGGCGGCGTGTTCAAGAGCAACGACGGCGGCGTCACCTTCGCGCGCTGCGAGAAAGGCCTCTCCAAGATCGAAAACGGCGACGGCAACCACGCGAGCAAGTACACGGATGTCGCCGTCTCGTCTGCGGCGCCGGACGAGCTCTACGTCTGCGACCAGTCGTGGAGCCACAACGTCGTCTACAAGAGCGACGACGGCGGCGCGTCGTGGCACGCCGTCGCCACGCGGACGGGCATCGGCGAAGCGGAGCGCGACGTCTCCGGCGCAGCGCGCCTGGAGACCGCGACCTTCGCCGGCCCCGCGCTGCGCCTCGTCGCCGCGCCCGGCGCGCGCGGCCGCGTCTACGGCTTCAACTCCGAGTACATCGCCCGGACGCTGGACGGCGGAAGGACATGGGACGACGCCACCGCGTTCCGGCCCGACCCCGCGAAGCCCGACGCCTGGCGCGGCCGCGGCTGGAACGGCTGGTGCTGCACCGACTTCGAGTTCAATCCCTGGCGCAAGGGGCAGTCCGTCGCGCTCATGATGGACGCCGGCCGCGGCTGGATCAGCGACGACGGCCTCCGCTCCTGGCGCTACACCATGGGGCAGACGCACCCCTGGCTCGGCGGCAACGCCGTCGGGTTCAGCCGCGACGGCCACATCTACATCACCACCGGCCAGTTCAACAACGGCAACGGCATCCAGCACAGCGCCGACGGCGGCGCGACCTGGACCACCCTCGCCGGCGCCAAGCGCGGCCTTCCCGATGCCGGCTGGTCCAACGGCAAGGTCTACGGCGGCGTCTACGTCCACCCCGAGGACGGCCGCAAGGCCTGGGCCGTCCTGGACGGCGGCATGGTCGCGACCGAGGACGGCGGCGAAACATGGCGCGCCGTGGACGGCATCGCCAGGGCGAGCCACATCGCCCGCGACCCGTCCAAGGCCGGGCGCTTCTACGTGAAGACCCGCGCGGGCGTCCTTGTCACCGAAGACGGGCGCGCGTTCGAGAACATCGGCCTCGCGAGCAAGGATTCGCGCGGGCGCATCAACTGCGACGCCAAGGGCCGCGTCCTCGCGTGCCTCTGGCGCGAAGGCCGCCACGGCCTCTGGCGCTACGATCCGGCGGCGGCGCGCTGGACGCGCCTCCTGGACGAGTACCACGCCATGGAGTGCAACGCGGATCCCTCCGACCCGACGCGCCTCCTGCTCGTCACGTCCGAAGACCCGTTCTACGACGACGCGCGCGGCAACGGCGTCTGGATCAGCACGGACGACGGCGCGAGCTGGAGCCCCGCCAACGACGGCCTTCCCATGCTGCGCCTCAACGCGTGCGCCTTCGATCCGTTCGATCCCGAGTGCGTCGTCGCCGGATGCTACGGCGCGGGCTTCGTCCGCGCCCGCTGGGCGAAGGACTTCCGCCCCGAGGGGACGCGCCGCTTCACGCCGGGGCCGGAGGACGTCCTCGCCAAGCCCGCCCCCTCGACGGAGCCGATTCTCGTGCCCGTCCTCATCCGCAACGGCGGCATGACGCAGGGCGGCGCCGCCGTGGCGGAGTGGCACGACAGCATCCGCGACACCGAGGTCTTCAAGGAAGGCCCCGCCTCGCTCCGCGTCGACGCGAAGGGCGTCGCGTACCAGCGCATCGAGGGCTTGGCCGGCAAGCGCATCCGCCTTGCCGGCTGGATGAAGACCTCCGGCAAGGCGCGCGCCCAGGTCGCCGTGCAGAGCTTCGCGAAAGGCTATTCGCAGAACAAGTGGCAGCAGCTCGTCTACCGCCAGGACAACAGCGGCTGGTCCTCGTTCGACAAGGAGATCGGGATTCCCGAGTGGACGGAATGGAGCGAGATCAAGCTCCTGGTCGAAGGCGAAAACGGCAGCGCGTGGCTCGACGAAGTGCGCGACGCCAACGGCTCGGTCGACGCGGGCAAGCCCGTCACGGAAGGCGACGAGATCCGCACCGCCGCTCCGCCGCGCGGCAAGCCCTGGGAGCCCGCGTGGTGCATCTACGGGTGGCGCGCCGGCTGGGCCGGCATGCACGACGGGTTCAAGGCGCGCTCGGCGAAGGGCGGCGTGGACATCCTGGCCCTGGGCGACTCCATCATGCAGGGCTGGGGCGACCGCGTGGACGCCTTCGCGAAGTCCATCGACCCGTCGTTCACCGGCGCCAACTACGGCATCGGGGGCGACTCGACGCGCCAGCTCATCTGGCGCATCCTGCACGACGAGCTCAAGGGGCTCTCCCCGAAAGTCGCCATCGTCGGCATCGGGACCAACAACCTCTACGACGACGTGAACGGCGGCTCGGAGGACGAGATCGTCCGCGGCGTCGCCGAGGCGCTCTCGCTCCTGCGCAAGGCGCTCCCCGAATCACGCATCGTCCTGCTCAGCATCCTGCCGCGCCAGAACGACTGGTTCTGCAACCGCATCTACCCCATCAACGCGAAACTGGCGAAGCTCGCCGACGGGAAGCAGGTCTTCTGGCACGACCGCACGGACGTGTTCCAGAACGGCCCGGCGGACATCAAGGCGGAGCTCTTCGGCGACGACCGGCTCCACCTCAAGGCCGCGTCGTACGATGTCTGGGAGAAGGACTTGGCGCCCGTCGTGCGCGGAGTGCTCCCGTAGAAAATCTTTGGAGAGTGTCTGGCCGAGACGTGCGACCGGCGGCACTCCTGTGTGTGGGGGGGAAAGGCGTCGGTATACCCTGTCTGCGGATGTCCCGGGCGTCGGACGGAACACATGCATTCCCGCCTTTTGGGGGGATGATTCCGAAGCTCTTTTCTTTTTCAACTTCCTACGACTCGCATCCCCTCGGCACGAGCCCGCAGTAGTTGCATAGGGCCGCCCCGGGGCCGCACATCTGTGCGGCCATGGCATTGAGCGCCAGGCACTGCGCACGTGTGATGGCGCGCCGTTCGGCATGGTAGGCCCAGGGAGCGAGGAGAAGCAGTCGCCCCTCGGCGCAAGCCTCGAAGTACCGTCCCGGCGGCTTGAACCGTTCGGCAAAGCCGTTTTCCTGCAGGGCGATGAGGGGAAAGCCTTCTTCCAGCGCTGCGCGGGCGATGCGCTTCTCGCCTTCGCTGATGCACGGCGATACGAGCACCGCCCCGCGTTCCGCGGCATCCAGAAGCCGCGTTTTCTCCCGCGCCAGTGCCTCCTCCGTGATGGAGCGCGAGCACTGGACCTGCAGCCGATCCGGCCGGTTGAGCAAGAATGGGTTGCCATACGCGGCGTAGACGCGCCCTTCCAGAGGCAAGGCGTTGATGCGGGTAAAGTAGTCTGGATGCGCCCTCCGTACCGCCAGCCGCCGCGGGTTGTCGCGGATATACCGGAACAGGATGTCCAGTTGGCCGCGCGAGGTGAGGATGCGGTCGTGGTAGCCGGGGGTGAAGAGGGGGTCGGGCCATATATGGCCCTCCACCGGACCTTGGCCCTCCACCGGACCTTGGCCCTCCACCGGACCTTGGCCCTCCACCGGACCTTGGCCCTCCACCGGACA
>JAZUKQ010000106.1:0-11467 GCA_045643325.1 Kiritimatiellia bacterium | reverse complement strand
CAAAATCCGTACAAATTCAAACGTATTTTTTGTGAAAATACACGCGTTTTCATCAAAATATCGAAACTTTGTCGTATATAAAATTATGTTCTTATAACCGAAATTTATAAAATATGTCCGGTCACTTTTGTTCTTCAGAATGCAAACTTTATTTCTTGTAAAATAAGGGTCAGACCCCTTTTCGCGGCTCCGACTTCACGTCGGTCGGGCGGAGCCCGCCCCCCGCCGCGCGGGGGGGTGGCGGCACGCCGCCGGGGGGTGTACACCGTGCGGCGGCCAAGCCGTCTCGTGCACTTGCGCACACCTTGCAACGGAGCAGCCTATTTCTTTTGCGGCGCACGGTGTACTCCCCCAGCCGCAAGCGGCAGCCCCCTCGCGGAGGGGGCCGGAGCAAGCTCCGAGCCATCGCCCTCCCCGCATCCCGCCCGCCGCAGGCGCCACCCTCGTCATACTCGTAATAAGGGACCTCGTAATAAGGGTCTGACCCCTTTTCAGGCCTCCTTTTGCGGCGGATAAAACTACGGTGCGGAAAGAATCGTCGGAGTGCGCGTAATAAGGGTCTGAGCCCTTTCCTTTAGGACCCCTTTCCTTTAGGACCCCTTTCCTTTAGGGTCCTTTCCTTTAGGGTCCTTTCCTTTAGGGTCTGACCCTTTCTTTTTATGACGATGAACCGGGCGCGGTGGGCGTCGGAAGGAACGTCGGATACAAAGATATGAGGTCGCCATTTTTTATAAAATTACGTTCTCGTAACCGAAATTTATATTTGCAACGAACCCGTCCCGGCCCGGCCTGATCAACAAGCGGTCCGGCGTCGGGCGGGGCGAGGAAATGAAATTACGGTGCGGATCTCACCGGGCCGGTTGCCGGTTTCCGGCGAAAATCGCCCGTGGCGTTTCTCGAGGTTTCTCTTCTCCGGTAGAATATGGTACAATCGCGGCATCGACCGAAAGGAACAGAAGATGAAAATCCTCGAAAGCGATTTCCTCGTCATCGGAAGCGGAATGGCGGGGCTTTCCGCGGCGCTCTATCTCTCCAAACTCGGAACCGTCACCGTCGCCACCAAGCGCGAGGCGTCCGAGGCGAACACCAACTACGCCCAAGGCGGCATCGCCTGCGTCACGCTCGCGAACGACAGCTTCGAGAGTCATGTCGCCGACACGCTCGACGCCGGCGCCGGACTCTGCGACGAGGCGGTCGTCCGCCGCATCGTCTCCGACGGTCCCGCCCGCATGGACGACCTTCGCGCCTGGGGCCTCCATTTCACCGAGCGCCTCGACGCCCCCGGCCCCGATCTAGGCCGCGAGGGCGGACACTCCGAGCGCCGCATCCTGCACGCCGGCGACATCACCGGGCATCATGTCGAGGACACGCTGCTCGCCGCCGTCGCCAAGGAGCCGCGCATCACGATTCTCGAGCATACGATGGCCATCGACCTCGTCTGCTCCGGCCGCATCGGCGCCCCCGGGCCGAACCGCTGCGTCGGCGCGTATTTCCTCGAGCGCCACTCCGGCGAGATTTTCGCCATCCATGCCCCGCGCACCATCCTCGCCACCGGCGGCGTCGGCAAGGTCTACCTCTACACCTGCAATCCCGACATCGCGACCGGCGACGGACTCGCCATCGGCTGGCGCGCGGGGGCGCGGGTCCGGAATATGGAGTTCATCCAGTTTCATCCGACCTGCCTCTACCATCCGCTCGCCAAAAACTTCCTTGTCTCCGAGGCCGTCCGCGGCGAGGGCGCCGAGCTTGTCGACGGCGAGGGCCGTCCCTTCATGCTGAAGTACGACCGACGCGGCTCCCTCGCGCCCCGCGACATCGTCGCCCGCGCCATCGACCACGAGATGAAGACGCGCGGCCTGCCCTGCATGTATCTCGACATCCGGTCCAAAGGCAAGGACTTCATCACCCGCCGTTTCCCGAACATCTACGCCAAGTGCCTCGAGTTCGGCATCGACATGGCCAAAGACCTCATACCCGTCGTTCCGGCCGCGCACTACTGCTGCGGCGGACTCGACGCCACGGTCGAGGGCATCACCTCGATCCCGGGCCTCTACGCCATCGGCGAGGTCGCCTGCACGGGACTCCACGGCGCGAACCGCCTCGCGTCCAACTCGCTCCTCGAGGCCATCGTCATGGCCCACGCGCTGGCGGACCACCTCTCGACGAAGAAGGTGCCCGAGCATTTCGCCGAGTCGCACATTCCGCCCTGGCATCCCGGCAAGGCGGCTCCGTCCGACGAGGCGGTCGTCGTCGCCCACAACTGGGCCGAGGTCCGCACGTGCATGTGGGACTACGTCGGCATCGTCCGCACGGACAAGCGTCTCGAGCGCGCGGCGCGCCGCATCCGCAATCTCCGCCACGAGATCCGCCAGTACTATTTCGACTACCTCGTGACGGCCGACTCCCTCGAGCTCCGCAACATCACGGACGTGGCGGCGCTCATCGTCGACTCCGCCATCCGCCGCCGCGAGTCCCGCGGGCTCCACACGACCCTCGACTGCCCGGACAAGCTCGCGCTCCCGCACGACACGATCCTCGAGGGCCGCCAGCCCTGCGAGCTCTAGCCGCCTTCCGCATGTCCTTCTACGACATCCACGCCTTCCCCGGACTCTCCCTTTCGGAGCCCCCCGCGTCGGGGCCGCTGGAGCAATCCGCGAGGTGGTCCGAGCGGCATCTGCAGTGCGTCTGGTACGATCCGAAGCTCCGTCCGGCGCGCCTGACGACGGACTCCGGCGAGCCCGTCCGCGTTGTGCAGCCGGGCCGCTGGAACTTCGAGGCGGGCCCCGATTTTCTCGGCGCGGAGTTCCGGGTCGGGCCGGGACGCGGGCGCCTGGTGCGGGGCGATGTGGAGATTCATATCCGTCCGTCGGACTGGACGGCGCACGGCCACGACGGCGACCCGCGCTACGCGGAGGTCGCGCTGCACGTGACCTACTATCCGCTGCCGCCCTCGGCGCCGCCGCCCGTGCCCCCGGGCGTCCTGTCGGTCTCGCTCCGCGAGCCGCTGCTTTCCCGGCGCGGGTTCAATCTCGAGGACATCGACGTCGCCGCCTATCCGCACCACGCGATTCCGGACACGCCGCGTCCCTGCGGAAGCGCGCTCGCGGACGTTCCGCCCGACGCGCGTCGGCGGCTTCTCCGGATCGCGGGGGCGCGGCGTCTGCACGCCAAGGCGGCGCGACTGCGGGCGCGTCTGGAGGAGACGGCCTCGCCGGAGCGCGTCTTCTACGAGGAGACGCTCGCCCTGCTCGGGTCCAAGCGCAACGCCGCGCCGTTCCGCCGGATCGCCGAGGCGCTTCCGTTCGGCTCGCTGCCGGCCGGGGCGTCCGTCGAGGACCTCTACGCGCTCTTCCTCGGGACGGGCGGCCTGCTGCCCGACCCCGAGCATCTCGACACTTCCGGGGCGCGCGCGTTCGCGGCGGACCTCCGCGCCCGCTGGTTCCGGCTCGGCGGGGGCGCGGGGGCGGTCTCCGACCCGGCGGAGTGGTCGCTCTCCGGCACGCGTCCCTTGAACCATCCGGTCCGCCGCCTCGCCGCGGCGGCGGCGCTGTTCGCGGCGCCGGGCCGGATCCCGCTCCTGCTCGGGACGGCGGAGGCGCCTTCGCCCGCGTGGTTCAAGCACCGGCTGGACGCGCTGTGCGACGTGGCGCCGTTTCCCTATTGGGAGCGCCGCGCGGCGTTCGACTCCGAGCCCGGAGCGCGGCCGGCGGCCCTGCTCGGACGCGCCCGCGCCGCGATGCTCGTGACGAACCTGCTCGTCCCGCTCCGTCTGGCGACGGACGCCTCGGCGGAGGTCCTGCTGGAGCATCTGCCGCCCGAGGACCTCAACGCGCCGGAGCGCGAGGCGGCCGCGCATCTGTTCGGACCCGACCACAACCCCGCCCTCTATCTCCGCGACGGGCTCCTTCAGCAGGGGCTCCTCTCCATCCACCGCGACTTCTGCCTCCGCATCCGCGAGGGGTGCGCGCGCTGCCCGCTCGCGAGGCGTCTCGCCGAGGCGGCGGGAAAATCCTAGAAACGGAGCGCCCCGCATGAAAACGAGGAAACTTCTCCAGATCGCCCCCTCCGACAACGTCGCCGTCGCGCTGAGCGGCGGGATGACCGGCCACAAGTTCGCCCTCCGGGACATCGCGGAAGGGGAGACGGTCGTCAAATACGGCATGCCCATCGGGGTCGCGACGCGTCCGGTCGCGGCCGGGGAGCACGTCCACACGCACAACCTCCGCACCCTGCTCTCCGAGCGCGCCGAGTACGAGTACCGGCCCGTGAAGACCCCCGCGCCGAAGACGGAGCGGAAGGACACGTTCCTCGGATTCCGGCGCACGGACGGCTCGGTCGGGGTCCGCAACGACCTCTGGATCATCCCGACCGTCGGCTGCGTGAACTCCCTCGCCGAGAATCTGGCGAAGGCGTTCAACGCGGAGGAGGGCGCTCGGGGGGCGGCGGAGCCGGTCCGCGCGCTCGCGCTCACGCATCCGTACGGCTGCTCGCAGCTCGGCGGCGACCACGAGCGCACGGCGGAGCTTCTCGCCGCGCTGGCCCGCCATCCGAACGCCGGCGGGGTCCTGGTGGTCGCGCTCGGATGCGAGAACAACACGCTCGACTCGTTCAAGCGGCGCCTCGGACCGCTCAAGGGGCGCGCCGTCGCGTTCCTCTCCGCGCAGGACGCGGGCGACGAGTTCTCCGCGGGGATGCGGCTTCTCCGCCGGCTCCGCGCCGCCGCGGGGAAGGCGCGCCGCGTCTCCGTTCCGGTCTCCGAGCTGAAGATCGGCCTCAAATGCGGCGGAAGCGACGGCTTCTCCGGAATCACCGCGAATCCGCTCGTCGGGCGCGTCTCCGACCTGGTCGTCGCGCAGGGCGGCACGAGCGTCCTCACCGAGGTTCCCGAGATGTTCGGCGCCGAGACGCTCCTGATGGCCCGCTGCGCGAGCCGCGCGGTCTTCGACAAGTGCGTCGCGATGGTGAACGGCTTCAAGGACTATTTCGTCCGGCACGGGCAGACCGTCTACGAGAACCCCTCGCCCGGCAACAAGGCGGGCGGGATCTCCACGCTCGAGGACAAGTCGCTCGGCTGCACGCAGAAGGGCGGGACGAGCCGGGTGGTCGACGTGCTCGACTACGGCGCGAGGCTGAAAAAGAAGGGGCTCAACCTCCTTTCGGGCCCCGGCAACGACATGGTCGCCTCGACGGTCCTCGCCGCGGCGGGGTGCCAGATCGTCCTCTTCACGACCGGACGCGGCACGCCGTTCGGCACGGTCGTCCCGACCCTCAAGATCGCGACGAACTCCCGCCTCGCGCGGGCGAAGCGGAACTGGATCGACTTCGACGCCGGCGTCCTGCTTTCCGGAACGCCGATGGACGAGGCGGCCGGCGCCCTGCTCGACCTCGTCCTCGACACGGCGTCCGGAAAGACGGCGGCGCGGAACGAGGCCGCGGGCTTCCAGGAGATCGCGATCTTCAAGGACGGTGTGACGCTCTAAGAGACGCGGAGCGCGGCACGGAGGTGTCCCGGCGGTGAAAAACAGGCGTTGGACCGGCTATCTGCTCGCGCTTCTCGGCGGGTGCGCCTACGGGCTGAACCCGCTCTTCGCGAAGCCGCTCTACGCGGCGGGGTTCTCGCCCGTCGACGTGCTCGTGGCCCGGTACGCGCTCGCGACGGTCCTTTTCGGCGCGTTCCTCGCGGTCCGGGACCGCCGGTCCCTCGCCGTCCCGATCCGTTCTCTCCCGACGCTCGCGTATCTCGGACTGATGCTCGGGCTGTGCTCCATCGGGCTCTTCGAGGCGTACCGGATCATGGACGTCGGCCTCGCCGCGACGCTCAATTTCGTCTATCCGGCCTTTGTCGCGCTCATCATGGCGGCGTGCTACCGGCAGCGGCCGAACCGGACGACGCTCGGCGCGCTCGCGCTGGTGCTGGTCGGCGTCGCGCTTCTCGGGAGAGACGGGCGCGGCGTGCCCGTGCGGTGGGAGGGGATCGCGCTCTCCGCGATGAGCGCCCTGACCTACGCGGTGTACATGGTGGCCGTCTGCAAGTCGCGCGTCCGGACGCTCGACTCAGGCGTCCTGGTGTTCTTCACGATGCTCGCGGGGACGGCGGTGATGGCCCTCTATGGAGCGGTCCGGGGCGGGGTCCGGCTGGACTTCGGAGGAACCGGGTGGCTCAATCTTTTCGGCCTCGCGCTGTTCCCTTCGCTCGGGTCGTTTGTCGCGACGACCGCCGCGATCAAGCGCGTCGGACCGACGCCGACGGCCGTCTTCGGGGCGTTCGAGCCCATCACGTCGACCCTTCTCGGAATCTGCCTCTACGGCGAGGTCCTGACGCTCCGGACCGGGGCGGGGACGGCCCTTGTCCTCGCGGCCGTCACGTCGATTATCGTTTCCGACAGAAAAACATGATATACTTCCGGAACATCACCCGGTCTTCCGGGTCCGCGAACCTTCCGGCGTTTTCCACCATGCGAAGCAAACCCATCCATCTTTTCCTTTCCGCCGCGCTCGCCCTGTCGGCGCCGCTCTTCCCGCCCGCTCTTCCCGCCCAGGAGGAACTGCCCGCGGAGGAGCCTGCCGCGCCCGCGGCCAAAACCATGCCGGAGGCGTGGAACCGCTATCAGCCCATCATCGACCGCGCCCCGTTCGGGCCCATCTATGACCCGGTGAAGGCCGCGGAGGAGGGGGAGGGCGGGATGACCGTCCCCGGAGAGGTTGTGGACGGCCCGACGCTCGCCGACACCGTCAAACTTTCCGGAATCACCGTCTATGGCGGCATTCCCGCGGCCGGTTTCACCGACACGACGGACAACAAGTCCTACTATCTCTACGAGGGAAAGTCCTCCGGCGAGTTCACGCTCGTCAAGGTGCTGGCCGAGAAAAAGTCCATCGTCCTCCGCAAGGGCGAGCAGCAGGAGACCATCACGATGGGAGGTCCCGGCGCCGCCGCGGACGCGCCGGAGTCGGCCGCTCCGGCCTCGGGCGTCCGTCCTTCCGTGCCTCCGTCCGTCTCGGGACGTCCCGGTCTTCCGCTCCGTCCCGCCGGGACCGCCGCTTCCGCGGCGTCCAGGACGCCGGGCTACACGGAGTTGAACCGGAAGCGCGCCGAGGGGCGTCTCGCGGCGAAGGAGAAGGCCGACGCCGAGCGGAAGGCACGCGAGGAGCAGGAGGCCCGGAAAAACGAGGAGATGGAGCGGCTCAAGGAGCAGGTCAACGCGCTGACCGAGGTCGTCCAGAACACGGCGGTCGTCGAGGAGTCCGTGCCGTCCGTCGAGGAGGGGGTCCAAGGGACTCTCCCCGAATAGGCCCCGAGAATTTTTCCCCGCATGCCCCTTTCCGAAAGCCAGGAAGACTATATCGAGGCGATCGCCGAGTTGATCGCCATCGAGGGCCACGCCCATACGAAACGCATCGCCGAGCGGCTGGGCGTCAAGATGCCGTCGGTCACCGAGGCGCTCCGGGCGTTGGCGTCGCAGGGGCTGATCGTCTATTCCCGCAACCATCCCGTCGAGCTCACGCCGGCGGGGGCGGAGGCGGCGGCGGAGGTCATGCGGCGGCATACCGTCCTGTTCCGCTTTTTCTCCGAGGTCCTCGGGCTTCCGCCCGACAAGGCGTCCGCCACGGCGTGCCGCGTCGAGCATCAGGTCGATGAGGACACCATCGCCCGGTTCGTGCGGTTTACCGACGGATATCTGGGCGGATAGGCGCGGCGGCTTCCGGATGGACTACTATTCCTGCCAGGAGTTCCGGCGGCGGGGCACGGCGCGGCTTCCGCTCGGCTACTACTATCTCGACGCCTCGCATCCCCGCTACCAGATGCCGTTCCATTGGCATCTTGAGAACGAGATCGTCCTCGTCCGGGAGGGCCGCCTCGAGCTCCGCGTCCAGGACGAGACGGTCGTCGCGGGGCCGGGCGACGTGGTCTGGATCGACTCCGGATCGCTCCACGGGGGAAGCGCGGACCGGGCGGTCTACGAGTGCGTCGTCTATTTCGAGGAGGCGTTCCTCGGCGACGAGGCGGATCTCCTGCCCGGCCGGCTGCGGCTGTTCCATCCGCGGGGCGGCGAGACGGCGGAAATCGTCCGCCGCCTCTGCGACACGCTCCGCGCCTCCGCCCCCGGAACGGAGCTCGAGGCCAGCGGACTGCTCCGCCAGTTCTACGGGGCGGCGGTCCGGCAGGGGGCCCATACGCCGTCGGCGGGCCGCAAGGACGCCCTCCGGCGCGTCCAGTCGATCCGCGGCGCGCTGCGCCTCATCTCCAAGGAGTTCTCCGGACCGCTTCCCCTCTCCGCCCTCGCGAGGGCCGCCGGCATGTCGCCGCAGCATTTCTGCCGGACCTTTCACGCGCTGACGCGCCGCACCCCGACGGAATACCTCGCCGCCTACCGGATCGACCGCGCCTGCGCGCTCCTGCTCGGAACCAGGGATTCCGTGACCGACATCGCGCTTCAGTGCGGGTTTGGGGATACGAGCTACTTCATCCGCGTCTTCCGTCGCCATCAGGGCATGACCCCGCGCGCGTTCCGCATGAAGGGAGCGAAAAACGGAGGGCGAGCGGAGTAGACGCGGAAATCCGGACTCCACGGCGGGTTTCTTCGGCGCGGAGGTTTACACGGGCACCGAATTATCGTATCGTGATGCGAGCTCCCGTCCCACGATTCGACCGATCCCATTCCATTCCTTCCCTTCCCGCGTGAATACACCCTCTTCCCGGACCCTGACGGCGAAGTCCGTCCTGTTCAGTTTTCTAGGCATCCTGGTGATGACGGCGGGGACCGCGTGGCATGACGGCGTCCTCGGCGGCACTCCGATGGTGGGCAACCACATGCCCGCCGGCGCCATCGCCTACCTCGCCTTGGTCGCGCTCGGATGGAACGGGCTCTGCGCGCTCTTCCGCCGTCCCAAGTACGCGCTCGCCCCGGGGGAGTTGGCGCTGGTCGCCTTCTGCACGCTGCTCGCCAGCTTTCCGCCGACCGCGGGCTTCTTCCGCTATTTCCAGAAGACGGTCATGTATCCGTGGCGCGACCTTCCGGGACATCCCGACTGGGAGGCCGACGGCATTCTCACGCGGTGGCTCGACCCGCGTCTTTTCCCGTCGCCGCTCCCCGTCGACTCTCCGCCCGGGACCGCCGCCTACGACCGCGTCTATCAGGGGTTTTTCACAGGCCTTTCCTCCGGCAACCGGTCCATCGGGTTCGGAGAGGTCCCCTGGGGCGCGTGGGCGCGGCCGCTGCTCTGCTGGGGGCCGGTCGTCGTCCTGATGTCGTTCGCCGTCATATCGCTTCAGTTCATTCTGCACCGGGAGTGGTCGGAACACGAGCAGTTGAGCTATCCTGTCGCGCGGGTGTTCGGATGCTTCACGGAACGCGCGCGTCCGGGCGGAGGAGTCCCGGACCTTTTCCGGACCCGGCTTTTCTGGACCGGAGCGCTTCCGGTGATGTTCTTCCTGATGCTCCAATATCTCTCGTTGTGGTATCCGGACTCGATCCCCTCGTTGGAGTACGTCTTCCCGAACATGCGTTCCTGGGCGCTTCCGGTCACGACGAAGATTCCCGCGCTCCGGAACCTTTCCGGCAGCGGGCCGCTGAACGGGCAGACCATCTTTTTCAGCATCATCGGAATCGCCTATTTCGTGAGCACCGACGTCTCCTTCTCCCTGGGCGCCGCGCCGATCCTTCTGACGCTCGCGATGCTCGTCTTCACGCGGACGACGGGCGTGTATCCGCCGGGAACCTGGGTCTCGCAGCTCCGCGCCGGGGCCTACCTCGGGTATTCCGCGGTCCTTCTGTATGTCGGCCGCGCCTATTTCCGCTCCGTCTTCTCGCGGGCGTTCCGTCTTCCCCGCCGGAGAGGGGCGGCCGTCCCCGAGCCGCCCGAGGAGGCCGCCGCCGTCCTCGCGGCCAGGGTCTTCGTCGTCTCGGCCGTCGGGCTCGTCGTCGTTCTGGCGGAATGCGGCTGCTCTTGGCCGATGGCGGTCTTTTTCGCGCTCTCCTCGCTGGCGATTTTTATGGTGATGTCGCGGATTGTGAGCGAGGCGGGCGTCCCGTACATGGACGTCGGATGGTTCCCCGGCGAGACGGCCCTTCTGCTGCTC
The DNA here is from genome assembly GCA_045643325.1 of Kiritimatiellia bacterium. GTDB lineage: Bacteria > Verrucomicrobiota > Kiritimatiellia > RFP12 > JAZUKQ01 > JAZUKQ01. The sequence continues at coordinate 1,386 of JAZUKQ010000106.1, read as the reverse complement.
GGTCCCGGAGCGGTCGGGCCGAGGTCGCTCGCGTACATGCTGTTCGCCGGGTCGGGCGTCCTTGTCCGCGATCCCCGCGAATGTCTGATGCCGTATGTGGCGACGGGACTCAAGGTCGCGGACGACGCGGGGCTCCGGCTCCGGCGGCTCTTCCGGGGGGCGCTCGCCGTCGTTCTTGTCGCGTTCGCGGCGGCGTTCGTCGCCTCGACCTATTTCCGGTATGATTCCGCGTCGACCGTCGACGCGTGGGGCGAGCGCGCGCACATCTACATGATGAACGACATCTCCAGAAGCCTCTCCGAGATGCGGAACCTCGGTGTTCTGGAGGCGAGCGACGCGGCGGGGGCGCTGGGGCGGTTCGCGCTCGCGCAGACCACGCCGTGGGCGCTCGCGTTTTTCGTCGCGGGAGCGGTCCTCATTGTGGCGTGCTGCCTCGTGCGGTTCAAATTCTCGAGGTTCCCGGTCCATCCGGTGTTGTTCCTTGTCTGGGGGACGACGGCCGGCGGACGCATCTGGGCCGCGTTTCTCGCGGGGTGGTTTGTGAAGACATTGGTCGTGCGTTTCGGGGGCGGGGGGTCTTACCGGAAGTTCCAGCCGCTGTTTCTGGGACTGGTGTTCGGCGAGCTCTTCACCATCGGCCTGCAGATTCTGATAGACCTGGTGTACTACGCGGTCCACGGCATGGCGCCTCCGGTGCGCTTCTACGTGCTTCCGTCGTAGGGGGATTTCTTGCCTGCCCGCTTTAGTCGTAGGGGTCGGATCTCTCTTTTGAATTTTTTCCTCGCCTTCGGTTCTTCCGTTTCCAGCAAGGCTCCGGCGCGTTTCTTTAGAATATATAAAACGATATTACATAATTGAAGTTTTCGGTTTGAGACAATCAAAAAACAAAGGAATTTCCGAAATTTATTTTTGAATTTCTACAGAATCGGAGAATGCCGACGCCCATCCCGTCGGGCGCGCTGGAGAAAGTCATGTTTCAGGGAAAAGGTGTATAACAAACTGAATTTTATAAACGACACTGTTTAAAAAAATAAATACGAAAACCCAAAGAAATTTCGCGAAAAATAGGTTTGAATTTGTACAGGTTTGATCTGTCTCTTTGAAAATTAAATTTCGGTGCGGAAATTTTGGGAGGGGGAGGAAGAATACGGCGTTCCTGCGGAGAGACCGACCGGCGATCCGGCACGCCGGGACATGTCCTGCACCGAGAAAGAGGTATATACAAACTAAGTTTTGTAAATGACACTGTTTCAAAACATGTGCAGAAATCCAAAGCATTTCTGTGAAAAATGCGTTTGAATTTGTACGGTTTTTTGTATATCAATCTGAAATGAAATTACGGTGCGGAAACTTTTAGGGAAGGCGGTCCGTCCTCCCTTTTCACAC
>JAZUKQ010000105.1:0-3394 GCA_045643325.1 Kiritimatiellia bacterium | reverse complement strand
AGCCCCCTCGGGGGGGCCGGGCTCCGCCCGATCGTGGGCGCGCGGCGCCCAAGCGACGCGTGGAGCCGCGCAGCCCAAGACACACGCAGAGGCGTCGTCATTCCGACTTCGCGGTGGCCGGGCGAAGCCCGGCCCCCGCCGCGCGGGGGGGGGCGGCAGCGCCGCCGGGGGGTGTACCCCGTGCTGCGGCCAAGCCGTCTCGCCGCAGCCCGCCGCAGGCGCCTCCCTGGAGGGAGGTGCCCCGAAGGGGCGGAGGGTGTTGCCGCAGAGAGGAAAAAACACCCCCAGCCGGCTCGCCGACAGCCCCCTCGAGGGGGCCGGGCTCCGCCCGATCGTGGACGCGCGGGACACGGCGCGTGTTCCTCCTCTTCCAAACGCCGGGCTTCTCCGCTACAATTTAACGCATTCATTCCGCGCGGAACCGCCGCGCCGGATTTTTTACCGCACCCGTTTCTCCAGTTTCTCCATGAAACTACTTCCCGCGCTCTTTCTTTCTGCGATTTCCGCGACAATCGCCGCCGCGGATCCTGTCTCGCTTCTTCCCGCCGACGCCGCGAAACGGCTTTCGGAGAGGCGGAGCGACATGTTCGGTTATCTCGCGGCGACAGACGCCGCGCCCGACGGCTGCCGTCTCGTCTCCATGAAGAAGCTCGACCCCGTCTGGAGCGCCGAGTCGTCCGTCGAGACCTCCGCCCCCGTGGAAGAAGGCGACCTGATCGTGCTTACCGTCGCCACGCGCGGCGCCGTCGCCTCCGGGAAGGCCGAGTTCCTCGCGAAATTCCAGGACAAGACGTTCACCGGCATAATCCGGAACAACATCCCCGCCGGCCCCGAATGGAAATGGTACCGCTATACGGGCGTCGCGCGCCGGTCGTTCGCCCCCGGAGAGCTCCGGCTCCACCTCTATCCCGGATTCAACCGCCAGACGATCGAGCTCCGCGGCCTCAAAATCGAAAACTACGGCAAAATGAAAAAAGAAGACCTTCCCGCGCTTCCCTCCGCCCCCGCGTTCGGCGGCGACGCGCTTTCCGCCCCCGAGCTTCCGCCTCCGCCCCCGCGGGAGGAGCTCGAGCCGCTCGCTCCGGAGCAGCTCAAGACGCCCCGCTACGTGATGCTCAAGTTCGACGACCTCGGCAACGGAAGCGACGTCCTCGGAGTCAACGAGCGGTTCATCCGGCTCGCGGACTACCTCGCCTGGAAGAAGATCAAGAGCGGTTTCGGCATCATCGTCAACAGCATGGAGCGCGAGAATCCCGCCTATATCCGCTGGATCCAGCTTCACGCCGTCGAGAACGGCGGACTCATCGAGTTCTGGAACCACGGCTGGGACCACGCGATGAATTTCGAGTTCGAGGGGAAGAAGTGCGTCGCCGAGTTCTCCGGCCCGAGCCTTGCCCACCAGCGCGAGAACATGAAAAAGGCGCAGGACCTCTTCCATGAGAAGACCGGTCTGTCGTTCCATACCTTCGGCTCGGCCGGCAACGCGTACGACGATTCCACCACCGTTGTACTCGAGGAGCTCCCCGAGCAGAAAGTCTGGATTTTCGGGAACGGGAAGGCCCACGGAGGAAAGACGGTCCTCCGCCGCACGTTCAACTTGGAATATGCCGTCGGAAAAGTCGACTACAATGCGTTCGTCAAGTCCTACAAAGGAAAGCGCACGCTCGACTACGTCGTTCTCCAGGGACATCCGGCGATGTGGAGCAACGAGATATTCGACGAATTCTGCGCCGTCATCGAGCTTCTCGAGAAGGACGGATGGATTTTCACGACGCCCTACGAGTTCGTGACAAAGTACATGAAGGCTCCGTCGGCGTCCGGTCGGTAGCGGCGGGCGCGTTTTGGGTATGCCCGCCGGGTCTCGTCCCGTTCGTGAGCGCGGCGGGACGTTCCATTCCCCGGGCTTCGCGTCCGGGAATCGTTTTTGCGGTTCAAATCAACATAATTCATTCGGTCCATGTCCTCTCCGTCTTGTGAAATCTCTCCTTCGGAGGCGTCCGCCCGCAGGGAGAAAACCGTTGTCCGGACTTCGGTCGTCGGAATTCTTGTCAATCTGATTCTCGCCTCCGCGAAGGTCGTCGCGGGACTCGCCGCCTCGTCCATCTCGGTCGTCTCGGAGGGCGTCAACAACGCGGCGGACGTCGCGTCGTCGGTCTTGACGGTCGTCGGGACGAAGCTCGCGCGGAAGCATCCGACGAAGAGTCATCCGTTCGGGTTCGGGCGCGTCGAATACATCACGAGCCTTGTCATCGCGGTGTTGATCCTGCTCGCGGGCGCGGAATTTCTCGTCGAGTCGGTCAAGCGCGTTTTCCGTCCGGCGGAGATGGACGTCTCGTATCTCACGCTCGCGATCGTCGTCGTCTCGGCGGCGGTGAAGTTCGCGTTGGGCGTCTACACGCTCCGCAAAGGAAAAGCGGTGGGCTCCGGGACGCTGGAGGCGGTCGGCGTCGACAGCCGCAACGACGCGTTCATTTCCATCGTGACCGTCGTCTCGGCGCTCGTCTTTCTCCTTACGGGCGTCTCCATCGACGCCTACGCGGGCGTCGTCATGTCCGTTGTCATCCTCCGGGCGGGGCTCGGAATCCTGCTGGACACGCTGGGATCCATTCTCGGGCGGGCGGCCGACAAGGAGCTCGCGGACATGCTTTACCGCGAGATCCGGGCGACGCCGGGCGTGCTCAACGCGGCGGACATGATGCTCCACAACTACGGCCCCGACCGGTACACCGGATCGGTCAACATCGAGATGGACCACGAGAAGACCGTCGGGGAGCTCTACACGGCGATTCACAGGCTCCAGCTCGACATCATGCACCGGCACGGGGTCACGATGGTGTTCGGAATCTATGCCGTCGCCATGGACCATGCGGAGCACAAGAAGCTGTATCCGTTAGTCGGAAAATTCGTGCGGGAACATGAGCATGTGAAGAGCTTCCACGCGATTTATATTCCGGAAGACGAGCGGAAGATCTACTGCGACCTCGTGGTGGACTACGAGTTGAAAAGCTGGGACGCGCTCCGGAAGGAGTTTTCCGAGCTCATCAAACGGGAATACCCGGACTACGCGCTCGAGCTCGTCATCGAGACGGAATACGTGTAAGGTGGCGCGCGGCGCCGGAGGGTGTTGACGCAGGGGCTCGGAAAAACACCCCCAGTCGGCTTCGCCGACAGCCCCCTCGAGGGGGCCGGGCTCCGCCCGAAAGCGGCCGCGTGGTGCCATCGCCCCCCCTCGCGCCCGCCGCCCGCCGCAGGCGCCTCCCTGGAGGGAGGTGGCGCGCGGCGCCGGAGGGTGTTGCCGCAGGGGCTCGGAAAAACACCCCCAGTCGGCTTCGCCGACAGCCCCCTCGAGGGGGCCGGGCTCCGCCCGAAAGCGGCCGCGTGGTGCCATCGCCCC
>JAZUKQ010000104.1:0-2469 GCA_045643325.1 Kiritimatiellia bacterium | reverse complement strand
AGCCCGGCCCCCTCCGCGAGGGGGCTGCCGCTTGCGGCTGGGGGAGTACACCGGGCGCGGCAAAGGCACGGTCCCCTTGAGGGGGCTGTCGGCGGAGCCGACTGGGGGTGTTTTCCCGAGCCCCTGCGTCAACACCCACCGGCGCTGCGCGCCACCTCCCTCGAGGAAGTCGACCTTCGGGCGTGGAAGCGGTTTTCCCCGGACGGTTTTCCCCGGACACACTCAGCGCGGGGAAATCCGCGACCGGAAAACGCGACCGGAATCTTCCGGAAGCGTCTTCCTCCCGCGCTTGAACCGGCGCGTGGAATCGTCTAAAATACCAGCGATTCCCGATTTACCCTTTTAACCACCACGAAAAACCGTATCGTCATGGAAGTCAAAAAGAACGCCCGCTACGCTGTCGCCTGTCTCTCCAGCATGGGGCTCCGCATCACCCCCGAAAACCGCATGGCCGTGCAGAACTCCAACCGGTTCATCCTGCAGGCCACGAGCGCCGAGACGAACGTCCTCAACGTGACGTCGTCCCTCGGACCCGAGTGCCTCGTCTTCACGCGTTTCGTCGCGGGAAGCCCGATGGCCGCGTTCATCAAGGGCGAGCTCCGCAAGCGCAACATCGCCTTCGCGGGCCCCGACGTCCCGCAGGGCGGACCCTGGGGCTTCCGCCACCAGTTCAACATCGCCGACTCCGGCTTCGGTCTCCGCGCCCCGCGCGTCTGGAACGACCGCGCCGGCGAGGTCGGCCGCACGCTCGACGCGAAGGACTACGACGTCAAGAAGTTCTTCGGCGAGGAGGGCGTCGGCATCTTCCACCTCTCCGGCCACATCGCCGCGATGAGCCCCGAGACGACCAAAGCGTGCCTCGCGATGGCGAAGGCCGCGAAGAAGCACGGCACGCTCGTCTCCTTCGACCTCAACTACCGCGCCACCTTCTGGAAAGGACGCGAGGAGGAACTCGCCAAGGCGTTCCACCAGATCGCCTCCGTCGCCGACATCCTCGTCGGAAACGAGGAGGACTTCCAGCTCTGCCTCGGCTTCAAGGGCCCAGAGGCCGGCGGCAAGGACCTCAAGGGCAAGATCGAGTCCTTCAAGGAGATGATCGAGAAGGTCGCCAAGAAGTATCCGAACGCGAAAATGTACGCGACGACGCTCCGTCAGGTGGTCTCCGCCGACCACCATCTCTGGGGCGCCATCGTGCGCGCCGACGGCAAATGGTTTGTCGAGGAGCCCCGCGACATCGACGTCCTCGACCGCATCGGCGGCGGCGACGGTTTCACGGGCGGCCTCCTCTACGGCGTCCTCAACGGCTGGGACGGCGAGAAGTGCCTCCAGTTCGGCTGGGCCTCCGGCGTCATGGCCGCGAGCTCCCTCAACGACTACGCCGAGCCCGCCGACGAGAAACAGGTCTGGGACGTCTACGCCGGCAACGCCCGCGTCCAGCGGTAGCCCCGGACCTCCCCGCCCTTTCCACCCGTTTTCCCCATCCTTTTTACCCGTCATCATCATCTACCCATGAAAAAAGCTGACATCGGTCTCATCGGTCTCGCCGTGATGGGCGAGAACCTCATCATGAACATGGAGTCCAAGGGCTTCACCGTCGCGGCGTATAACCGCACCGTGGAGAAAGTGGACGCCTTCACCGCCGGCCGCGCCAAGGGCAAGAACATCATCGGATGCCATTCCCTCCAGGAACTCGCCGACAACCTCGAGAAGCCCCGCAAGGTCTTCCTCATGGTCAAGGCCGGCGCGGCGGTCGACAGCATGATCGAGCAGCTGCTCGGCGTTCTCGAGCCCGGCGACATCATCATCGACGGCGGCAACTCGCACTTCCCCGACACCGTCCGCCGCACGCGCGAGGTCGAGGCCAAGGGCCTCCTCTACATCGGTACGGGCGTCTCCGGCGGCGAGGAGGGCGCGCTCAAGGGCCCCTCCATGATGCCGGGCGGCTCGCCCGCCGCGTGGCCTTTCGTCAAGCCCATCTTCCAAGGCATCTGCGCCAAGGTCGAGGGCGGCGCCCCCTGCTGCGACTGGGTCGGCGAGAACGGCGCGGGCCACTTCGTCAAGATGGTCCACAACGGCATCGAGTACGGCGACATGCAGCTCATCTGCGAGTGCTACCAGCTCATGCGCGACTATGTCGGCATGTCCGACGACGAGATGCACGAGGTCTTCAAGGCGTGGAACACGACCGAGCTCGACAGCTACCTCATCGAGATCACGCGCGACATCCTCGCCTACAAGGACACGGACGGCTCGCCGCCCGTGGAGAACATCCTCGTCACCGCGGGCCAGAAGGGCACCGGCAAATGGACGGGCATCGCCGCGCACGACGACGTCGTCCCGCTGACGCTCATCGGCGAGGCCGTGTTCGCGCGCTGCCTTTCCGCGATGAAGGACGAGCGCGTCGAGGCCGCGAAGGTCTTCGCCCGCCCGAAGCCCGTCTTCCGCGGCGACAAGGCCGCGTTCGGCGAG
>JAZUKQ010000103.1:0-20396 GCA_045643325.1 Kiritimatiellia bacterium | reverse complement strand
CCCACGAAGCCGGCCGGGAGGACATCCTCCGGCGGCGCCGACTGCCCGCGCTTCGCGGCGCGGCAGGCCGCGAGGCCCGCCCCGCCGGCGGGCGGCGCGTTCGTTTCCGCGGCCGGCGAGAACCAGAGGGCGTCGCAGCGCCCCTCGAAGCCCGTGAGGTCGTGCAGCGACACGAGACCGGAACCGCGCGGGACGCGGAACGTGCCGGCGTCCACCCAGCCCCAGTCCGCCGGCTTGACGCCGAGGGTGTCGGAGGTCGCGCCGCAGACGGAGAGGACGAACCGGCCCGGCTTCTCGCCGTCCCAGTCGGGCGTCCAGTCGCGCGTCCGCGCCCAGGCGCGGACGATGCCCTGAGCGCCGAACGACACGGAGGTCGAGGCGTCCGCCACCGGGACGCCCTTGCCGTGCGCGAGCAGGTAGGGCGAGCCCATGATGTCCGAGAACTGCGGATCGACGACCCAGCCGCCCTTCACGGCGAACGCCTCGGTCTCGACGAGGAGGTCCGTCCCCGCCATGAACGGCGACGCGGCCAGGGCCGCGAACCATGTCTCCGCCATCCGGCGCGCGCCGGCTTCGGTCGGGTGGACCATGTCGGAGAGGCACATCGTCGCGGGGTCCCACCCGTCGGCCATGTCCACCGCGATGACCGGCGAATCCGCCGTCGTGAGCTCGGCCGCCAGCGCGCCGATGGCCTCGTTGAGCGCGGGGATGTAGCTGTACTTCGGGAGCTTGGCGCTCGTGATGACCTTCGCGTCGAGGATGACGGCGTTGGGGTTGTTCGCGCGGGCGGCGGCGATGATGCGCGCGTGGGCGTTCGTGACGGCGGCGACGATGTCCGCCTCGGACTGCTGCGTGGCGTCGCAGTTGTGTCCAGCGTGGAGGAGGAGCACGTCCGCCGCGTCGTCCGCCGCGTTCGCGACATACTTGTTCGCGACCTGCTCGGCCGAGTACCCGCACCAGCCCTCGCTCGGAAGGTCCGAGCCGGAATAGGAGGAGATGTGCGAGCCCTTCCAAGTGACATTCGTGAAGCCGGCGTCCGCGAGGAGGTCGGGGAGGTAGAGCCGGTAGGAGTACGGATTGCCCGCCGAGGCGGAGTTCGCGCCCTCGGTGATGGAGTCGCCCACGCAGCAGATCGAGAACGGCGCGCTGGCGGTCTCGGTTTCGGTGGACGGGGCATCGACCGGGGCACCGCCCGAGAAGAGCTGGATTTCGGCGATGCCGTTGTAGTTGAGCTTGGACTTGGTGTCGTCCCAGTCGTCCAACGCGACCAGCGCGACGAAGCGGGCGTTCATGGGAACGGCGAAGGAGAAGGGGACGCCCGCGTAGTCGGCGGTGCCGCTCGCCTGCGGGAGGACTCCGGAGAGCGCCAGGGTGTAGGTCGACCGGATGTCGGCGGCGGACGTCTTCCACGTGGCGTCCGTCGAGACGTAGAGCTCGAAGTTCCGGGGGCCGCGGATGGTGCAGATGCGGCCTTCCGAATCGTTCACGTTGAAGTTAAAGTTATAGAGCCGGACGGCGTCGAGGCGCTGCGTCGTGCCGAGGTCCACCTGGATGTACCAGGGGAAGTTGCCGTTGTTGTTGGCGGACATCATGTACATCGTGTTCTCGGCCGTCGTCCCGTGGGTCAGGCCGTCGGCCGACATGCCGGCTCCGTTGAAGGCCAGGATGGCGCCGCGGTTCTTGTAGGCCGAGGGGTCCCCCGAGGAAGTCGTGCCGGCGATGGCCTTCGAGCTGTCCAGACCGGAAAGGTTGAGGCGTACGAGGTCGTCCGACAGAACGTCGGAGCCGAGGGCGAGGAGGGCGGAGAGGACGAGGGGAATACGTAATGCGTTCATAACGATTCTGTGAAAACGTCTCGTAAAAGAAACCTGTCGAATGTGGGTCGGATTCAGCGGAAATCGTCCACCCTACAGGAGAACGAACACCGTCAGTTCGGGCGCCCGCGTGTACCAGAGCTGGCTGGTGGTCGCGGTGGTCTCGACGCTGAGCTTTCCGGATGTGCCGGGCACAAGCTCGAAGGTCGGGGCGAAGGAGGCGGCCTGGTTGTCGGCGAGCGTGAGGTCGGCGCTGAAAATGCCGTTGATTTCGCCGTCTACCCAGTTGGCGGCATCATTGTAGTCATACGTGCCTGCGCCGGTCTGAATCCACCCCGTGGCGGGGTCGGCGGTTGCGGCGGCGGCGAAAAGAGCGACGGAAAGCGGAAGAGCGGAACTTGTTTTCATGCCACTTGGATATGGCGAGTGGTTAGAGATAATGAAAACATAGCAATGAATGAGTGGGCAGTCAAGGGCTTTGTTGACTGGCATTCCCCGTTTTTCCACAGGGGCGGCGAAATGACCGGGTCGCCTCTGCCGACAGCCCCCTCCAGAGGGCCGGAGCAAACTCCGCCGCCGCCCGCCGCAGGCGCCCAGCGCCTCCCCGAAGACGCCTCCGCCCGCCGCAGGCGCCTCCCTTGAGGGAGGTGGCGCGAAGCGCCGGAGGGTGTTTTCCTCCCGCTTCCGCCCCAACTATGAGGAATATTAAAACAGCCAAAGGACCGGAAAGGGTCGTTCCCGCTCTGATTTCTTCGTACGCGACGGTTTGACGGTGGGCACGCGGTATGTTATTTTCTGTTTGTTTTACGTCCAGATAAGGTAAGTCGGCAACGATGAAATCCCGCGCGCTGTTTCTCGTTCTGTTTGGCCCGCTTTCCGGCGCGTCCGGCTCGACGGTCCGCGTCCCGCCGACAGGCTCCGGCGGCAGGGACGGCTCTGTCCGGGAAACGCCCGTGTCGTCCAGAAAAAGTCTCCGAATCCGTGGTTCCGCCCATGTTCCATCGTCTCCGCCGGTATGATGTTTCTTTGGAAGGTTTGTTTTTCCTCATGACCGCAACAACGCTCGCATCCGTCCCTCCCGTCTCCGCGTGGAGACACTGCACCCGCGCCCCCGTCTCCGACGTGCCGGACCGCCATACGGTCCACGCGTACTTCAACACCTGCCCGGAATCGCCCGACGGAAAAACCGTCCTCTTCTACGCCTCCACCGCCGCGAGCGGGGAAACCGGCTCGCTCGTGCTCAAGGACCGGACGACCGGCGCGGAGGAGACCATCGCGGAGAACCTCGAGACCGAGGACGCCCACCGTGTCGCCTGCCAGCAGTGGATGCAGGGCGGCCGCACCGTGGTCTATCACGACCACAAGGACGGCGTGTGGACCGTCTACGCCTACGATGTCGCGACCAAGACGACCCGCGCGCTCGCGTCGGGAAGGCAACTCGGCTTCGCCTCGCCAGACGGCCGCGGAACCCTCGTCCCCCTCTACGGCTACCACTGGAACCCGACGGACCACCGCGACCTCGAGGTCTATGATCTGGAGAACGACCGGATCCGCACGGTCGTCCGTGTCGACGACGCGCTCGCGTCCGTCCGCGCCTCCGCCCCCGGTTGGGTCGAGAAGACGTTCCCGGAGGCGGACAGGCCGATGTCCGTCTTCTTCCCCGTGATGAGCCCGGGCGACAAGCATGTCTTTTTCAAGCTCTCCCAGGGGAACGGAGGCGCGAACTTCAAATCGTCCGCCGCGAGCCGCCGCGAGGGAAAGCTCGTCTATGAGGTCTCCACCGGCAGGCTCCTCCGCTTTCTTCCGTTGTGGGGACATCCCTCCTGGAGTCCCGATGGGTCGGAGATTCTGGAAAAGGGGAACGTCACCTTCAACGCCCTCGCCAAGGGCGGGCGCCGTCTCACGCGCTTCTCGACAGACCATCCCTCGTTCGGGCCCGACGGCACGCTCTTCGTGAGCGACGGCAAGGCGACGAAGGCCGACTACGCGGTGACGGGAAAACTCGTCGTGACGGTCGGCGACGCCGTGGAAAAGGACGGCGAGAGCGTCCGTGTCGACTATTTCTATTCGAAAAACGGCGCGAAGTCCTGGCGGGCCTCCCATCCTCACCCCGTGTTCAACCACGACGGCACGCGCCTCTACTACAACGTCTGCGAGGACGGTTGGACCCGGCTCCGCGTGGCGGAGGTCGATCCCTCCGCCCCCGAGACTCCGGCGGAGATTCTGTCGGATCTTCCGGAGTTTCCCGGCGACAGCACTTGCGCGCGGGTCGCCCTCCGCGTATACTGACCCTCGGCATGAACAGCAACCGCTCCGCTTCCCGCGCGTCCGCGAACCCGCCGGACGACGACGCCTTCCTTCCGAACTTCGGTCCGGAGGAAGGGGCGGCGGAGCTGTCCGCGGACCGGCCGGACACGGTCTCGGCGGCGCGCGCCGCGGCCGAGGCGCTCGCCTCCCGGCCCGCCGCGTCGAGACCTCCGCTGGCCGCGCGGATGCGCCCGGAGACGCTGGAGGACATCGTCGGGCAGGACCATATCCTCGGCCAGGGGAAGCTGCTCCGGCGCGTCATCGAGGCCGACCGGCTCTCGAGCGTCATCTTCTTCGGACCGCCGGGATGCGGCAAGACGTCGCTCGCGGAAGTCATCGCGAAATCGACGAAAAAGGTGTTCAAACGCGCGTCGGGCGTCGTCTCCAACGTGGCGGCGATCCGCGACATCATGGAGTCGGCGCGCGCGATCTCCTCGCGGTGCGGGACCATTCTTTTCATCGACGAGATCCACCGCTTCAACAAGGCGCAGCAGGATGTCCTCCTGCCCTATGTCGAGGAGGGCGTCGTGACGCTCATCGGCGCGACGACGCACAATCCGCAGATTTTCGTCAACACGCCGCTCACCTCGCGCTCGCTCGTCTTCGAGCTCCGTTCCCTCACGGAGGCGGACCTCGTGGGGCTGCTCCGGCGCGCGGTCGCCGATGAGCGCCGCGGCATGGGAGAGTACCGGGCGGTCGCCGAGGAGGGCGCTCTCGAGCATATCGCGGGGTCCTGCGAGGGCGACGCGCGCCACGCGCTGACGGCGCTGGAGATCGCGGTGCTCAGCACCCCGCCTTCGGAGGACGGGCTGCGCCACATCACGAGGGGCATCGCCGAGGAGTCCGTCCAGAAGAAGCAGGTCGCCTACGACCGCGACGAGGAGGGACACTACAACACCATCTCGGCGTTCATCAAGTCCATCCGCGGCTCCGACCCGCACGCGGCGGTCTACTGGCTCGCGAAGATGCTGGTCGCCGGGGAGGACCCGCGGTTCATCGCGCGGCGGTTGGTGATCTCGGCGAGCGAGGACATCGGCAACGCGGACCCGCGCGCCATCATGGTCGCGACGGCCGCGATGCAGGCGGTGGAGTTCGTAGGAATGCCGGAGGCGCATCTCTCGCTCGCGCAGGCGACGACGTATCTCGCGACGGCGCCGAAGAGCAACGCCTCCTGCACGGCGATTTTCGACGCCGAGAACGCGGTGCGCAACGGCCGCGTGCTGGAGGTCCCCGAACATCTCAAGAACGTCCATGTGAGGGCGGTCGGCAAGGAGAAGGCTCCGGACTACGTCTATCCGCACAATTTCGCCGGGAACTTCACGCCGCAGGAATACGTCCCGACGACCACCCGCTTCTACAACCCGACCCACAACGGATACGAGGATACCATCGCGAAGCGGATGGAGTACTGGGACGCGCTGAGAAAACAGCGGTCCGGGACCTAGCGGCCCGCGGCGCCTAGAAAGAGACCTCGGTCTCGCCGCGGAGGATGGCGCGCGCGGCGGGCGTCTCGATCTCGCGCTGGATCAGGCGCTTGAGGGGACGCGCCCCGTAGGCGGGGTCGTAGCCGTCCTCGGCGAGCCGGTCGACGAACGCGTCGCTCACGGTGAGTTTCACGCCGCGCGCCTTCATGCGGGCGTCGACGTCGCGGAGGAGCATGCGGACGATGGAGCGGATCTCGCCGCGTCCGAGCGGCTTGAACATCACCGTCTCGTCGAGCCGGTTGAGGAACTCGGGGCGGAAACTGCGCTTCAGGAGATCCGAGACCTCCGCGCGCGCCTCCTCGGAAATCTCGCCGTCGGCGCCGATGCCGTCCATCAGCGTCTGCGAGCCGAGATTGCTCGTGAGAATGACGAGCGTGTTGCGGAAGTTGACGGTGCGCCCGTGGGAGTCCGTGAGCCGGCCGTCGTCGAGCACCTGGAGGAGGATGTTGAAGACGTCGGGATGCGCCTTTTCGATCTCGTCGAGCAGGACGACGCTGTAGGGCTTGCGGCGCACGGCCTCGGTGAGCTGGCCTCCCTCCTCGTAGCCGACGTAGCCCGGAGGCGCGCCGACGAGGCGGGAGACGGTGTGCTTCTCCATATATTCGGACATGTCGATGCGCACCATGTGCTCCTCGGAGTCGAAGAGCTCGCGGGCGAGGGTCTTGGCGAGTTCGGTCTTGCCGACACCGGTCGGGCCGAGGAAGAGGAACGCGCCGAGCGGCCGTTTCTCGCTCTGGATTCCGGCGCGGGCGCGGAGCACGGCGTCGGAGACGGCCTGGACGGCCTCGTCCTGCCCCACGACGCTCCGGTGGAGCGCCTCGGGAAGTCGGAGAATCTTCTCGCGCTCGCTCTCGACGAGTTTGTTGAGGGGGATGCCGGTCCAGCGGGAGACGACATCGGCGATCTCCTCGGCGGTCACCTCCTCGCGGAGCATGGCGGACGTCTTGGCGGCGGGCGATCCGGAGAGCTCGGCGAGGCGTTTCTCCATCGCGGGGATGTCGCCGTAGCGGAGTTTGGCGACCTTGTCGAGGTCATAGGCGCGTTCCGCGGCCTCGCACTCCTGCCGGGTCTTGTCAAGGGCCTGGCGGAGCGCTTGAACCTCGTCGGCGCCCTTCTTCTCGCGTTCCCATTGGAGACGCATGGCGTCCGCCTGGGCGCGGATGTCGCCGAGCTCTTTGCGGAGGGCGGCGAGGCGCTCCCGGGAGGCGGAGTCGGTCTCTTTTTTGAGGGCGGCCTCCTCGATCTGGAGGCGGAGGACCTTGCGGGTGGCCTCGTCGAGCTCGGCGGGCATGGAGTCCATCTCGGTGCGGATGGAGGCGCAGGCCTCGTCCATGAGGTCGATGGCTTTGTCGGGCAGGAACCGATCGGAGATATAGCGGTCGGAGAGCGACACGGCGGCGACAAGCGCGGCGTCCTGGATGCGGACGTGGTGGTGGAGTTCGAAACGCTCCTTGAGACCGCGGAGGATGGACAGGGCGTCCTCGCGGGAGGGCGGGTCGACTGTGACGGGCTGGAAGCGGCGCTCGAACGCGGCGTCCTTCTCGATGTACTTACGGTACTCCGAGATGGTGGTCGCGCCGATGCAGTGGAGCTCTCCGCGCGCGAGCATCGGCTTGAGCATGTTGGCGGCGTCGGCGGATCCCTCGGTCTTTCCCGCGCCGACGATGGTGTGGAGCTCGTCGATGAAGAGGAGGACGCGGCCGTCGGAGGCGCGGATTTCGTTGAGGACGGCTTTGAGGCGCTCCTCGAACTCGCCGCGGTACTTGGCGCCGGCCATGAGGGCGGTGAGGTCGAGGGAGAAGACGGTGCGGTCCTTCAGGCCGTCCGGAACGTCGCCGCGGAGAATGCGCTGGGCGAGGCCCTCGACGATGGCGGTCTTTCCGACGCCGGGCTCGCCGACGAGAACGGGATTGTTCTTGGTCTTCCGGGAAAGGATGCGGATGACGGAGCGGATCTCGGCGTCGCGCCCGATGACGGGATCGAGCTTCCCGGAGCGGGCGAGTTCGACGAGATCTGTGCCGTATTTTTTGAGCGCCTCGTACTGTTCTTCGGGGGAATCGGTGGTGACCCGCTGGTTGCCGCGGACCTCTTTGAGGACGTTGAGCAGTCCGTGCTCGGAGAGACCGAGGTCTTTGAGGAGGCGTCCGGCGGCGGACTTGGTCGCGCGGACCATGGCGAGGAGGTGGTGTTCCACGGAGACGAACTCGTCCTTCAGCTGCGAGGCCGCGTCTTCGGCATGGAGGAGAATCTCCTCGAGTTCTTGGGTGATGTAGATCTTGCCGGTTTCGGAGGAGGCGCCCGAGACGGAGGGAAGGCGGGAGAGCGCCTCGTCGGTCCGGGCTTGGACGAGAGCGGTCTGAACGCCGGTTTTCTCGAGCAGGCGGGGGACGAGACCGTCCTCCTGGGCGAGAAGCGCGGAGAGGAGGTGGAGGGCGTCGACACTGGGATTGCGGCGGCGGAGCGCCTCTTTTTGGGCGTTCTGGAGGGCTTCGAGACTCTTTTTTGTGAATTTTTCGGTATTCATGGCGGATCCTTTGGGGGGAGTTCGAGGTGGGGTCTGTCTTGAAGTTAGGAAAAGAGAGGAAAAGCGGACGAGGTTGTGTCGCGGAGGTCGCTTTCCGCGCGAGATGGCGGAGAACACCGGCATACTTTTCGCATGATGAGTTCCGTACTCTAGAGCACCTTTCATGACACCGAAATGTGAGACAAAATTACTCGAAAGTACGAAATATCAATATTGACATGAATAATTATAATTTTCAAATTATCAATGTAAATACTAAAAATTTATTTTGAATTTCGGTAAAATATTGGAAAATTCCGAAATTTAAAAAATATATTGAGATTTAGCTTTATAATTTCAAAAAAACCGAATATAGAAGTATAAATAAACGTTGGTTTTTTTATAAAAATAGGGACAATTTTGCTCGAACTGTCGCAATGAAGAGAATAGGATTCGACTCCCATCGGCCGCGCTTGAACGCGATCGGCCGCGCTTGAACGCAAGCAGCCGCGCCCGAGCGCAAGCAGCCGCGCTTGAGCGCAAGCAGCCGCGCTTGAACGCGATCGGCTGGATTCAATCGTGATCGACAACGTTCAACGAAAGATGGTTTTTCTATTGACTTTTCTCCCTGTTTTCGGCATTCTTTCCGGATGTTCACCCGATTCCGGAGGTTTTTTCGAAATCGGGGATTTGGAAAGGAACGCGTTTCCATGCACATCACCGCCGACCAGCTCCGCAACCTCTATCTCGAATTTTTCAAGTCCAAGGGCCACGCCGTCATCTCCGGCGCGTCGCTCATTCCCGAGAACGACCCCACCGTCCTCTTCACCACCGCCGGCATGCATCCGCTCGTGCCCTATCTGATGGGCAAGCAGGAACACCCCGCCGGACACCGTCTCACCGATGTCCAGAAGTGCGTCCGTACGGGCGATATCGACGAGGTCGGCGACTCCGCCCACCTCACGTTCTTCGAGATGCTCGGCAACTGGTCGCTCAACGACTACTTCAAAAAAGAGGCCATCTCCTGGTCGTTCGAATTCCTCACGTCCAAGCTCGGTTTCAAGCCCGAACAGCTCTCCGTCACCGTCTTCAAAGGCGAGGAGGGCATTCCCGCCGACGAGGAGTCTGTCGAAATCTGGAAGTCCCTCGGCATCCCCGAGGAGCGCATCTACCGCCTTCCCCGCGAGGACAACTGGTGGGGCCCCGCCGGCGAGACCGGTCCCTGCGGCTCCGACACCGAGATGTTCATCGACACCGGAAAGCCCGCGTGCGGCCCCGACTGCCGTCCCGGCTGCCACTGCGGCAAGTATATCGAAATCTGGAACGATGTCTTCATGCAGTACAACAAGACGGCCGAGGGCAAGTTCGAGCCCCTCGGACGCCATAACGTCGACACCGGCATGGGCGTCGAGCGCACCATCTGCATGATGAACGGCCTCGCGACGGTCTACGACACCGATGTCTTCGCGCCCATCATGGCGAAAATCAAGGAACTCTCCGGCAAGACGGAGTTCGTCGGCGCCGAGGAGATCCGCTCCTCCCGCGTCGTCGCGGACCATATGCGCACCGCGACGTTCATTCTCGGCGACCAGAAGGGCGGCGTCACGCCCGGCAACATCGGCGCGAACTATGTCCTCCGCCGCCTGATCCGCAGCGCCGTCCGCCACGCCCGCAAGCTCGGCATCGCCGCGGGCTTCACCGAGAAGATGGCCGCCACCATCATCGACGAGTACAAGCACGTCTATCCCGAGCTCGATCAGAACCGCGAGCGCGTCGTCACCGAACTCCTCGCCGAGGAGAACCGCTTCGGCAAGACGCTCGACGACGGCAAGCGCGAGTTCGACAAGACCATCGCCGGAATCCAGCGCGGCAACGAGTTCCGCGCCGCCAAAGACCCCGCGTTCGTCCCTGTTACCCAGCTCTCCGGCAAGCAGGCGTTCAAGCTCTACGACACCTACGGCTACCCGTTGGAGATGACGCAGGAGCTCGCCCGGGAGATCGGCTTCACGGTCGATGTCGACGGCTACAACGAATGCTTCAAGGCGCATCAGGAGCTCTCCCGCGCCAACGTCGGAAGCGCCAAGTCCGGCCTCGCCGAGCACTCGGAGGAGACCACCGCGCTCCACACCGCGACGCACCTCCTCCACAAGGCGCTCAAGATCGTCCTCGGCGACCACTGCAACCAGAAAGGCTCCAACATCACCGCCGAACGGCTGCGCCTCGACTTCACGCACGGCGAGAAGATGACCCCCGAGCAGATCAAGCGGGTCGAGGACCTCGTCAACGAGCAGATTCAGGCCGACCTCCCCGTCTACCGCGACATGATGACGCTCGAGGAGGCACGCGCCGCCGGCGCCACCGCGCTCTTCTCCAGCAAATACACCGACGAGCAGCTCTCCGTCTACACGATGGGCAAGACCCGCGAGGACTTCTTCTCCAAGGAAGTCTGCACCGGTCCCCACGTCGAGCGGACCGGCGTCCTCGGACACTTCAAAATCAAGAAGGAGGAGTCCTCCTCCGCCGGCGTCCGCCGCATCAAGGCGGTGCTGGAGAAATAGGTTCCGCGCCCGGGAAACCGGATCGGGTCGAGCGTGTCGAAAAAAGGAGAACCCATGAACCGTCGCGGTTTTACATTGCTGGAACTACTGGTCGTGGTCGGCATCCTTGCGATTCTGATGGGCCTCGGCGCGCCTATGGTCGGCAACGCGCAGAAGCATGCCCGCCAGGCCGACTGCCGGTCGAATCTCCGGCAGTTCGGCATCGCCATCACGTGCTACCGGTCCGACCACCAGGGGGTCAATCCCCCGTGGATGAGCTCCCTCTACCCGGAGTATATCGACGACGGCGACGTGTATATCTGCAAGAGCGACAAGAACCGTGGCCGGGAATATCCCGTTCCGGAGGACCTCATCGCCGCCGGCAAGGCGACCCCCTACCGGGAAATCAAGGACTACGGGGACAATAAGCGCGAGAAAACGTCCGGATCGGACTATGCGACCGCCCCGAACAGCTATTTCTACGAGTTCTCCTCGGCAAAATGCTCGTGGGATTCCAACTCCCGGCACGACATCGACGGCGACGGCACCGTGACGTGGTCCGAGTCCAAGGAATGGCAGCTCCGCTATGGGGACGAGGACGGAAACGGCGGCGGGGATCCCGACGACCCGAAACCGTACAGCACGGCCCGCATGCCCATCATCCGCTGCTGGCACCACTACAACGAGGCGTGGACGCGCGGCCGGGAGCAGAAGGGGAACTCCGGGTCGTTCAAGAAGCAGTACTACATCCTCAATGTCGGGTATGCCGGAAATGTCTTCGTCTCACCGCCGTACTGGGAAGGCAAGCCCGAGGCGGGAGAACTGTAGACGGACATGAAGGCGGCCCTTTTTTCCCTCGTCCGGCGCGCTGCGACGACGCTCCCCGACGACATCTCCGCCGCGCTCCGGACCGCGGCGGCGGCAGAGGATCCCTCCGGCCCCGCGTCGTTCGTCCTTGAGACGCTCTCCCGCAACGCGGAGCTCGCCGTCTCGAAACGCGTTCCGATGTGTCAGGACACGGGGACGCTCACATTTTGGTTCGACGCCCCGCCCTCCGCCTCCGCCCCCGCGCTGGAGGCGGCCGCCCGCGACGCCGTCGCCGAGGCCACCGCCGCCGGCTATCTGCGGCAGAACACGATTCTCGAGCCTTCGGGACGCTCTGTTCCGACCAATCTTTCCGACACCCACCCTGTTGTCCATATCCACTTTGAGGAGCGGGAGGACATCCGTGTCCGGCTTCTTTTGAAGGGCGGCGGGTCGGAGAACATGAGCCGCCAGTACTCTCTGCCGGATTCCTCGCTAGGCGCTGGACGCGACCTGGAGGGCGTGCGGCGCTGTCTTCTGGACGCCGTCCAGAAAACGCAGGGAAACGGCTGCGCCCCCGGAATTCTGGGCGTCTGCGTCGGCGGCGACCGCGCGACCGGCTACGCCGTCGCCAAGGAGCAGCTTTTGCGTCCGCTCGGGGACGTCTCTCCCGTTCCCGAACTCGCGGAACTCGAGACGCGCGTTCTCCGCGAGGCGAACTCGCTCGGCATCGGTCCGATGGGACTCGGCGGCAAAACGACGCTTCTCGGTGTGAAAATCGCCGGGGCGTCGCGTCTTCCCGCCTCGTATTTCGTCACGGTCGCCTACATCTGCTGGGCGTGCCGCCGGGCGGAGACGCGGATCCCCGCGCCTAGATGAACGACTCGTTCGCGGAGAGGTATTCCGCGTAGGCGCGGAAACGGGCCGCGCGGTCGAACGCGTCGGCCGTCGGGGCGTCCATGGGAGGCGGCGCGTCGGTTGTTTTCGCCTTGGCCTCTTTCGTGTCCGTTCCGGACGGGTCCACGAAACGGAACGGGAACGGAGGAAGTGTCTCGCGGAGCGCGGCGAGCGGCTTGGTGGTCCGGCCTTTCTTGAGAATGTATTTCGCCGAGAGGCCATACGCCAGTGTCTGATAGAGGGACAGGCCCTCCTCGGGCGTGACGAGGACGGAGTCGCGGGCCGTGGCGAGCGCGCGCCGGAAAAGGTCGGAAAGCAGCGCGGGGTGGTCCCGCTCGATGCGGACGCGCGCCCATTCCTCGCGACGGACGAGTTCCCGGATGACCCAGATGGTGCGGGCGAGGATATGCTGCTCGGTCTCTCCGAGCGTCTGCGCGTTGGAGACGAGCCAGAGGTCGTAGAGGTTCTCGTGGGAGTCCGCGTCCTCCCCGCGGGCATAGCGGAACCCGACGCCGTTGAGACCGAGCCGTTCGAGCGCGCGGAGGCTTGGCTCGATGCCGTACGTCAGCCGGAGCGCGGGAAGATGGAGAAGACAGCCGAGGTGGAGCCCTGTGCCGAGCGACGACGGCGACGAGGAGAGATAGCCGAACTCGCTGTCATAGGCGAACTCGAAGGGCGCTCCGTCGAGCGAGCGCTCCAGCTCCGCGGCGGGCCGGTAGGCGGCGGCGAGGGAGAATCCGGGGCGCGAGGAGAAAAAGGCGAGATGGTTCTCGTCGTTGAGCAGGACGGCGAGCGTCTCGTCGGGCGCCGAGCGGGAGGCCGGGGCGACAAGGATTCCCGCGCCGCCGTCGCGCCGTGCGAGGTTGGGCGTCGCCAGGAAGCGCTCGACGTACCGCGCCCGCTCGTCTGGCGGAAGAGCGTCGAAATCGACCCCTTTCCACCGGGAGAACGCCGGCAGCGAGGCGAATTTCACGAACATCTCGTCGCGGAGCCTCACGCGGTCGGCCGGCGGCGTCGCGTCGGGGAACCGGGTCCCGGCGAGATTGCGGACGACGCACGCGACGGAGGCGACGACGGCGGAGGGAAACTCGAGGTCGTCGACAGGGTAGTCGGAGGCGGCGGGACGGGAGGACTTCATGCGGGAGGTGGGGCGGGGCGGCGGACCGTCCGGCGCTATTCGAGCGCGGGCGGGGTTCCCCCGAGTTTCCGGATTTTCGCGGCGATGGCGTCGGCGCGGCGGAAATTCTGCTCGGAGACGGCCTCTTTGAACTTTTGCGCGAGGTCCGCGAGTTCTCGGGCGGCGAGAACTCGCCGGGGCGCGAGACCGACGTGGCGGTCGTCGTACTGAAGCTCGCCGGTGAAGCGGAGGACGGCGTCGCGGAACGTCTTGTAGCATTCCGGGCACCCGAGACGCCGCGTGTCGAGAAGCTGGTCGAACGTGAGGCCGCAGACCGGACAGTGGAGTATCTCGCCGTTGGAGTCCGTTCCTCCGGAGGGCCCCGGGGAGTCGGACGACGCGTGGGGGAGGGGAATGCCCTTCAGGTGGAACTCGAACACCGGAGGGGTCTTCGATTCGCCGTCCTTGCCGCCCTGCATGGACTGGAAGAACCGGGCGAGGTCGAGGAGCGCGTCGGAGAGGCCGGGAGGCAACGCGCCGGCCGCCAGCGGGGTCGGCGCGTCGTTGAGGGGGCCGTTCCGCTCCGGGCCGTTCTGTTCCGGCTGCCGGGAGGACTCGCGACGGTCCCCGCCTCCTTTCCCCGCGCACTCGTCGCAGAGAAAGAGGGTGGAGTCGTGGCCGTCCACCGTCGCGGGGACGGCTTGCGTGGCCTCGTTTTTATGGCACTTCTCGCACTTCATGATCGGCGGCCGGACAACCGGGGAAACAGGGGGCGGAGGGGGCTCCGGCGGAATGGTCCGCCGGGGCGGCCGTATTCCGCGCGGGGCCTAGGCGATGACGTGATTCCAGTTGTGGGTGTCGGGAAGGACGCCGTACTGGATGCCCTGGACGGAGTCGAAGAACTTCTGGAGCACGGGGCCGCAGGTGTCCGGATCGCTGATTTTGATGACGGTGTCGCCGCGGGTGATCTCGCAGACGGGGGTGACGACGACGGCGGTGCCGCAGGCGGCGACCTCTTTGAACGTGGCGATCTCCTCGAACGGAATCGGGCGGACCTCGACCTTCATGCCGAGGTCGGCGGCGATCTGGCGGAGCGTCAGGTTCGTGATGGAGGGAAGGACCGAGTTCGAGTCCGGCGTGATGTAGCGGTTGTCGGCGGTGATGCCGATGAAGTTCGACGTGGCGAACTCCTCGACGTAGGTGTGCGTCTTGGAGTCGAGGTAGAGCTCGACGGGCCAGCCGGCGTGTTTGGCGGACTCGTGCGCGTAGAGGGAGGCGGCGTAGTTGCCGGCGACTTTCACATCGCCGACGCCCTTGGGGGCGGCGCGGTCGTAGTCGTCGAGGATGACGGCGCGGACGGGTTTGAGACCGGCCTTGTAGTAGGCGCCGACGGGCGTGACGAGAATGAGGAAGGTGTATTCCTTCGCCGGCGCGACGCCGATCTGGGGGCCGGATCCGAAGAGGAGCGGGCGGATATAGAGGGAGCCGCCGGTTCCGTAGGGCGGAACGTACTCGAGGTTGGCCTTCACGACGCGGTCGAGGGCGTCCATGAAGATGGGGGAGGGGTCGGCCATGCAGGTCTTGCGCGCGGTGCGGGACATGCGGCGCATGTTCTCCTCGGGGCGGAACGCCTGGATTTTCCCGTCCTTGGAGCAGAAGACCTTGAGACCTTCGAACGCGGCCTGGCCGTAGTGGAGCGCGGCGGCGGCGATATGGATGTTGAAATGGGGGTCTTGGACAAGCTCGCCCTCGTCCCATTTGCCGTCGCGCCAAGTGTAGCGGATGTGGCAGTTGGTGTCCATATAGGCGAAGCCAAGAGAAGACCAATCGATGTTTTTCATGGTGGAATCGGGTCGTGGTTCCGGGCCGAAAGATGAAAAAAGCCTTCGATTCGGCCCGCGGGGAAACGAAAGGCGTGATGGAATGACAGTATACGGCGAACGGCCGTTCGAGGCAAAGGTTTTTTCGGACAGAGCGTTCCCCGTTATTTTTTAAACGTGATGCAGCGCGGAAGCTCGAAAACAGGGCGTTGACGCCATGGCTCAAATGGGATGTGACTTTCATTGTTCGGATTCCGTAGGCTCCGGGGAGTTTGTGCCACCTCTGCGGAAGACACCCTCCGGCGCTCCGCGCCACCTCCCTCGAGGGAGGCGCCTGCGGCGGGCGGCGGCCGCGGCTCAAGGGGCGCGGGGGACGGCGCGGGGAGGCGCGGGGGCGCGGGGGACGTCGTCGCAAGCCAAAGGCGCGCGGGGGCGATGGCGCGGAGCTTGCTGCGGCCCCCTCCGAGGGAGCTCCCTCTTGCGGCTGTCGGAGTACACCGTGCGCCGCTTGGGCGCCGCGCGTCCGCTTTCGGGCGAAGCCCGGCCCCCTCCGAGGGGGCTGCCGGCAGAGCCGGCTGGGGGTGTTTGCGACACGTCGGCGTTTTTTGAAACCACGGACGACACGGACGACACGGACGACACGGACGCCTTCGCCGACGCCCGGCTCCGCGGAAAGTTTTTCGGACGATTGCGGAAGCCACGGAAAAAGTGCATAATGAATTCTCTTTCACGGGGAGGACTTCTTCCGGACGTCTTCCCCAGGCTTGTTCCACTGTTTTCACCGTTCATCCGATTTGAATCCAGACACCCCCGAACTTCCCTCCGCCCCCGCGCCGGAGACCGTCCCCCATGTCGGCATGGTCGCCGTCGTCGGGCGCACGAACGCCGGCAAGTCCACCCTTGTCAACCGCATGGTCGGCGAGAAGGTGAGCATCGTGACGCCGGTCGTGCAGACGACCCGCAACAACGTCCATGCCGTCCTCACCGACGACCGCGGGCAGCTCGTTCTGATCGACACGCCCGGCCTCCATAAGAGCCAGTCGCACCTCGGAACCGTCATGAACAAGATGGCGCGCTCCGCCATCGAGGGGGTCGACGGCGTCCTCGTCGTCTTCGACGGTTCGCGCGAGCCGCAGCTCGAGGACGACGGCTGGATGCGCCGCGCGCTGTTCTCCGAGGGACCCGTATGGTTCCTGCTCAACAAGCGCGACGCGGGCTCCGCGCGCCCCGCGTTCGAGGAACTCTGGGCGTCCATCCAGGCCGAGAAGGAGAAGACGAAGGACGTCACGTGGCTGGAATGCTCCGCCGCGACCGGCACCGGCGTCCCGGAACTCGTCGACCTCCTTTTCGCCGCGCTTCCCGCGGGGCCGCTCCTCTATGACGAGGAGATGCTCACCGACCATCCCCGTCTCATCGCCATCGCCGACGTCATCCGCGAGAAGTACTTCCTCCTGTTGGACGACGAGCTGCCGCACTCCGTCGGCGTCAAGGTCGAGGGCATCAAGGAAAAAGGGGAGTCGTGGTACGTCTCCGCGACGGTCTATGTGAAGCGTTTCTCGCAGAAGGGCATCGTCATCGGTCCCAAGGGACGGATGCTCCGCGCCGTGAAACGCAAGGCCGAGCCGGAGCTCTCCGAGATCTACGGCGCCGACGTCCATCTCGACATCTGGGTGAAAGTCGAGCCGTCCTGGGACGAGAATCGTTTCATCCTGAAGCAGATGGGATATCTGAAGTAGTCCGCAGACCGTCCTTTTCAATCTCTTTCACAAAAAAAAAACTAACCCCAATCTACGCCATGTCGCTGAAAAAACTCCTCCCCAAACGTTGGCAGCGCGTCCTTTTCTGGATCGCCGTCCCCGTCGTCGTTCTTCTCCTCATCGTCGGATTCGCGCTCGGCCCCGTCGTGAAACACGTCGTTCCGCCCGTCGTCAAGGCGGTCGCCGGCGTCGAAATGAAGGTCGGGACGGCGCGGGTCTATCCGTTCTCCGGCTCCGTCCTCATCAAGGATGTCGTCGTCGGGCCGCCCGAAGGCTACATCTCCAACCTCGCCGAGCTCGACGAGTTCCACGCGAAGGTCGATATCGGCAGCCTCTTCACGGACACCATCGTCGTCAAGGACATCACCGTGCGCCGTCCGGTCGTCTCCTATGAACTCGGCGACCTTCCCATCCATTCCAACCTCGGCAAGCTCAGCGAGACGTTGAAGGGGAAGGCCGAGGAAGAGAAGAAAGCCCGGAAAGAGAAGAAGGACGCGGAGGCCGGTCCCGCGAAGAACATCCAAATCGACCACTTCCTCTTCGAGGACTGCAAGGTCCGCATCGCCTCGACGCTCGCGGGAGGTCGCGCGCTCTCCATCAACGTGAGCAACATCGAGCGCAACGACCTCGGCAAGGACGGCGAGGGCATCGGTCCGCTGGAGATCGTCAGCATCATCGTCGAGGCGGTGGTCGAGACCGTCGTCAAGACCGCCGCCGGGGCGGTGCTCGACGTCGGCGGCGCGGCGATCGACGGAGCCGCCGCCGTGGGCGGCGCGGCGGTGGACGGCGTGAAGGCCGTGGGCGGCGCGGCGGTGGACGGCGTGAAAGCCGTCGGCGGCGCTATCGGAAGTCTCTTCGGCGGCGGCAAAGACGAGAAGAAGGACGCGGAGAAGGACGAGAAGAAGGACGCGGAATAACCGTCCTTCCTCCGGGTTTTCCATGATCCGATTCCGACGCGTTCTTCCAGAGGCTCTCTCCGTCCTGTCGGGCGCGGCGATGGCGTGCGCGCTTCCGCCCGTCTCGCAGGCGGACCTCGCCTGGTTCGGGCTCGTCCCGTTTCTCGCGGCGCTCCGGTTCGTCCGCCCGCGCCGCGGGCTGCGTCTCGGATTCCTCTGGGGCGTCGGATATTTTGGACTCGGGCTCCATTGGCTTTGGGCGCTCATCGGAAACGGGGGCCCGGCCGTCCTCGTCGTCCTCGGCCATCTCGGTCTGACCGCCTACTGCGCGCTCTATCCGGCGGTGTTCGGACTGCTTCTCGCGGGAACACGCGCCGAGGCGGAGTCCGGCTGGCGGTATCATGAGCCGACCCTTTGGCGCGGGGCGTGTCTCGCGCTCGGTTCCGCCGTCGTGTGGGCGGGGTTGGAGTACCTCCGCGGCGTTCTGTTCACCGGGTTTCCCTGGAACGGGGTCGGCGTGGCCCTTTGGGACAGCGCCACGCTTTCCCAGGTCGCCTCCGTGGGCGGCGTTCCCATGGTCGGCGCGCTTCTTGTCGTCGTCAACGCCGCGGTCGCGAACGTCGTCCTCCGGGTCGGGCGCACCATGCTCCGCGTGAAGTCCCCGCGCCATCACCTCGACCTCATGCTGGCGCTGGCGCTGGCCGCGGCGGCGTTCCTCTGGGGCGCCCGCCGGCTGCAGCGCGTCCAGCGGGAGGACTCGCTCATGCCGCCCGTAATGGTCGCCGGCGTTCAGGACGACATGCCGTCGATCTTCGACAAGGATCCCGGCGCCACCGCCGCGGCGTTGCGCCGCCTGAGCGAGGGGACGAAACTGATGGGCGCCATGTCCCCCGACCTCGTCGTGTGGCCCGAGTCCGCGCTTCCGGGCGGGCTTCCGGGCGACGCGGTCTCGATGGGGTTCGTCTCCGATCTCGCGAAAGAGACGCGGACTCCGATTCTCACGGGCGGCTCGGAATACCGTCCCGGAAAACGGAAGGACGGCAAGGACCTCGTCGCCAACGTCTCCTGGGCGTTCTCGCCGCGGGGCAACGTCTCCGCGACCTACCGGAAGTGCCATCTTGTCCCGTTCGGGGAGTACATTCCGGGCAGCGGGCTTGTTCCCGCGCTGGAGCGGCTCTCGCCGATCGGCTACAACTGCACGCCGGGCAAGGGGCCCGCGCTTTTCCGCATCCAGCGGATCGCGGTGGAGTCGGTGGAGAACAGCAAGGGGACGAACGCGGTCCCGCGGACGGCCGACGTTCTCGCCTCGCCGCTCATCTGTTTCGAGGACATTTTCCCGGGCCTTTCCCGCCGGGCCGTCCGGAAAGGCGCGAACCTGCTTGTCAATCAGTCCAACGACGCCTGGTTCGGCGGTTCCTGGGAGCCGGCGCAGCATCATGCCCAGGCGGTCTTCCGCGCGGTCGAGACGCGGACACCCCTCGTGCGCGTCTCCAACCGCGGCGTCTCCGGCGTCGTCTCCGCCGCCGGCGTCTCGACGGAGCCGTCGAGCTGCTTCTGCGTGCCCGTGGCGGTCCGCCCGGCCGGCGCCGCGCCGACGGTCTATCTCCGCCTCGGGCCCTGGGCGTTCCCGATTCCCTGCCTCGTTCTCGCCGTCCTCGCCGCGGCGGCGCGGTGGCTGCTGGAGCGGCGTTCGCGGCGGGACGCCGCGTCTTCCGGCCCCGACGAACCTCCGCCCCCGCGGCCTTGAGCTCTTCGGTGCCGCCTCCCTTGCGGTGAGGTGGCGCGCGGCGCCGGAGAGGTGTCTGTCGCGGAGGCGGCACGAACTTTCCGGAGGCCGCGGAATCCGAACAAAGAAAGCAACCTTCCACTTGAACAATTGCGCGAAAGCCCTGTTTTCGAGCGTTCGCGCTGCAACCGCTAAAAAGAACGGGAAATGTCCAGCATCGCCTAATCGCTTGCGCCCCGTTCGGATTCCGTGGTAGACTTCTCCCGTCC
Source organism: Kiritimatiellia bacterium (assembly GCA_045643325.1). Lineage (GTDB taxonomy): Bacteria > Verrucomicrobiota > Kiritimatiellia > RFP12 > JAZUKQ01 > JAZUKQ01. The sequence goes on along the minus strand of JAZUKQ010000103.1, from coordinate 465 downwards.
TTCGTGGATGATCTCCGAACGGACTTATTCTCCATTTCCTTTGCTTTTCGCAAAGTTTTTTTCTATGAAACTCCGTCCATTTTCCGCCGTCCTTCCCGCCTCGAACGACCGGGCCGTCCGCATCGCCTCGCTTCCGTACGATGTCATGAACACCGACGAGGCCCGCGAGATGGCCGCCGGCAATCCGCTCTCGTTCCTTCATGTCGTCCGCTCGGAGATCGACCTTCCGGCCGGAATCGATCCATACGCCGACGCCGTCTACGCCGGCGCCCGCGCCGCGCTCCAAAAGCTCCTCGCCGACGGAAATCTCGTCCGCGACGCCGTTCCCTCGCTCTACCTTTACCGTCAGACGATGGACGGCCACGCGCAGACGGCCGTGGTCGCCTGCTGTCTTGTCGACGACTACGCGAACGGCACCATCCTCCGCCATGAGAAGACGCGCCGCGACAAGGAGGACGACCGCAC
>JAZUKQ010000102.1:0-11636 GCA_045643325.1 Kiritimatiellia bacterium | reverse complement strand
CTCCGCCCCCGGAATTCCGGCGATCAGGTCCACGCCGAGCGAGGGGATTCCGGCCGACGCGGCCTCCTTCAGACAACGTATGACCGTCGCCGCGTCGTGCTTCCGTCCAAGCCAGCGGAGCGTCCCGTCGTCGAAGCTCTGCGCGCCCACGCTGAGCCGCGTCACGCCGGCCTCCGCGAGCGCGGCGAGCTCCTTTCCGGAAACCGTCCCCGGATTCGCCTCGACCGTCCATTCCCGGATCCGGCTTCCGTCGATGCGCTCGCGGATTCCGCGGCAGAGTTCCGGGAGTCCATCCGCCAGCTCGGTCGGTGTCCCGCCCCCGATATAGACGGCCTCCGGCGAGAATCCCTCCTCCGCGCCGAGCTCCAGCTCCCGGAGAGCGTTCCTGACGTATTCCCCCTTCTCCTTCCGGACGACCGAATAGAAAGCGCAGTACCGGCACTTCGCGGAGCAGAAAGGAACGTGGACGTACAACGAAACCATTCGGGAAAGGGAAAAATCGCGGCGGCCGGAAACTCCACGCACTCAGCGCATGTCAAATTCTTCCGTCCGGGAAGACGGGACATCCGCACCCGTCCGCGCTCCGCGCTTTCGGCCGGACTGAGCGACCGCTCGGCCACGGCAGCGGGACGCCGCGCCGCCGTCAGTCGCCCGATTCCTTTTCCGGGAACCGGGTCGCGAACGAGAGGTTGTCGATGTCCGCCTGACGGCAGAGGTCGATGACAAGAAGCACCTTCTCATACGGTGTCGCGCCGTCGGAACGGATGACGACCGGATGGCCCGGGAAGTTCTCGGAAAGGATTTTGAACCGCTCGAGAAGCTGCTCGGGCGTCAGGACGCGGCCGTTCACCGTGACGACGCCCCCGGCGTCGATGTTGACGATGATCTGGCCCGGAAGCCGGTTCGGCTGGATGCCCGTCGTCGCCGTCGGCAGCTGGATGTCCACCTGAAGCTCCCACTGGGAATAGATGGACGAGGCGATGAAGAAGCAAAGCAGGAGGAAGATGACATCCAGCATGGACGTCATCTGGAACCCACCAACGTTTCTTCGGCCGGCCGGAAGGAGGTTCATCGCTTATGCTGAAGGGAGAGAAGGACCGTGAGCAGTTCGTCGGCGGAGGCGGAGAGCGCGTAGGCGATGCGCTCCGCGCGGTAGGTGAACACCGCGTGGAACACGCTCGCCGCGATGGCGACGATGAGGCCGGCGACCGTGGTGATGATGGCCTTGGCCATGCCCTGCGCCAAAAGGACGGGCTTCGCCGCGGCGACGTCGCCCGCGATGGAGATGAACGAGGCGAGCATGCCGAGCACCGTTCCGAGAAGTCCGAGCATCGGGGCGATGGTCACCACATGCATGAGAAGCCCGGGACGGCCGAGAATCCGCGCCGCCTGAACCTGTCCCTCCCCCTGGACGACCTCCTTCAGAAGGACGGGGTCGGCATAGGGCGTCGAGGAAAGGAATTCGATGGCCTTTCTCGCCATGGCCGTGTAGGCGCACGGGCGCTCCTCGCAGAGCGTGCGCGCCTCCTGGAGCTTTCCCTCCTTCAGACACTCGAGCACCTCCGCGACATGCGCCTTAGGGACGCTCGCCCCCTTGCGGAGAACGATGAGCAGCCAGAAAACGCACGCGAGCGCGATGACCGAGACGCCGAGAATGATCCAAAGGACCGTCCCGCCGTACTCGAGAATCTGACCCCAGGTCATTCCGAAAACGCCGCCTTCCTTGATGGGCGACTCGGCCTGGGCGAGAAGGAGACCGAACATATTCATTGAACCGACATCAAACCAGGTGTTTCAAGATATGGACCGAACGCCGCCCCGCGGGCGCGGGCACGGGGCCGGGAGGACCGCTAGAGCGCGACCCACGCGCCGGACTTGGCCGACTCATAGGCGGCCGCGGTGATTTTCGCGGCGTCGAGGCAGCACTGGAAGTCGTTCGCCAGCTCTTCGCCGGACAGCTCGCCGCGGACCATCGCGCGGATCCGGTTCATGCGGTCGGGGCGGGAGTCGCCCGGCGCGATCGCGGGGTTCCCCTCGCCGTTCATGACGAGGCCGCGGCCGTTCTCGTTCCAGACGCTCTTCTTCGAGCCGATGACCTCAAGACCGCCGTGCCCGCCGGTGAAGACCCAGCCGCCCTCGACGCGTCCGATGATCCCGTTCTTGAACTGGATCATGATGACACCGTAGTCTTCGACTTTCGGGTACGTGCCGGCGAAATTGGCGGTCATCGCCCAGACCTTCTCGACCGGACCGCCCATATGGCGGAGGAGGTGCGTGGCGTGCGTGCCCATATCGAGCAGACCGCCGCCGCCCGAGAGCGAGGGCTCGGTGAACCACTGAAGGTCCGGGCTGTCGAACCAGCGCCCGTACGCCGCGTTATGCGCGTTGCGGAAGAAGAGGTGCGTGACCTTCCCGAGCTCTCCGCTCTCCATGAGCTTCATGGCGCCGCGGTTGCTCGGAAGGAAGGGCTGGACATAGCCGCAGGAGAGCGGCGTCCCGGGATAGCGTTTCGCGAGCGCCTCGATGGCGTCCGCGTCGGCGCGGCTCGTCGCGAGGGGCTTCTCGCAGAGGATGGGCTTGCCGACGGGCATCGCCTTCTCGAGGATGGGAAGGTGCTTCGTATTCTCGGTGCAGACGACGAAACCGTCGGCTTCGGAGTCGGCGAGCGCCTTGTCCAAATCGGGCTCGAACGTCACGCCGAACTCGGCGGCGTAGCGGGCGCCGCGCTCGGCGTTGTCGTCCCAGATGAGCCCGAGATCCCCGCTCTCGGCGAGGTCCTTGCAATAGGATTTGCTGTGGATGTGAGCGACAGAGAGGAAATTAATCTTCATTTATGCTGGGGTTGAAGGACGGATGGACAGGCGGACGGACGGAACGGAGCAAAACCACGGGACCCTTCCGGAGAGCGGGCGCGAAACGATTTTCCTAGTGACCCATGATCCAGGATTTCACCGCCGCGCTGGGCGAGCGGATCTCCTTGATCGCGGCAGGGGAGGAGACGCCGGGCAGCGTGACCGCGTCGCCGGCCTTCTTGCCGAGCAGGGCCTCGCCGAGACGGCTGCGGCTGGAGACGATGCGGAGGGCCTCGTCGCTGTCCCACTCGCCGAGGACGTCGTAGACCTCTTCGGCGCCGCCGACAAGGAGGACGACCTCCACGCCCGGGGCGACCGTGTCGGTCGGCACATCGGCGAAATCGGTTCCCTTGACCATGGAGAGCTGCTCCTCGTAGTCCGCGAGGCGCTGCTGGAGCATGCGCTGGGTGTCCTTGGCGGTCTGGTACTCGAAGTTCTCGCGAAGGTCGCCGTAGCTGCGCGCGACGTCGATGTCGTGGGCGTTCTTCGGAATCTCCTCCTCGACGAGCTTGCGGCGGGCCTCGCGGCGGGCCTCGAGCATGCGCCAGGAGGTCAGGCGCTCCGCGGGCTCCGGCTCGGGCTCCACGACCTTACGCGTCGCGAGATCCGGATACTCGGCGAGGATGTCGGAGATCATGCGGCGCTTCGTGGGAGGCTCCCATCCGTGCTCGACGTCGCGGATGCGGTCGAGGAGGGCCTGACGGCCGTCGTCGTCCATGCGCTCCATCAGGCGGCTGAGCCACTTCTTGTCCTCGAAGCACCGGGCGAGAAGATGGAAGAGGCGGAGCTCCTCGCCGGCGGTCTCGAGCTCGAGCGAGAGCAGACAGGCGGCGGCGAGCGTCGGGGCGGTCACGAGATCGACCACATCCTTCTCGTTCTGGTGCTTGGCGACCCAGAGGAGAATGGGGAACGGGACGAAATCCTTCGCGAAGTTCTCGCGGATCTTGGCCTCCGTGGCCTTTTGGGCGGCGCCGCGGAGCAGGACGGGCATGACGACTTCCATGAGCGAGTACGGCATCTCGGGGAGCTGGTCCACGAACGGCCCGGCGACCTCGATGTCGTCCTTGAGCGGAAGAAGCGTGATGAAGCGCTCGGTATCGCCCGTCGAAAGTTTCGGGGCGGCCTGGAAGAGGACGGCGGGCGTGGCGAGTTCCTTGATCCAGTCGGCGAGCGGGACGTTCTCGAGTTTGAGCGCGTCGACCGCGACGGCCGAGCGGACAAGGTTGCCCCACGCGAGGTGGGTCTTGTCCCGCCACTTCTTGAGAAGGGAATCGTTGGAGACGGCCATGTCGTCGGCGGTCTCGATCGCGGGCTTCTGGACGGAGGCCTGCGTCTTGGCGGCCTTATAGGCGTAGACGAGGCGCTCGGCGAGGATGGCGCGGGCCTCGGGGGTGAACGCGTCGCCCTTCAGCTTCGACTCGATCTGCGAGGCGGCGGCGAGAATGGCCGCGACGTCGCGCTCCTTCGCGAGCTGCTTGAACCACGCCTCGTCGCCGAAATCGACGCGCGACTCGACCACGCGGATCGGCTCGTTCTTCTTCGTCGAGGGAGGAAGCGCGACCTGCTTGTTCTTGGAGAGCCTCGCCTTCGCGCACGTCCAGAAGGATTTCCAGGTCTGGCCGGCGGGCAGGAGGCGATGGCGGGCGAACTCGTCCTCGAGGCGGGTCACGGACATCGCGCCGAGATCGCGGAGCACGGCGAAAACCACCTCGTCGGGGGCCTTCTTCACCTGTTCGGCGAACGCGGCCGGATCGCGGTGGGCCCGGACCAGGACATGGCCGTCGTCCAGCCGGCGGAGGCCGCTCCCGACGGCGTACTCGAACGTCATCGCGTGGCCGCGCTTCGTCTCGAAATCGATGATGAACCGCTTGTAGAAGTCGTCGACGCGTTTGATGACTCCGAAACCCCACGTCTTGTCGTAGCACATCGTCCCCGCCTCAAAACCGAGCAGCGACTGGATGATGTGGAGCGAGTCGGCGACGCTCTTCGCGCTCTTGGCGGAGAACGCGCTGTCGGTCATCGCGATGTAGACGCGGCGCTTCTGGGCGGCGGTGGCGAGCTCCTTCTGGAAATTCTCGGCCGTCCGGTCGTCCTCCGGCTCGAGCTGGGTCTGGAGAAGAAGAAGGTCGACCAGCCCGGAGAACTCGCCGGCGTCGCGGAAAGCCCCCTGGGCGACGAGAAGCGCCTCCAGGCAGGTCTTGCGCTGGAGCATGCAGGGGGCGAGCGCGGCGGACCGCATCATCTCGAAATCGCCCTCCTTGTTGCGGGATTTGGCCTCGTGCTCGATGGCCTCGACCTTCTTCTGCGCGACCGCGGCGCTCTCGCGGACCTGCTGCACGCCGGAAGTCAGAAGAGAAAGCACCGCCCCGACGGGAATCGGACGCAGAGAAAGCGCGGCAAGAAGGCGAGTTTCGTCCACAGGAAGCCCTTCGGAGGAACCGGACGTCTCTAGAGGCGGGGTCCCAGCTGAAAGAATCGTGTCCGTCATTGCCGCGCCGCTCGTCTCGTCTGCCATAATCAAATCTCCTCGAAATGTGAAGTCCTTGTGTGGAACGGCGTACTATACCACACTTCCGGAGCGGATTCAACCGGAAAACATGAGAAAAGCGGGAAATACGGTGGATTTTCCCGCGTCGCCCTCCCCGTCCGCGCCGGGCCTCCCCGCAGGAACTCTGTCCGCCCGCGCGCCCCGTCCTCCGCGCCCTTTCCGCCCTGTCAGACCGATTCCCGTCCGAAATCGAGCCGTCCGGTCTCGAACGCGAGGTCGAGAATCGTGTAGCGGTTGCGGATGAGCTGCGCCTTGCGCGCCCAATGCGTCATGTCCGCGGTCCGGACGCCGATTTCCTCGGGCGTGGAGAGCCCACCGACCGCCTTCAGCCGCGCGATGATCTCGCCGCTCGGAAGATGGTGCGCCCGCACTCTCTCCGCCAGGCCTTCCCAGGACGCGGAAAGCGCCTCGAGCCGGGCTTTCAGCGCCTCGGCCGGAAGATACTTCGCCCGGCACGCCGCGACCGCGCCCTCCGCGACGCGCGGAGGAAGACCGGCGAACGCGTCCCGGACCGTCCGCTCGCGCTCCTCCCACGTGGGCCAGGAGGCGACGGCCGCGCCGACGTCCTCCGGAGTCAACGGGCGGGAAAGGACCCGCTCGGCCAGTTTCGCCGACCAGACGGTGCCGATTCCGACCTTTTCCCCGTGGGAGGCCTCCTCCCCGGACGGTCCCCGGATTCCGTACATCTCCCAGACGTGGGAGAAGAGGTGCTCCGCCCCGGAGACGGGTCTGGAATCATGCATCGCCTGCATCGAGAATCCGCAGACGGTGAGCCCTTCGAACAGGGCGGCGAGCCGCGTGTCGTCCGTGAACAGCCGCCCGGGAGAGTCCAGCCATCCGTCGAGGGGCGTCTGGACCATCTCCCAGATGTCCGGGCGGATCGGATGCGCGCCCACGGCGTCCGCGATGATCCAGTCGTCGCCGCCCGTCTTCTTCGCCATCAAGTCGCCGTAGCCCGACGCGGTCATCGCGCGGGGAGCGGTCCGGACGATGTCGGTATCCGCGACGATGACGAGCGGGGCCGCGCACGGCATCGTGCATTTAAACCCCTCCATCTGCATCGCCGCGCCGTACGAGGCGTAGCCGTCGACCGACGCGGCCGTCGCCACGCAGAGGTAGCGCCGCCCGGCCAGCTCGCTGCCGTACTTGCAGATATCGTTGATGCTGCCGGAACCGACCGAGACGGCGGAGGCGCCCGTCGCGAGCAGCCGGTCGCGCACCGTCGCGGAATGGACGTCCGTGGGATGCGGACGCCGCCCGAAAAGAAGCGGCTCGGCCGTCTCGACGCCGGCGGAGACGAGAAGCGCCTGGACGCGCTCCCCCGCCGCGGCCCACGTCTCCGGATCGGCGACGACAAGCGCCCGGCCACCCAGCCGTTTTTTGAAAAGCGAGGGAACCTGTCCGATGACGCCGGGACCGACGACGAACTCCTTGGTGTCGGTCGCCGCGGCGAGCGCGGCTTCAATCCTGTTCATGAAAATTCCTCCTTATCGGGACGGGATGAGCATACCACAGTCCCCGTCCGGAGAAAAGAGCAACCGGGAAATGAGTTGTCCGCTTTTCGCGCTCTCTCCCATCGCCCCCCGACGGCCCATGGTCCCGCCCCGAAGACACGGGTCCGCCCGAAAACAAAAAAAGACCCCCGGCGGGTGCCGGAGGCCTTTCGCGATATCGCGGGAAACCGCGCGTCTAGCCGCGCTTGTTCTCGTGGTAGACGGTGTGGAGGAGGTGGTGCGCCTTCTCCGAGCCCGGCTCTCCGAGGAACTCCGCGTAGAGCTTCTTGATGTCGGGGTTCTCGTGGGAAAGGCGGACCGCCTTCCCGCAGTCCTCGGCATAGAGACCTTCCATGCGGGCCGTGAGAGCGGCCTTGCGGTCCTCGTTGATGTAGGGCTGGCCGCCGCCGTTGATGCACCCGCCGGGGCAGGCCATGATCTCGATGGCCTGGAAGCGGTTGCGGTCCGCGCGGACCATGTCGAGCACCTTGCGGGCGTTGCCGAGGCCGGAGCAGACGGCGACGTTGACCTTGAGGCCCGGAGCGACCTCGACCGAGGCCTCCTTGACGCCGTCGAGACCGCGGACGGCGCGGAAGTTGATCGCGTCGCCGGAGAGGTTCTTGCCGTCGTTGAGCATCGTGTAGACGCTGCGGAGGGCCGCCTCGAGCACGCCGCCCGTGACGCCGAAGATGACGGCGGCGCCGGTGGACTCGCCGAGCGGGCTGTCATACTGCGCGTCCTCGAGGTTGGCGAGATTGACGCCGGCCTCGTGGAACATGCGGACGAGCTCGCGGGTCGTCACGACGTAGTCGACGTCGCGCACGCCGTCGTGCGTGAACTCGGGGCGCGCGGCCTCGTACTTCTTCGCCTGGCAGGGCATGATGGAGACGACGACGAGATCCTTCGGAGCGACGCCGATCTTCTCGGCGTAGTAGGTCTTCGCGATCGCGCCGAACATCTGCTGCGGAGACTTGCAGCTGGAGGGGATGTCCAGCAGGTCCGGATAGTGGTGCTCGAGGAAGTTGATCCAGCCCGGGCAGCAGGAGGTGAGGATCGGGAGGTTCTTCCCGGCCTTCACGCGCTCGACGAGTTCGTGACCCTCTTCCATGATGGTGAGGTCGGCGGAGAAGTCCGTGTCGAACACCTTGTCGAAGCCGAGGGCCTTCAAACCGGCGACGAGTTTGCCGGTGACGGGCTCGCCGGGCTTGAAACCGAACTCCTGGCCGACGGCGACGCGGACGGCGGGGGCCGTCTGGACGATGACCGTCTTGGAGGGGTCGTTGATGGCGGCCCAGACCTTCTTGACATAGGAGACGCCGGTGATGGCGCCGACGGGGCAGACGTTGACGCACTGGCCGCAGAACGTGCAGGAGGAGTCCGCGAGCGGAATCATCGAGGCGGTGCCGACCTTGGCGCCGAAGCCGCGGCCGTTGCCGGTAAGGGCGCCGACCGTCTGGACCTTGTTGCAGACCGTCTCGCAGCGGCGGCACATGACGCACTTGTTGAGGTCGCGGCGGATCGCGGGCCCCTCGTCGACCGGGAACGAGTTCTGCTCGCCCTGGAACGAGATGTCGCGGATGCCGAAGTCGGCCGCGAGCTTCTGGAGCTCGCACTCCTGGTTCTTGGCGCAGGTGAGGCAGTCCTTCGGGTGGTCGGAGAGCAGGAGCTCGAGGACCGTGCGGCGGGCGTTGCGGGCGCGCTGGGAGTTCGTCCAGACCTCCATGTTCGGGGCGACGGGCGTCGCGCAGGAGGGAACGAGAATCTTGCGCGGACCGCGGACGCCGGTGGCCTCGACGAGGCAGAGGCGGCAGGACGCGGGCTTGTTCGCCACGCCGCAGCCCACATCGGGGCAGTAGCAGAGCGTGGGAATGTGGATGTTGAGCTTGTTCGCGGCGTCGAGGATCGTCGAGCCGGCGGGAACCTCGACCGGGATGTCGTTGATCTTGATGGTGATGTTGGCCATTTGTGAAATCCTTTCAGAAGACGTGTGGGAGGATAACGCGCGTGTCGGATTATTCCTTCACAATCGCCTTGAACGGGCAGCCTTCGATGCAGGCGCCGCACTTGATGCACTTGGCCGGGTCGATGACGTGCTGCTTCTTGATCTCGCCGGAGATGGCGCCGACCGGGCAGTTGCGCTTGCACTTGGTGCAGCCCTTGCACTTGTCGGTGATCTTGAGCGTGTAGAGCTTCGTGCAGGTGCCGGCGGGGCACTTCTTGTCGCGGACATGGGCGATGTACTCGTCCTTGAAGTAGCGGAGCGTCGAGAGGATGGGGTTCGGGGCCGTCTGGCCGAGGCCGCAGAGCGCCGTGTCCTTGATGGTGTTCGCGAGGGACTCGAGCTCGACGAGCATCTCCTCGGTGCCGTTGCCGTCGCAGATTTTCTCGAGCATCTCGAGCATGCGGCGGGTGCCGATGCGGCAGGGCGTGCATTTGCCGCAGGACTCGTCCTTCGTGAAGCCGAGGTAGAACTTGGCCATCGCGGGCATGCAGTCCTTGTCGGAGAGCACGATCATGCCGCCGGAACCCATCATGGAGCCGATCTTGCCGAGGTTCATGTAGTCGATCGGCGTGTCGAGGTTCTCCTTGGTGATGCAGCCGCCGGAGGGGCCGCCGGTCTGGACCGCCTTGAACTCGCGGCCGCCGGAGATTCCGCCGCCGATGTCGTAGATGATCTCGCGGAGCGTGGTGCCCATCGGGACCTCGACGAGGCCGACGTTGTTGATCTGGCCGGCGAGGGCGAAGACCTTGGTGCCGGCGTTGCCGGAGAGGGTCTTGACGAAATGGCCGTTCTCGTCGAGCTGGGGATTCCAGTTGCCGATTTTGGCGTACCACTTGGCGCCCTTGACGAGAATCTGGGGGATCGAGGCGTAGGTCTCGACGTTGTTGACGTTCGTGGAGCAGCCCCAGTAGCCGCCGCCGACGTTCGCGGGGAACGGAGGCTTGGTGGTGGGCTCGCCGCGCTGGCCTTCCATCGAGTGGATGAGGGCCGTCTCCTCGCCGCAGACGAAGGCGCCGGCGCCGAGCTTGATCTCGACGTCGAAGTTGAAGCCCGTCCCGAGGATGTTCTTGCCGAGGAGTCCGATCTCGCGGGCGTCGTCGATCGCCTTCTGGAGGCGGGAGACGGCGAGCGGGTACTCGGCGCGGATGTAGACGAGGCCGTGCTCGGCTCCGATGGCGTAGGCGCCGATGGCCATGGCCTCGACGACGCTGGCGAGGTCGCCCTCCATGATGGAGCGGTCCATGAACGCGCCGGGGTCGCCCTCGTCGGCGTTGCAGACGATGTATTTCTCGTCGGCCTGGGTGCTGGCGGCGATCTTCCACTTGAGACCGGTGGGGAACCCGGCGCCGCCGCGGCCGCAGATGCCGGAGTCGAGCACTTCCTGGACGACGTCCATCGGCTTCATCTCGGTCAGCGCCTTGGCGAGGCCCTGATAGCCGCCCGCGGCGATGCAGTCCTCGATGTTCTCCGGATCGATGAGGCCGCAGTTGCGGAGGGCGATGCGGTTCTGCTTCGCGTAGAACGGCATCTTGAGATAGTCGTCGATCTTCTGCTTGAGCGTGGGCTCGACATAGAGAAGGCGCTCGACGGGCTGCTTGCCGACGATGTGCTTCTCGACGATCTCGGCCGCGTCCTCGGGCTTCACCTGGACGTAGAACACGTTGTCGGGCATGACCTTGACGATCGGGCCCTGGGCGCAGAATCCGAAGCAGCCCGTCTGAACGACGCGGACTTTGTCGGAAAGACCGGCCTTCGCGACCTCGTCGCGGAGGTTGGCGATGATGTCCTGCGAGGCGGAGGCGTGGCAGCCGGTGCCGCCGCAGCAGAGAATGTCCTTGGTCTCGGACTGGAGGGCGGCCTCCGTGGCGAGGCGCAGGGCGAGGCGGCTTTTGCAGGCCTCGAAGGCGGCCGTGAGATCGGCCTTGGTGGAGATCTTGTTCATCGTGGACTAGCCCTTCTGCTGATATTCCTTAATAATCTCGACGGCCTTGGCGGGGGTCATCTTGCCGTAGACCTTGCCGTTGACGACCATGACGGGCGCGAGGCCGCAGGCGCCGACGCAGCGGAGCGCGGAGATGGAGAACAGACCGTCCGGAGTCGGGTTCGTGTCGGCCTGGACGCCGAGATAGCGCTCGATCTCGCGGAGGACGGTCTCGGAGCCCTTGACGTAGCAAGCGGTGCCGAGGCAGACGTCGACGACGTACTTGCCTTTGGGCTTCGTGGTGAAATAGTTATAGAAGCTCACCACACCGGAAACGGCGGACTCGGGGATGCGGAGCTTTTCGGCGACATGCTGCTGGACAGGACGGGGGAGATAGCCGAAAATCGCCTGGGCCCGGTGCAGGATCTGGATAAGACGGCCGCGGCGGCGCTCATCGGTGTAGTCCAGATTGAGACCGTCGATGAACGCGTCGAGCTCCTTGAATTTTTCGGCGGCGGCCGAAGAGAGTGCGCAATCACACATGATGGAAGATTCCTTAAGTTGAGGATAAGGGGGAAAGAGGTGTGTCCGGCAAGCATACCAAAAAAAACGCGCCGCCGCAATCTGGATTTTCGCGCTTTCGGACGCATTTTCGTGCTTTTTGTGAGAAACATCGCGCGAAGCGGAACAGCATCGTCCGCGCCTCCCCGGCCGCTCCCCCCGGCCTTCTTCTCCTCTCCCCGCCCTAGCCTTCTCCCCTCTTCTCCCGCCGAATCCCCTCTTCCCCCGCCCCGGCAGCGTCCGGGCCTCTCCTCCCCCC
>JAZUKQ010000101.1:0-5206 GCA_045643325.1 Kiritimatiellia bacterium | reverse complement strand
CCCGCTGGGCCCCCGACTCCGCCGAAAGCGAGTGGGGCGCGACGACGAACACGCCCGTCTCGTTTGAGACCCCGGCGATGCCGGCCGACTACTGGCTTTACGACGCGGACGCGGGGACGATTTCGCGCGGTTCATGGAAATTTGCCGCGACGCTGGCGAACAACGGAACGCTGTCCGTCGGCGCGGTGGCGGAGTGGCCGAGCGGCACGAGCGAGCTGGATTTCTCGGTCCCGGTGAAAGACGAGGAGCAGACGGCCTACGTCATCTCTGCGCTGAATCCGGCGTTCGGACATCACGACAAGGCGTCAAGTTACAAACCGGAAGGGTACGAGCCGCAGTGTCTCCGTGTCGGGCTTCTCACATTGCCCGGCGAAGGACTGGTTTCGATCGGAACGGCGGCGTTCGCGGGGTGCGACAACGCCTCCGGAACGATTCGGTTCCCGTCGACGTTGACCAACATCAACACGTCGGCATTCGCAGATTGCCCGGATCTTGCAATTGACGGCTCAACGCTTCCGGAGAACCTGACGACCATTTCTCAGTATTGTTTCCGTGGCGCCGCGAAGATGTTCGGAGACGTCGCCCTGCCGAACGCGAGGTCCGTCGCCGACTCCGGGTTCCAAGGAACCGGCATTTCGTCCGCTTCTTTCGGACCGGATCTCGTTTCGGTCGGCGGAAACTACGATCGCGGCGCGTTCCAGAACTGCAAGGCGCTGACAAACGTGACGTTCGACGCCGCCTCTTCGGTTCAGATGACGTCCGGCTTCACCTTCAAAGGATGCTCCGCGTTGGAGGAACTCGACCTCCGCTGCGTCATCAATTTGACGATCGCCACCGACCGGGACGATTATTCGCACATCGCCTCCTGCACGAATCTCCGGAAACTCACGCTCGGCGCCGGGCTCACGAATCTCACGTGCAACGCGATCGCCGGCGCGAAGGCGCTGGAGGAAATCGTTTTCGAGGGCCTTCCGCCGGTCGGATTCGAAATGCCGTATCTTGCGTCGTACGACCGGAACGGCGACCACACGACCGGTTACGACACAAAGACGATCAAGACCAGCGTCCACGCCCGGTTCATCGATGTCCCGAACGCCGCCGGCGTGTGCTGGGCGGACTACGCGGCGGACGGAAAGATCACCCAGGAGCGGAAGAATCCCGCGAACAACACGACGTGGGCGAGCGACTTCATTGTCGAGGGCGTCGATCCCGCGCGCAGGCCGCTCGTCTCGATCGAGCAAAACGCCGGGACCGTGTTCGTCGTCCAATAACCCCGACGAGGGGCGCCGGCCTCATGAAAAAGCACTCCAAGGGCGAGCTCCAGATCCATTACATCCACACCGGCGTCGGCGAGCAGATTTTCCACGTCTTCCCAGACGGGACGACGATGTTGCTCGACTGCGGCGAGGTCGACACCTCGGACCGCGATCCGGCGCCGATCCCCGAGGCGGCGAAGGGCCGCGCCGGCGATTACGTCGCGGACTACATCCTCGGGGCGAATCCCGCGGAGGATCCGTCGCGGGTCGACTATCTGATGCTTTCGCACTATCACGCCGACCACACGCACGGCCTTCCGGCGCTCATCGAGAAAATCCATTTCGCCAAGGCGTTCGACCGCACGTGGCCGGACACCGGTTTCCCGTGCCGGATCGCCGACTACGACAACGACGGCTCGCTGGAAGTCATGAACGACGTCTATTCCAAGCTGCGGTCGCGCGACGGGACGGTCGTCGAAACATGGCGTGTCGGCGAACGCGGCCAGCTCAAACTGCTGCACGGCGGCGCGCCCGGTTTCTCGGTGTTCAACCTCTGCGCGAACGGGTTCGTCGCCGACGAGACGACCGGCGAGGTGTCCGACCTCTACGCGGACTATCCCGACAAGCAGCCCGGCTTCAAGGGAAAACAGTTCGGCAGGCAGTGGATCAATGAAAACGGTCTGAGTGTCGGATTCATTTTGACCTACGGCGCGTTCCGCTACTTCTCGGCCGGCGACTTCTCGGACCGCGCGGTGATGCCGCGCGAAGAGGACCGGTTCCAGATCGAGGACGCGCTCGCGCCGCACGTGCAACCCGTGACGGCCGCGAAAATCAGCCACCACGGCTATCAGTCGATGTTCGGCGCGCTTGCCGCCGCGTTGCGCCCGAAAGAGTGGTTCAACTGCGTCTGGAATCACCGCCAGAACTCGGAAGACACGGTCGCGCGCATCACGGACCGGAATCTTTATCCGGGAGACCGCCGCGTCCACTCGTGCTTTTTCCCGCCGGGCCGTCCGTGCGCGGACGTCGCCGACCCGGGGCTTTACGAAGGCCGGACGGTCGTCCTGACGGTAAGCGAGGGCGGCGAGAAATACCGCGTGGACTACCTCACGCCCTGACGGAGAGCCGGACGTCCGCCCGCCGGGCGCGGCGTTCCGTTCCTCCGCTCACAGAAATCTCGCGGTGACGCTCTCGGGGCAGCGCGCCACGTCCTCCGGGTTTCCCGCGACGACGACGCGGCCGCCGTCCTCCCCGCCGCCGGGGCCCATGTCGACGAGGTAGTCCGCGTTCCGGATGACGTCGAGGTCGTGCTCGATGACCACGACGGTCGCGCCATGGACGATGAGTTTCTGGAAGACCCGCAGCAGCGTGGCGACGTCCCGCGGATGCAGCCCGATGGTCGGCTCGTCGAAGACGAAGACCGTGCCGGACTGCCCACGCTCCATCTCGCCGGCGAGTTTCAGGCGCTGCGCCTCGCCGCCGGAAAGGCCCGGCGTCTCCTCGCCGAGCCGCAAGTAGCCCAGCCCCAGCTCGTGCAGCACGTCCAGCCTGCGCCGGACGGCCGGCAGGTCCGGGCAGGCCTCCCGCGCGGCGTCCACGCTCATGTCCATCAGGTCGGGGAGCGAGCGGAGCGCGCCGGAGGGATCCGGGCGAACGATGCGGCGCGCCTCCGGCGAATAGCGCGAGCCGCGGCAGCCGGGACAGGGGATCTCCACGTCCGGAAGGAACTGCACATCGAGACTGATGGTGCCGGTGCCGTCGCAGTCCGGGCAGCGCAGCCTGCCGGTGTTGTACGAAAAGTCGCCCGCCTTGAGACGCGCCTCCTTCGCGGCGGCCGTCCGCGCGTAGACCTTCCGGAGTTCGTCGTGGACGTCCGCGTAGGTCGCCACCGTGGAGCGCACATTGAGGCCGATGGGCGTCGAGTCGATGAGTTTCACCTGGCGGATACCCTCCGCCAGAATCCGCGCCACCGGGGGCGGCGGGGGCACGCCGGCGGCGGCTGCCCCGAGCGCGGGGACGAGACATTCGAGGACCATCGTCGTCTTGCCGGAGCCGGACACTCCTGTGACGACGGTGAGCCGCCCCTTGGGGATGTCCACGGACAGCGGTTTGACCGTATGGACCGGCAGCGTCTCCAGATGGATTCGGCCGAGGGCGAAGAGTTCCGCCGCGGGAGTCCGCGCGCGGACGAGCGTCTCCGCGGTCCCCGCGAGATACGGGCCGATGACCGAGGCGGAGTCGGCGGCGACGTCCGGAACGGAACCCTGCGCGACGAGGCGCCCGCCCGCCTCGCCGGCGCCCGGCCCGAGCTCGACGAGCCAGTCCGCGTGCGAGAGGATGGTTGTGTCGTGGTCGACGAAGACAACGGAATTTCCGTCCGCCACAAGGTCGTCCATCACGCCGGTCAGGCCCGCGATGTTGGCGGGATGGAGGCCGATCGAGGGCTCGTCCAGCACATAGAGGACCCCCGTCGTGCGGTTCCGGACGGCGCGTGCGAGCTGCATGCGCTGGCGCTCGCCGGTGGAGAGCGTGGAGGCGGCGCGGTCCAGCGAGAGGTAGCCGAGGCCGAGATCGACGAGGCGGCGCGCGACATCGCGGAACGACTCGCCGACGCTCTCCGCCATCGGGCGCATCGGCACCGGAAGGGTCGCGGGGATTCCGGCGACCCAGGGAAGAAGCTCCGAGAGCGTCATCCGGCAGGCCTGGTCGAGCGAGATGCCGCGCAGGCGCGGAGCGCGGGCGGCGGGGGAGAGGCGCGTTCCGCCGCAATCCGGACAGGGCCCCGTGCGGAGGAACTTCTCAACGCGCTTCATGCCGGTCTCGTCCTTGACTTTCGCGAGGGCGTTCTCTACCGCGTGGACGGCGCTGTAGTAGGTGAAGTCCAGCTCGCAGGCGTCATCCGAGCTCTTGCTGTGGTAGAAAATGTGCTTTTTGACGGCGGGACCGTGGAAGACGATCTCGCGCTCCTCGGGCGTAAGGTCGCGGAAAGGCACGTCGGTGCGCACGCCCATCGCGCGGGCGACGTCCTTCATGAGCGACCACATGAGCGACCCCCAGGGCAGCACGGCGCCGTCGTCGATGGAGAGGGACTCGTCCGGCACGAGCGACGACTCGTCGACGCTCCGCACGACGCCCGTCCCGTCGCAGACGCGGCAGGCGCCGGCGCTGTTGAACGCGAGATCCTCGGCCCCGGGGGCTTGGAAGCGCGCGCCGCAGACGGAGCACGTCAACCCGCGACCGGCGGCGACGTCCAGCGTGGGCTCGTGGTAGTGCCCGGCGGGGCACGGGTGGCTGGCGAGGCGCGAGAACATGAGCCGCAGGCTGTTCAGGAGTTCCGTGGAGGTGCCGAACGTGCTGCGGATGCCCGGCACGCCGGGCCGCTGGCGGAGCGCGAGCGCGGCGGGGACATGCAGGACCTCGTCCACCAGCGCCTTCTCGGCCTGCGACATCCGGCGACGCGTGTAGGTCGAGAGCGCCTCGAGATAGCGGCGTGATCCTTCGGCGTAAAGGACGCCGAGGGCCAGGGAGGACTTGCCGGAGCCGGAAACGCCCGCGATGCCGACAATCCGGTGGAGAGGAATATCGGCATCGACCTCCTTGAGGTTGTGCACCCGCGCGCCGCGCACACGGATGCAAGTGGGGGTATCCGGTGGGTTCATGGCGCATATTGTAGCACGAACGGGGCCGCCGCCGAAGAACTCCGGGGCCGCCGAAGAAGAACCCGCCGCCCGGCGGACGCCCTCCGCCTCGCGCGCGTAGAAATTCAAACGGTTTTTTTGCAAAAACGAAGCATTTTTGCTCATTTTCATTATTTTTGTCAATTTTATATATTCGTTCTTATTTGCCGAAATTTATAACAAAAGAAGCGAATATCGCTCCTCTGAACAGAAACAGAGGTGTCCTGCGGGATGGAGGTGCCTTCGGAGAAGAGCGGGGGGGCTGGCGGGGGA
>JAZUKQ010000100.1:0-5818 GCA_045643325.1 Kiritimatiellia bacterium | reverse complement strand
GGCCCGCGCTTTTGCTCTTCAGAAACGCCACCGACTCGCTTGAACGCGCGGAACCAGCGACCAACCGATTGAGGACGGACGCCAAGATCCTTCGCGGCTTGGCTGGCGTTTTGTCCGGCCTTGTATTTTTCGAACGCGATGATTCGAAGTCCTTTGCGCTCCTCTTTGGTGAGGCGTTTTATATCGATAAATGTGTTCATGGAGCCAAATATAGCATAGAGCATTATCTATGTCTAGCACAATAGTCATTTTTTGTGTCCAATTTCGGGCATGAAAAAGCCTTTTTACCAAACCCTCGGAAGGGGTTCAAGAGGGTATTTGCTGTTTCGCTGATTATTTTTTTTGCGCAGGATGAAAATTGCAAAAACACAAGGAAAACCGCCTAAAAACGGAATCCTCCGGCGACGTGATATTCTAATAAGAAGCAAAAAAGCGTCTTTTTTTATTCTGTCGTTTTCCAGAGGAACACCACCGGAAATCGATGGACACGGGGGCTCGGACGGCGGACAAGCGACCGCGCGCGAAAGAAGGTGTCCGGGGGCGAGGGCGGGGGCAGACGTCAGTTTCCGATGTCCGGAGAATAGCCTTGTTTCCCGGGAATCACCCCGCGAACGCCGCCGCGCGGGGCCGGGGTGTCGCCGCAATACCTCGGGATGACGTGGACATGCACATGGAAGACCGACTGACCGGCCGATTCGCCGACATTGACACCGAGGTTATAGCCGTCGGAATTGTGGCGCGCGTCCAGCAGCGCCTTCACGCGGAAGACACACGCGCGGAGGTCGTCGAGTTCCTCGGGCGTCAGGTCGAAAAACGAGGCGACATGGCGCCGGGGAACGACCAGCGTGTGGCCGGGCGAGACGGGGTATCCGTCGTAGAACGCGAGACTCCGCTCTGTTTCCAGAAGCAGTTTCTCCGGAAGAATCGGCTGGCAGAAGGGACAGGTCATACAGGAGGCGCGGAGTTTCCACTGCCGTCACGGGCGGACACACTGCTCCGCCCGTCCTTTGGGAACTGAACCGCGATCGGTTCCAAGCATATCATTTCAGGCAGCGCGGAGCAACGGACTCCATGCACGCGAGGCGCAGCCAAACTTTGTCCGGGCAACCCGTCGATGGGACGAATGGGACGGGCGGGACGAGTAGAACGGGTGGGACGGGGAGGACGCTCGAGGTGACAGGCAGGAATGAACCCATCGCTCCCTTGTCTCGCACAACTTTTTCGCCTTTCTTCGCGCGGGCGCGAACGCGTAGAAATTCAAACGATTTTTTACCAAATTCTAAAGCATTTTCTTATGTTTTAAGTTTTTGTGTCGATTGTGTATTCTCGTTCTATATCCTATTCGGACCTTATCAATAATCAACTTTCTTTCCTTTTCCTCGTTTATCACGCTTCGTCCTCCTCCACCTTCCACGCCTCAACATTCCACCCGCGACCCGGATCGGACGGGATGATGTTCGCTCCCCGGGAAGTGGACGGACCCCGAAGGGTCGGAAGAAGGAAGCGTTCTACGGGAGAAGGCGGAGAACGCCGCCCCTCAGGACGCGGAGCGGCGGCGGGACGCGCGTCCACAGAAGCGCCAAGGCCGATTCTAGGACAAAAAACGTGCCGACGGATCGGTCGAGCGGGAGGCGCATGGACAGCTGCCGATGCCGGGACAAAAAAAGCCGTGCCGACGTATCGGCACGGCTTGGGATCCGGGAGAAAGGGAACCCGGACAAACGGCCTATTTCTCGTCGAGCGCCGCGACGCCGGGGAGCTCCTTGCCCTCGAGGAACTCGAGAGAGGCGCCGCCGCCGGTGGAGATGTGCGACATCTTCGCGGCCTGGCCGGACTTCTTCACCGCGCTGACGGAATCGCCGCCGCCGATGATCGAGACACCGCCGTTCTCCTTGACCTTGGCGACCGCCTCGCAGACACCGTAGGTGCCCTTGGCGAGCGGGGCGAACTCGAAGCAGCCCATCGGGCCGTTCCAGACGACGGTCCTCGCGCCCTCGAGCGCCTTCGAGAAGAGCTCGACGGACTTCGGTCCGATGTCGAGACCCATCCAGCCCTCGGGGATGTCGCCGTCGACCACCTTCATGGCGATGTCGGAGGCGTCCTTCTCGGCGGGGAACTTGTCGGCGATGACATTATCGACCGGGAGAAGGAACTTGACGCCCTTCGCCTCGGCGGCCGCGAGCATTTCCTTCGCGTAGTCGAGCTGGTCGTCCTCGCAGAGAGAGGCGCCGACCGCCATGCCCTGCGCCTTCTTGAAGGTATAGGCCATGCCGCCGCCGATGATGAGCGTGTCGACCTTCGAAAGGAGGTTTTTGACGACCGCGAGCTTGTCGGAGACCTTGGCGCCGCCGAGGATGGCGACGAACGGACGGACGGGCTTCTCGACCGCGGTGCCGAGATACTCGAGCTCCTTCTCCATAAGGAAGCCGGCGACGCAAGGGGCGCCCTTGGCCTTCATGTACTCGGTGATGACGGCGGTGGAGGCGTGGGCGCGGTGGGCGGTGCCGAACGCGTCGTTCACATAGACGTCGCCGTAGGAGGCGAGCTTCTCGGCGAGCTGTTTCTGCTGGGCCTTGAGCTCCTTCTTGGCGGCCTTGTAGGCGGCCTCGTCCTCGCCGTCCTTCTGCTTGCGCTTGGCCTGCTCCTCTTTGTGGTAGCGGGTGTTCTCGAGCATGAGGACCTCGCCCGGCTTGAGGGCGGCGACTTCCGCGTCGGCGGCGCCGCAGTCGGCCGCGAAGGCGACGGGCTTGCCGAGGACCTTGGCGAGATAGTCGGCGACGGTCTTGAGGGTCGTGTCGCCGGTGATGCCCTTCTCGTCTGGACGGCCGAGATGGCTCATCAGGACAAGGGAGGCACCCTGATCGAGGATGTACTTGATGGAGGGGAGGGCCGCCTGGACGCGGGTGTCGTCGGAAATGACGCCGCCCTTGACGGGCACGTTGAAGTCGACGCGCATCACGACGCGCTTGCCTTTAAAATCAATGTCACGGATCGTCTTCTTGTTCATGAATGCTTCCTTGTGGTTGGGAAAT
This sequence comes from Kiritimatiellia bacterium, assembly GCA_045643325.1. Classification (GTDB taxonomy): domain Bacteria; phylum Verrucomicrobiota; class Kiritimatiellia; order RFP12; family JAZUKQ01; genus JAZUKQ01. Next base: position 2,786 of record JAZUKQ010000100.1, on the reverse strand, counting down.
GGAGCGATTAGTATACCCTTTTTGCCCGATGAAGGTCAAACCGTCTTCCGGAATCCGGGGAAAAAGGCTACACTATCCTCAACTTTTCCTTTCGTTTTCCATCCGTCTTCCGGAACCCGGCATTCTGTCGCCGCCCCTCCGCCCCCGGAGGGAACGGAAGGTTCCACCCTCCCTTTTTTCTTTTCATGTTCTTCCATCCGCCCGTCCGTCCCGCCATCCGGCCGATCCTCCACGCCGTCCTCGGGGTATTTCTGCTTCACACCGCCGCCGCGGCGGACATCGGCGTCTCAATCCGCAACGAGGTCGACGCCGCGCTGGAGAAGTCGTGGGAGTTTCTCGCCGCGGAGCAGGACGCCGACGGGCTCTGGCAAGGCTCCTCCCTCCCCGCCGTCGCGTTTCTCGATCCCGAGGTCCTCGCCTACGACATTCCGGACGAGTTCATGAAGGCCGCGACCGGCGCTCTGGACAGGCTCGAGAAGGGCCTGCCCTACGGGTGGAAGGGTGACGCGTTCGCCCGCGCCGTCGAGGACACCGTCGTCGCGACACTCGGGGCCGGTCTCACGCCCGGCGCGTCCTCCCCGCGGACCGACCGCGTTCTCCGCGCCGCGGAACGCCGCCTCACGCTCCGTCCCGAGGCTGTCCCGCCCCTCCGCGACGCCCTCTGCCTCACCTACTGGACCGGATGGGCCGGCGACCGCGGGGAGTCCATCTGGGCCTCGCACGTGAAAGACGGCGCCGCGGGCACCGCGCTCGGGGTCGCCACCGCCGGCTACGCCCGGCTGCGCTACGGCCGCGGCACGGACTCCGCCCCCGCCCTCCGCGCCCATCTCCGCTGGCTCCGCGACCACGCCTTCGGGGACGGCCAGAGCCCGGAGGCGCTCTACATGCTCGCCGCCTTCCTGGACAACGTCCCGCCCGCGCTTCTCGTCGAGGAGTCCGTCCCCGCCGACTGGCGCACGGTCCTCGTCCAAAGCCTGATCGCCTCCCAGCGCGCGGCCCCGGACGGCGACGGATGGGCCTGGCGCGACGAGGCGGGCGCCCCCTCGGTCCGGCAGACCGCCTTCGCCGCCGCCGCCCTCATCGCCCTCTCCCGCTAGCGGTCCGTTCCATGATCACCGTCGTCACCCCCGTCCTCAACGCCGGCGGCCGCCTCCGGGCGTGTCTCGCCTCCGTCGCCGCGCAGGAGGGCGCCGACATCGAGCACATCGTGCAGGTGAGCGCGAAAACCTCGGACAACAGCCTGTCGATTCTGAAAGACTTCGGCGAAAAAAACTCCGGCGCGCGCTATACCCTCCGCATCTTCGCCGAAGACGACGCCGGGCTCTACGACGCGATCGCGCGCGGTTTTGCGAAGGCCTCCGGCGAGGTTCTCGCGTGGATCAACGCGGACGAGCAGATGCTTCCCGGCGCCGCCGCGCGGGCGGAGGCCGAACTCGCCGCGCGGCCTTTCGCCGGGGCCGTCTTCGGAGACTACCTTCTCCTGAACGCCGACGGACTTCCGGTCTCCGCGCGCCGCGAGATTCCGGCGAACCCGTGGTATCTCCGGCACGGCGTCAACTATATTCTGAGCTGCGCGACCTTTTTCCGCCGAAACGTCTGGGAGACACAGGGCGGCTTCGGCACCGGCTACCGGCTCCTTGCCGACAAGGAATGGTACCTCCGCGCGCTCGGCGCGGGCGTCGTGTTCCACCACATCCCCGCCTATCTGGGCGCCTACGGGAACACGGGCGACAACGCGACCGTCCGGAATCCGGAGCGCGTCCTCGAGGAGCAGGCCCGGCTCCGGCGCGATGTCGGCGCCTGGTCTTCCGCCCGGGCGCGGCGGGCCGTCCGGATCGTCCGCTGCCTTGAGAAACTCCTCCGCGGGTGCTACGGCGCGAGGCAGGTCCGGACCACCCTCTACGGCCCCGACGGGCAACCCCGCGCCGTCGATGTCCGGCTCGGCACGCGATGGGAAGGAAGTCCCTCCCCGCTTTCCGCGGTCCCCGCGACTCCCCGAGGGGCGCCTTCCGGCCGCCTGTCCGTACCTCCGGCCGAGCGGACCGTCCTCCCCGACCGGAAGCGGCGCGCCGCGTTCCGGGCCATCGGTTGGTGCGCCGCGCCGGTCCGGCTTTTCCGGGGGGGATTCCGCGCGGTTCCGGAACGTCCCGCGGCCGAAGAGGACGTGCTCGTCTTCGAGCCGTTCGGGATGGGGGACGCCATCGCGCTGCAGCCGCTCGTCCGGGCATGGCTCGACGCGGGGGCGCGGGTGACGGTCTGCACCCGTTCCGCCTGGTTCCCGGTATTCGGGACGCATCCACGGCTCGTTCTCGCCGAGGCGGTCCCGCCCTGGGCCTCGCGCGACGGCGCGGCGAAATACCGGCATCTGTTCCGGAAGGGCCGAACGTTTCTCCGCGCCCTGCGCCCCCTGGCCGCCGGAAAGCGCGCGATCGACCCGCGCGGCGACGTCCGGAGCGTGCTCGCGCTCTGGCTGGCGGGCGCCCGCTCGGTGGAGACCCTCGAGCGCTACTTCACGGCCAACGACTGCGCGGTCCCCAGCGGCGCGGCCGTCCGGAGACCGGTCGACCGGAACGCCCTCCGCTGGAAGGTCAACATGGTCTTCTCCCCGTCCGGCGACGCGGACGGGGCATCCGCCCCGATTCTTCCTCCCGGCCTCCGTTCCCCGTCCCGGTCCGCTCCGGCGGGCCCGGCGGCGTCCCCCGCGCCCCCGCCCCCCTGCATTCTTGTTCCGCTGACGCCGTGGATCGGCAAGCAGTGGTTCCCGGAACGCTGGCGGGAGGTCATCG
>JAZUKQ010000099.1:0-6056 GCA_045643325.1 Kiritimatiellia bacterium | reverse complement strand
GGGGGTGTCCCCCGGGCGCGCCCCCCCCCCCCGGCCCTTCGCCCCACCTCCCTGGGGGGAGGCGCCTGGGGCGGGCGGGGGCGTCTTCGAGGGAGGCGCCTGCGGCGGGCGGCGGCGTCCTCGGGGCGGCGCGGAAGTCCGAAAACGGGGCTTGCGCACCATGCGACTTCCCACGGAGAGGCAAAGCGTGTATCATAGCCGAAGGGGGAAAGAACGGAGAATGCCATGACGAAACGAGAGATTGTTTTGGATTCCATCGCGCACCGCCAGACTCCGGTGGTGCCGTACACGATTTCCGTCGAAGAGGAGGTCGCTCAGCGGCTCGACGCGCATTACGGCTCGCGGGCGGCGTGGAACGACCGCATCGTCCCGTACATGAACAACGTCTATGTCGTCGCGACGGACTACAAGGCTCCGCTGGACGCGACGCACAACCAGGATGTCTATGGCGGAATCTGGCGCATCGACCGCCGTCCGTGGCATCTGGAGACGCCGCCGCTGGCCGAGCCGACATTCGACGGGTATGTCTTTCCGAAGGCGGAGCGGTTCTTCCGGCCCGAGGAGAAGGCCGCCGCGTGGAAGCGGTGCGAGTCGCTTGAGTCGTTCCGGATCGGGAACCTCGGCTGGGGACTTTTCGAGCGCTGCTGGACGCTCCGCGGATTCGAGAACGCTCTGATGGACGCGGTGGCGGAGCCGGACTTTTTCGAGGAGATGCTCGACAAGCTCCTGGACCTCTATCTCGAGTTCGTCGACTATACGGTGGACCTGCCGATCGACGGCGTGCTTTTCGGCGACGACTGGGGCGACCAGAACGGCATCATCCTCGGACCGGAACGCTGGCGGAAGTTCCTCAAGCCGCGCTGGGCGAAGATCTACGAGCGCGTCCACAAGGCGGGAAAGATTGTGATGAGCCACTCCTGCGGCTCGGTCTGCGACATCGTCCCGGACCTCATCGAGATCGGGCTGGACGTTCTGGAGAGTTGTCAGCCGGAGGCGCGCGGGATGGCGCCGGAGCTCCTGAAGAGCCGGTGGGGAGACAAAATCTCCTTCTGGGGCTGCCTCGGCTCACAGCGGATTATTCCGTTCGGCACGCCGACGGAGCTCCGCGACGAGATCCGCCGTCTCCGCAGAGTGATGGGAGCCGGCGGCGGCTATATCCTCGCGCCGGCCAAGCCCCTGATGCCCGAGACCCCCACCGAGAACGCCGTCGCGCCGCTCGAGACGTTCTGGGAAGCGCGGCCCTAGTCCGCGGCAAGTCCGGAGAGGCCGGATAAAAGCGCCGGCAAGTGCGACGAGATCTTTTTCCTGCCTTAACCGGACGCGACACGATAAGATATTCCCGCCATTTGCGGAAGACCTCCGCCAACCTCCACCCTCCATCCGTCCATGAAGCCCTATTTCTTCTTCGCGGCGCTCGCGATCGCGACCTCCCTCCCTGCCGCCGACATCTACTGGACCGGCGCCGCCTCCGGCGATGATTCCTGGAGCGCCCCGCAGAACTGGAATGGGAATGTCGTCCCGGGCGACGGCGACCGCGCGCGCTTCGACAACGACTACACCGTGCAGGTCGACGGCGATGTCCGGGTGGGCAGCATCAGCGTGAGCGACGGCAAGTCCCCCGTTTTCCAGGGAAGCGGCTCCCTCACCGTCGTGAATGGCTCCGTCACCGGCGGCAAAGGCGCCAAATACAATGTCCCCGTCATATTCCCGGAAGGCGTGGCCGCGACCGCGTCCTCCGCGAACCAGTACGGCTCGTCCGTCTATTTCAACGCCGGCCTTTCCGGCGGCGCCTCCGTCTCCACCGGCGGAAGCCAGAACTACGGTTTCCGCGCCACCAACGGCGTCGTGTCCGTCCCGTCCGTAAAGATCAACTGCGGCGCCTCGCTGGGCGCCTCCTTCACCGGCGATTCGCTGATCTTCACGGACACCTGGGCCGACAGCAACGGCAACTCCCCGACCATGACCTTCCTCCCCGGTTTCACCGCCGGGGCGGAGACGGCATTCACGACCGCCATCGGCGTCCCGACCTTGCAGTTCACCAACGAGGGGGCGGGCGAACCGGTGCTTTTCACCGTTCCCTCGCTGCGCGTCGGCGCCGGCGGACGCCCGACCCTCACCTGCACGTTCTACGGCGGGACCAACCTTGTCTCCATCGGCTCGTTCGTCCGCGAACCCGGCTCCCTCCTGCGCATCAGCAACAACAAGAAGTCGGGCACCTTCACACCCGGCGAAAACGCCGGCTTCATCGTCCCCGGCATGCCCGTCGACGCGCAGGGACTCTGCCCCGCGTGGGTCTACAGCGACAGCTACCGCGTCCGCAAACTCGCCAACAACGCCCTCGCGCCCCTGACGGTGAACGACTACACCGCCGTCGGCGGGACGCTCTCCCTTACTGCCCCGACAGGGCTTTACCGCCTCAACCAGTCGGTCAACACGCTCGCGGCCGACTCCGACATCGATTCGCTCCTGTTCCAGCAGGACGGCAACACGACGACCCAGCGCTTCGACCTCGGCGACCACGATCTCGTGGTGCACGGCGGCAGCGTCGCCACGCGCGACAAGGCGTCCAAAATCCTGGCCTCCACCGGAGGCGGACGCCTCGTCTTCGCCTCCGACGCCCTGGTCCTCAACCTTCCCGGCGAGGCGCCCCGGCTTGAACTCTCCGCGCCCATCGCGTGGCAGAAGCCGGAAGGTTCCGAAACGCAGTACCCGGACTTCCTTATCCCGACCTACGCGGGAGCGGAGTTCGCGATCTCCGGCGAGGACCAGGTCCGCGACTGGGGCGGATTCTTCGCCGAGGGACGGGGCAAGGGACTTCAGGCGTTTTCGTTCGAAGGTCCCTCGGACCGCACCTTCCACGGCACCGTGGGCGGTCGTTTCATTCTTCACAAGCGCGGACCCGGCACACTGACTTTCGCGGGGCCGAGCCGCACGCGCGGACACCAGATCCATGTGTTTGAAGGCATGGTCTCCATCGCGCACGACGACGCGCCGGCCATCACCTGCGTCACCAACGGCGGCGTCGCCCGCGTGGAAGCGGGGATCGCCTGGTCGAACACCGTCAAAGTGTACAAGGACGGCATTCTGGAAGGGAGCGGCACCCTGACGCAGAAGCACGACCACAACAACCTCTTCGACGGATGCGTCCTGCGCGGCGGCACGACGGACGTCCCCGGCACGCTCTCCTTCGGCGGACAGGTCACCTTCCCGACGAATCTCGTCCTCGATGTCGGTTTCGCGGGCGATGTCCACGGACAGATATCCGTCGCCGGCAAGCAGACCTTCCGCAAGGACCTCGACACGGTGGTCCGCGTGCGTGTCTCCGCCGCCGTCGGCACCGCCGTCATCCGGCCGGAGGACGTCTTCACGGTGCATTCCTGGCGCGGCGGGACGGAAAACTACAACGCCTCCCGTGTTTCGTTCGTCGTCGAGAACGCGACGCCCGAACGCCTCGACACATCGTCTGCCGCCGTCACCCTGAATACCTCGGCCAAGACGATTTCCGTCACCGGAATCCGGAGCCGGACGAAAGCCGGCACGGTGCTCATCCTCCGAGGAGGATCGGCAGCCAATCCGGGAAGCGGAGAGGGCGGCGATGACGAGGAAGACGGCGATGAAGGGGAGGACGGAGAAGAATCCGGAGACGGCGATGGAACCGGGGGCGGAGGCGAGACCGGAGGAGAATCCGGAACCGGGGGCGGAGGCGAGACCGGAGGAGAGTCCGGAGACGTGGGCGAAGGCGAAACCGACCCCGTGGAGCATGTGAATCTCATCCCCGAAAACAAGCGCGACGCCGTCATTCCGTTCAAGGGCGCGGGGCAGTTGGGCATGGTCTACACGGCGGTCTTCTTCCCGGCGGATACCGAGGCGCTGGTCTTCACGTGCGAAATCCGGACCGAGGGTGTCGTGGCGGGCGAGCAGTCGTGGAACAACGCCCGCTTCATGAGCGACTTCATCGACTCCAACAGCAAGAAACTCGAGAGCGGCCCCGCGTTCGGGGGCTGGACCGGCACGCGCGACTGGACGACCGTCCGCAAGGTGATTACCGTTCCGGCCGGGGTGGCGGGCATCGCGCTCATGCCCTCGCTATTCAATGTCCAGGCCGGCGCCTTCGAAGTGCGGAACATGTGCCTTGAGCCGATTTCCGGCATCGACGCCGCGCTCGACGGCGTTCCGCGCAGCGAAACGCTCCCCGTGAAGGCGGCGTGGACGACGGCGACGCTTCATGTGAGCGGCAACCGCCTTGTGGACGCGGCCGGGGACGAGGTCTGGCTGCAGGGCGTCGCCGTTCCGTCGCTGGAATGGAGCCCCGGCGGCGAGCATATCATGCAGTCCGTCACGAACCTCGTCGAGGAATGGAACGTCAACGTCGTCCGTCTCGCCGTGCACTCCAGCTACTGGTTCGGGCGCGGCAGCGGGCAGAACAAGAACACGGGCATCGCGACGTACCGCGGTCTTGTCGACCAAGTCGCGGACTACCTCCAGTCGCGCGGCAAATACATGGTTTTGGACTTGCACGAGTACCTGGCACCGACGGCGAGCCACGCGGCGTTCTGGCTCGACGCCGCCACGCGCTACAAGAACCACCCGGGCGTGATCTTCGGGCTCCTCAACGAGCCGCACGACATCTCGTGGGAGATCTGGCGGAACGGCGGCGTGGTGTCCGACGACGGGTCCGGCGTCGGCGACCGGACGGTGGGGATGCAGGGGCTGGTGGACGCCGTGCGGTCCACGGGCGCCACCAACCTCGTCACGGCCGGCGGTCTTGACTGGGGCTATACGCACAGCGGCGTATTGAACGGGTATGCGCTCGACGACGCCAACCTGATGTACGAGAGCCACGTCTATCCGTGGAAGAGCGGCTGGAAGCGGGCCTTCCTCGACGTGGCGGAGCGGTATCCGGTGCTGCTTGGAGAAGTCGGCGCGCAGGACACGCCCATGAGCTTCGAGACGGAGGAGAGTTTTATTCCTCCGGAAGAGTGGGTGCCGGACATCCTGGGCGTGATCCAGGCGCGGCGTCTGAACTGGACCGCGTGGTGCTTCCACCCCAAGAGCAGTCCGTGCATGATCACCGGGTGGGACTACACGCCCACGACGTACTGGGGCGAACCCGCCAAGCGGGCGCTTGCCGGCGAGAGTTTCCCCGAGCCCGCGCGGTTGCGCTAGCGTCGTTCCTCCTCCGAGGGGGGGCTCAGTCGCTTGCGGCAACCTCCCCCTCGAAGGGGAACAGACGGGCGGGGAGGGGGCATCTTCCTCGAGGAAGACACAAAAACAAAGGGATTCCGAAGGACAATCCCTCGGAATCCCCTTGGACATCTCGGTATTCAGTCACTTACCGGATGATCAATACCGTGGCGGGATTGTTTCCGAACTTGAACGTCGTGACGTAGCCGGTATTGATCTGATTGTCAACGTCGTTGACGGCGGCCGTCGTCGTGTTCATGTACTTGGCATACCCCTCCCACGGGCGGACGAGGAAGGTGTACTGCCAGTCTGCCGTGGCGCTGATGCCGTCGACGCCCCAGCCGGTCCCGATGGCCTCGCCCAGCCCCGCGTAGTCGCCGTAGGTGGTGTTGGAGAGCTTCCCGCGGCATCCGTCGCTTTCGCCAGATCCATTCCGAACAGCATGGTCGCCGTCGGGTACCGCGACTTGAGGTCGGCGACGAGAGACGGGTATGTCGTGACGAAAACGTCGATGGTTTTGGTCGTGTTGTAAAAACCGGCGACCGGAAGGTAGATGTTCTGCGTTCCGATCTCCTTGAGCGGCACCCAGGCCAGCGTCGAGTTCGACACTTTCATCGCGTTGCTCGCCGGACCGAACTGCGTGAACCGGTCGGTCTTCCAAAGGCTCTTTTCAAACGGGACCTTCCCCTTAAACGAAAACATTCCGCGGCGGACGCCGCGGGATGTTCCCGTTCCGCGGGGCGACCCGCGCTACAGCAGGATGAAGATCGTCCCGTTGGGGCGGACGACGAGTTTGCCGTCCTCCTCGCTGGAGTTGTAGAGCGCCGGGAAGGCCTCAAGGAAACTCTTGGCGGGGATGATGTACTCGCCGG
>JAZUKQ010000098.1:0-12008 GCA_045643325.1 Kiritimatiellia bacterium | reverse complement strand
CTCCACCTCCCACTTGTCCGGGATGCCGTCGCCGTCCGTGTCGGCCGTCGCGGGGTCCGTCCCGGCCATCCACTCCTGCATGAGCGTGAGCCCGTCGCCGTCATGGTCGGACGCCGCGTCCGACGGGTCGTGCATGTTGTGTCCGGTCCACTTCTCGAAGTCGTCGGCGACGCCGTCCCCGTCGGAGTCGGGGTTCGGCACCCCCTGCCGCCATTCGGGAACGACGGCGGCGGCGCAGACCGCCAGGAGAAGAAACGCCAGGGTTGCTCTCTGTTTCATAAGGGACGACCGCCAAAAACGCGAAGAATTTCGGACGTTGGCTTGAACTTCATAAGGCGAAGTATAACACACATCTTCCGTTTGGAGAACTGCGGAACCGATTCGACAAAATCGCTGAGGGAAAAAATATTCCGCCAAATCGGATGTCCCCCATGACGTCAGATTTCTGTGATTGCAGTGTTTTCCGTTTCTTGGTTGGGAATATTCGTCCGCATGGAAACAGAATGTTTGAATCTACGGTTCATAAAGAACGGAACAAATCTCGTTTTCATGAGAGCGTCGCGTTCGCAATCATGGCGGAATCTCGAATTCCATGTACGGGATTCCGTGTTTCTTGTCCTTTGTTTCCGGCTTTGCTAGTATAGTCTGAAAAGGGATTCCGTCCCGCACGGCATCACTTCCGGTTGTCGTGACGGAACCCGTACAAGGCACGATGAAACGTTTTTGTTTTTCGACAGTTTTTTTGATGTCCGCATTCCTGCTTCACGCGGCGCAGCTGAACACCGGCATGTTCGCGAGGCGCGCGGAGTTCGTCTGCTCAGGATATTCCGGCGCGGCGTTGATGGATGTGCCCGTTCTTGTCCGGTTGAGCGAGCGGAATGTCCCGGGATTCAAATATGCGGACTTCAAAGGGAAAAACGGATCCGATCTCCGTTTCACCGACGCCGCGGGCACCGAACTTCCCGCGGAGGTCTCCTGTTGGGACGAGTCGGGGACATCCTGCGTCTGGGTCAGGGTCAACCGGCTTGAGCCGAAGACCGTGTTGAGAATGTATTACGGCGCGGATCCGAAAACACTGCCGCGCCGCGAGTCGCCGGAGAGTGTCTGGCGCGGCTATACCGCCGTCTGGCATTTCGACACCATGGTCTCCACGAATCTTTTTCCGGACGCGACGGGACACGGACTGGACTTCCGGCCGATGAAGGAATTTCCCGGCATGCAGTTGGGCGGGGTCGCGGGGCGGTATGTCCCGAACACGGACGGACGCATCGGCGTCGGGTTCATTACGCCCTCGTTCGAAAAATATCCACTCGGACGGACGTTTACCGTCTCCGGATGGTTCCGTCATCATCCGTGGTTTTCGGGGAGAGGATATGACCGCTTCTTCTCCGCGAAAAACGACTTCGCGGAAGGGTCCGGGTTCGAAATAGAGCACGCGGGACGGAAGACCGCCGTCACCACCCGCGGTTCCAGCGACGCGCGGAACGATGTCACATTCGAGATTCCCGACGTCACGGACCAGAAATGGAATCATCTGGCCGTCGTCTACAGCAACGATACGGCGTCGGTCTACTATAACGGGAAGTTTCTCAAGTCCGGCTGGGTCGAGCCGGTCGCGGGAAACGGCCACGGGCTTGCCCTCGGGAACAACACGGTCGGCAACGAGTCCGTCTATCAGGGCGCCTTCGACGAGCCGCGCGTCTTCTCTTCCGCCGCCTGCGCCGACCGCGTGAGGGCGGAATACGAGTCGTCGCGTCCTGACGCGCGTTTTCTTTCCTGTCCGGACGGCGTGCAGGAGAACCGTTAGGAGACGCCGGGGCGCCGGCGGAAGCAAGGGCGGGGGAGAACTCCTCCGCCCTGTTTCCGTATTATGCCTTTTTCGCCGGCGAGGACTTCGAGAAGAGCGAGCCGGAGAGCGTCTGGGTCGTGACGAGGAGGATGAACGTGCAGAGGACCATGAGGGTCGAGAGCGCGTTGATGATGCCCATCGGGCTGCGCTTGAGCATGCCGTTCACCTGAATGGGAAGCGTGGTCATTCCCTTGCCGTTCACGAAGAACGAGATGACGAAATCGTCGATGGAGAGCGTGAAGGCGAGAAGCCCGCCGGCGAGGATGCCCGGGAGAATGACCGGCACAAGCACTTTCCATGTGGCCTGCCACGGGCTGGCGCCGAGGTCGTAGGCGGCCTCCAGCAGCGAGTTGTCGAAGTCCTGAAGGCGGGCCTGGACGACCATGAGGACGTAGCTCACGGAAAAGGTCACATGGGCGATGACCATCGTGGTGCGGCCGAGCGTCCAGCCGAGCCGTCCGAAGAACATGAGGAGGCTCACGCCCATCAGGATCTCCGGAATCATGAGAGGGAGCCAGACCATCGTCGAGTGGAACTTCTGGAGGAACGTTCCGTCGTATTTATGGAGCGCGAAGGCGCCGACGGTTCCGAGGACGGTCGAGACGAGCATCGAGATGAGGCCGACGGTGAGCGTGTTGCCGAGCGCGGTCCGGATGGGGCGGTTCTCCCAGAGGCGGATATACCAGTCGAACGTGAATCCTTTCCACGTGCCGCCGAATTTCGCGGAGTTGAACGAGCCGATGATGAGGACGATGATCGGAAGATAGAAGAAGACCAGGATGAGGAGGGTCGTCAGGACCGGCGTCAGGGAACGGTTGCGGATCTTCATGGCTATGCGGACTCCCGGGCGGTTTTGGCGAGTTCGGCGGTCATCTCGCGACCGTAGCGGATGCGGATGAACGCGTAGATGGCGAGGATGGAGAGGAGAACCCCGAGCATCAGGAAGAGGGAGAGCGCGCAGGCGTGCGGAAGGTCGCGGAAGTCGATGGCGCACTCCTTGATTCGGTTGCCTAGAAGCATGCAGTTGGTTCCGCCGACGACCTCGGAGGAGACGTAGCAGCCGAGGTTGGGGATGAGGACCATCAGCGTGGCGAAGAGGATGCCGGAGCGGATTCCGGGGATGAACGTCGCGAGCACGGAGCGGAAGCGCGTCGCGCCGAGGTCCTGCGCGGCGTCCATCAGACTGAAATCGAATTTTTCCGCGGCGGCGTAGAGCGGGAGAATGGCGAAAGGAAGCGAGGTGTAGACCATCACGAGGAGCACGGCGCCCATGTTGTACATGAGCGTCTGGTCGGGCGACATGAGATGGCACCAGACGAAGAAGTGCTTGAGAATGCCGTCGGTATGGAGCAGCTGCATCCAGGCGAAGATCCGGATGATGAAACTCGTCCAGAACGGGACGATGGTGAGAATGAGGATGGCGGTACGCATCCGCTCGGAGGCGCGGGCCATGGTGTAGGCCATCGGAATGGCGAGAAGGATGCAGAGGAGCGTCGAGGCGGCGGAGACCCAGAACGTCCGCCAGACAAGAAGCGGGTAGTCTTTGTCGACGACGCCCCGGATAGAGTCCAGGGTCCAGCCGTGGCCGACACCGAGCGCCACCGTATGGTCATAGGGGCGGAACGCGATCAGCGCCACGATGACGGTGGGAATGAGGAAAAAGACGATGAGCCACCCGAGGGAGGGGAGGGTCAGCAGGGTTTCGCGTAGGAAGTTTTTCTTCATTTTCTTCGGACGGTCGTTCGGTTCAGGCGCGACGGGGGCGTCTGCGGCCATGGAAAACGAGGTATGATAACATATTACGGAGCGCGCGCAATGCCGGATGCGCGGTTTCCCCTCCGGATCGCGGAAGGGACCGGGTGCCCGCCCCGTGCAGGCCGGCGGAAAGACCGCACGGCCCGTCGCGCCGTCACCCGTTCTTTCCGGAGGGGGAGAGGACGACGTTGCGGCGCTGCCACGGGCAGAGGTAGAAATAGATCACGCCGGGGACGGACATTCCGTAGGCCGCCACCGCGTATCCGAGGACGAAGCCGCGGAACCCCATCCCGCAGACCGTTCCCAGCAGGTAGCTGCAGCCGATGCGGAGGACGAAGCCGTCGAGAATCGAGAAGACGAGACCGAGTCTCGCGTTGCCGATGCCGTTGATGAAGCCGTTGGTCCCGCGCATCAGGATAAGCGCGGGGAACTGCCAGACGATGTTCCGCGCGAACGTGTGCGAGAGCGCGAGGACCTCTTTGTCGTCCGTGAAAATCCGGAACATCGCCTCCGTCCGCGTGAGAAGGAAAAACGTGAAGAGAATGTAGAAACCGGCTCCGAACAGCCAGGAGTATTCGACCGTCTTCCGCACCCGGTCGAATTTCCCGGCGCCGAAGTTCTGGCCGACCATCGCCGTCGCGGCCATCATGATGCCCTGCGTCACCTTGGTCACAATGTCGTCGAGTTGGACGCCCGCGCCGAAGACGGCCGCCGCGGTGACTCCGAGCGAGTTGACGAGCCGGATCACGAAAAGCATGGACACATTGATCGCCCCGAAACGGAGCACGAACGGGACGCCGAGCCGGAGCTGGGAGCGGAAAATCGCCGGGTCGATCCGGAACGACGCGGGCCGGAAATCGAAACCGAACGCCTCCCGCCTGCGGTAGAGGTAGACCAGCGCGAAGACGAACGAGAGCGCCTGGCTCAAAATCGTCGCGAACGCCGCGCCCGCGACCCCCCAGCCGCACGACCGGATGAAGACGATGTCGAGAACGATGTTGAGGACGGACGCGATGGCGATGAAGAGAAACGGCCTTTTCGAGTCGCCCATCCCGCGAAGCACCGCGGAAACGCAGTTGTATCCGTACGAGAAGACGATGCCGCCCGCGCAGACAAGGAAGTAGGACCGGGCGTCGGAGAAAATCTCCTCGGGAACGCCGACCATCCGGAGCACCTGGGTCGAAAACATGCATCCGAGAATGGAGACGATCACCCCGACGCCGAAAATCGTGGAGAAGAAGGTGCCGATCGCCGTGTTGAGCTCGCGGCGGCGCCCCGCGCCGAGAAGTTGAGAGATGTAGACCTGGCCGCTCATCGAGAGGCCGAGGCACATCATCATGAGCAGGTGAAAAAGCCGCGTCGCGTTCGAGACCGCCGCGAGGCCCGCGCTTCCGAGAAAACGGCCGACAATGACCATATCCACCACGTTGTAGAGGACCTGCAGCGCGTTGGAGAGCATGAAGGGTACGGAGAAGGTGACGAGCGGAAGGAAGACGGGGCCGCGCGTGAAATCCCGTATCAGTGTTCTCATGAATAGAGTCTTTGTCCGGAAAAAGAAAGCGGCACCCGCCCGGAAGGAATGGGTGCCGCCTGAAAGTTTTCTTTCAGAAAGGAAGAAAGAAAAACTTATTTTTTCGTGGGGAGGATCGCGTCCTTGATGCCCTTGACGAGGCGGAACTTGACCGTCTTCTTCGCGGGGATCTTGATGGTCTCGCCGGTGCGGGGGTTGCGGCCGGTGCGGGCGGCGCGCTTGACGAGCACGAGCTTGCCGAGGCCGGGAATCACGAAGCCCTTCTCGTTGGCCTTCGCGCCTTCGCAGGCGAGGCAAACGAGGGACTCGAGGACGATTTTAGCCTGAGCTTTGGTGACACCGGCCTTCTCGGCGAGGGCGGCGATGATCTGCGCCTTGGTGGCGGGGACGGGGGCTTTCTTAGCCATGGATGAGACTCCTTAGGGTTGAAGATATAGGCGTTTCCGCCTGTTTCGGGTACTACTATCGCATTTTTTTCAGGATTTGCAAGAGAAAAATTCGATTTCCTGGTAAAATTTTCATTTTTCCTCCCGAAACAACCCTCCGAGCCCGGAAAAGGGCGGAAAAGCGGGGTTTTGGGTTGGGAGGTCGAGGAACGGGATGCCGTGTCCGCGCGGTCCGCGACGTCCGCGGTTTCCTCTGCCTCCCAACCCCTTCAACCTCCGTCCCGGTAAATTTTCCGGAGCGACCGTTTTCCGCGCCGGCTACTCGAAGGAGATCTCCTTCACGCGCTCGGCGACCATGCGGGCGTCGTTGAAGGAGAGAAGCTTCTGCCCGAGAACCGTCACGTTCCGGAATTTCACGCGGCGCACCAGCGAGTCCTCCGGCGCGAAGCCGCTCATGATGGAGGGTGGAAACGCCCCGTCGACGACGGAAACGTTCTCGACGAGAATGTCCTCGACCGAGCCGCGCCGGTCGTCTTTCGAGTAGTTGGACTCGAGGACTTTGAAATCGAAAAGCTTGTCGTTCGCGTCCTCGATCCGGATGTCGCGGTAGACGATGTCGTGCACCCGCGCGCGGTCGCCGTTGTGGATGGTGAGGATGCCGCCGGACTGCCATCCCTCGGGCTCGCAATGGATGACGTCGATGTCGCGGAAGGTGACGTGGTGGATCTCCTCGCAGCGCGTCTCGAAGCCGATTTCCAGCGCGTTCCCCGGGCGCTCGTTCCAACAGACGCACCGCTCCGCGAGCACGTTGTAGACGTTCTGCATGCCTTTGGGTCCGCGGAAGGCGACGGATTTGAGGACGATGCAGTCGTCGGCCGTGAAGAAGAAACAGCCGCGGATGTGGACATCGTGGGACCCTACGACGTCGATGCCGTCGCCCGTCATGATCCAGGAGAGGATGTTGATTCCCTCGACGCGGACGTCGGAGCAGCCGGACACGACGCAGCACCAGCCGGAGGAGCCGGCGAACGTGACGTCGCGGATGTCAAGACCGCGGCAGTCGTGGAAGTTCGACATCCTGCGCCCCCGCTCGGCCGGCTCGCCCTCGAGGTCGAGGACGCCGCGCCCGCGGACCGACACGTTCTCCG
The DNA here is from genome assembly GCA_045643325.1 of Kiritimatiellia bacterium. GTDB lineage: Bacteria > Verrucomicrobiota > Kiritimatiellia > RFP12 > JAZUKQ01 > JAZUKQ01. The sequence goes on along the minus strand of JAZUKQ010000098.1, from coordinate 5,339 downwards.
CGCCGTCGACGACGAGCGGCGCGCTCAAAAACGCGCCCTCGGCGAGGTAGAGCGTCTCGCCGGACTTGAGCTCGAGTCTCTCCTCGCGGTGCCTTCCGGGTCCGTAGAACTTGACGCCGGGACGGTCCCTCCAGGCGGACTCGTCCTCCGGCCCGTACAGGAAGAGGAAGAGCGGCTTCCGTCCCGCCGCGCGGGCGGCGGAGACCCGAGCCCCCGTGTCGGGCCGTTCGCCCTCGTAGAACTCCACGGAGAGTTTTCCGGGGACCGGCGCGTCGAATTCGACCGTTCCGTCGACCGGCTCGGCGACGACGCCGGCGGCGAGAGGCCGGACGACGACCTTCGCGGAGACGTTCTCGAGACGGACACGGACAACCGGTCCCGCGGCGCCCTCCCCGGAAATCGGTCCGCCGCTCCAGACGACGTAGCGGCACGCCGCGGTCTCGATCATCGTGCAGGGGACATGGTTGACGAGTACATTCATGGCGGCGGAGACGGGCGGAGGAAGGCTAGTCGAGACCGAGGTCCAGTTGGCCGGAGACGACGACCTTGCGGCCGCTTTCCGAGTCCGGGTCCGAGGTGTCGTAGACGACGAAGCGGACGGACGGGAAATGCCGGGCGAGCTCCTTCTGGATGAAGTCGGTGACGGCGCGGACGTTGCCCGCGTCGTCGTCGGAGAACCCGACGCTGATGGGCCGGTCCCCGTGGATTTCCTCGAGAATGTGGAAGATGTGGTTGACGAAGTCCAGGATGGCGAACTGCTTGCGCTCCTCGGTCGACGCGTCGCTGATGGAGAGGTGCCCCTCCATCAGCGCCTGGAACCGGGCGGAGGTGACGGCGTGGTACCGGTTGAGACCGAGGTAGTACTCGCGGACGTCGCGGTCGCTCATCCTCGCGTTCATCTCCTCGCCGGAATAGCATGCGATGTAGCCGCGCATGTTGCGGATCATCTGGCGCCGCTCCTCGTCGGTGAGGATCTGGTCGATGAACATTTCGACGCCCTTCCGGAGCGTCTCCGGCTTGTGGCCGCGCGCGGTGACGATGGCGAAAAGACGCGCCTCGGACAGCGCCTGGCGGAATTTGGTGAAGCTGGGCGGCGGCGTCTCCGAGCCGTCCTTCACCTTGCGGATGGCCTCCCGGGCGTCGATGAGAAACTTGCTCTCGTCGTCGGACGCGAAGTCGCGGAACTCGACGAACGCCTTCTCCCAGTCGTCCCCGGGCGGGCGGTAGTGCGCCGTGTCCTCTCGGATGACCGCGAAGATGGCGGTGGAGACGAGATGCTTGGCCCAGGTCCCGTTCGCGAGCTTCCGCTCCATGTGGATGAACGTGGGCATCCGGAGGATGTTGTCGTCCCAGTCGAAGATGTAGTATTTGAAATCGCGGCCCCGGACGCGGTAGTTGATGTCGGTGACGTCGTCGTTCATGATGGCCTACACGTCGATGCGGATGATCTTCCGGATGCTGAGCGCGCCGCAGAGGAGCAGGATCACGATGGCGGCGACCACCGCGATGCCGACCGTGGAGTGGAGAAACGGCTGGAACATCCCGGGCTGCAGGATGTTGAGGGCGATGCCGATGAGGAGCGGCATGATGCCGACGACAACGCCCTGGAGACGTCCCTGGGCGGTCAGGGTCCGGATGCGGTTCTGGATGCGGATGCGTTCGCGGATGGTGAGACTGATCTTCTCGAAAATCTCCGCGAGGTTGCCGCCGGTCCGGCGCGCGGTTTCGATGGAGAGGACGACGAGGGTGAGGTCGTCGCTCGCGACGCGCTCGTCGAGGTTCTGCAGGGCCTCGGTGAAGCCGACGCCGACGCGCGTCTGGTGGAGGAAGGTGTCGAACTCCTGGGCGATGGGGTTCTCGCCGTTCTCGACGACGTGCTCGAACGCCTGGAGGATGCTGAAGCCCGATTTGAGCGCGTTGCCCATGTTGGTGAGCGCGTCGATGAGCTGGACGTTGAATTTCTCGCGTCGGCGGTTGCGGAGGAAGACGAGAAAGTAGCCGGGGGCGAGGAGCGCGGGCGCGCCGACGAGGGCGCCGCAGAGCGCGAACCGGATCAGGATGCCCGAGACGGAGCCCGCGAGGCCTCCGGTGGCGAGGAACGCGGCGAGCGTGAGGGCGATGGAGAGCGCCCAGCCGATCTCGGCGATGCGCCGGGGCGGGATGAAGAGGTAGATGTCCTCGAAGGCCCGGGCCGTCTTCTCCGAGTAGGCGCCGGAATAAGCCTCCGCGCCGGAGGTGAAGGCGTGGAGCAGCACCACCGCGAGGGCGGCGAACGCGAGACCGACGAAAAGCGGGATGAGCCAGCCGAGCATGGTACCTCAGTCGATTCCTTGTTGGATGCGGCGGAGCCGGCCCTTGTTGGCGATCCGCTGCGTGGTGGAGAACTTGTCCGACATGAGGACTCCGTCGAGATGGTCGCACTCGTGCTGGACAGCCCGCGCGAGCAGTCCGTGGACCGTCGCGGTCTTCCGCTCGCCTTCGAGGTCGGTGTATTCCACCGTCACGGTCTTGGCGCGGGTGATGTCGACGTAAAGTCCGGGGAAGCTGAGGCAGCCCTCGGATTTGCGCTGCGGGTTCTCGGGGGCGGAGACGACGGGGTCGATGAGGACGAGCGGCATCTTGACGTGGTCGTTCAGCCCGACGCAGTCCTTGTAGTCCGCGTCGCGCGGGACGTCGATGACGCAGACGCGCTCCGTGCGCCCGACCTGCTGCGCGGCGAGGCCGACGCCCTCGGCGTCGTACATCGTCTCGAGCATGTTCTGGACGAGTTCCTTGATCTCGGGCGTCACGGTCCCGATCTTCGTGGAGGGGGTTTTGAGGACGGGCTGCCCGTATTTGACAATGGGAAGAATCACTGGGTCGTCTCCTTGAAACGCCATTATCATACGAAAAAGAGGCTGTTTCCGCAAGGACGCCCGCCGCTTTCGTTCCCGCGGGGAATCGTGTACGGCAGAGGCGCGGCACGTCTCGCCGCTGTCTTATTGTGCGCCGCGGCGCGGCGGCCGCGCGCCCCGTGCCGAGTACGCACCCAGACATGCGTGGCGCCCGCGGGAATCTCCGCCTTCGTCACGGCATCCGCGACGGGACGCCCGAAGCCATGCGCCAGCAGAAACGGCGATCCCATCTGGTCCATGAACTGCTGGTCGACGACCCATCCGCCCTTCTCGGAAAAATTCTCCGCCTCGATCAGAACGCCGGCGGCATGGTTGGCCTCCCTGCAGGACTTCGCCAGGGCCGCACGGGCGTCTCCGACAACGCCACGCGCGTGAACATACCTTGATTTCATAGCAATGCGTCTTGTTTGGAGAGAACGGGCCGATTCCGCCCTTTTCGTCGTTTACGCGGCGCAATCATAGCAAAACGCGGCCGGGAAGAACAATCTGCGCATGTTTCGCCGCCTTTCTCCGGCCGGCCGAAGTTTTGCCGTTCCGGCCCCTTCCATCGGCTCCGCGAATCGTGTATAGTTAGGGACATGAAACGCCTTGCCTTTGTCCTTTTGTGCGCCGCGTTCGCGGCCGGTCCCGTCCGGGCGGCGGTCCCCGGCGTCGCCGATTTCCGCGAGGTCGTCGCGGGTGCCAAGCGCGTCGCCCAGCCCGCCGTCCTGTACGTCGTCTGCCTCCAGCAGGACAACGAGCGCGGCGAGACCCTCTCCCGGCAGGTGTCCGGCAGCGCCTTCCTCATCTCCCCGGACGGCGAGTTCGTCACCAACTGGCATGTCGTCGACAAGGCCACGACCATCCGCTGCCTGCTCTCCGACGGCCGCGCCTTCGACGCCGACTGCATCGGCTCCGACAAGTCCACCGACCTCGCGCTCTGCCGCCTGCGCCTCCCGGAGGGTGAGTCCACGCCCTGCGTCTCGTTCGGCGATTCCTCCGCGCTGGAGGAGGGCTGCTTCGTCATCGCCCTCGGCGCGCCCTACGGGCTCAACCGCACCCTCACCTTCGGGACGCTCTCCTGTACCGGCCGCTATCTGCCCGGGCGCAGCGAGTACGTGCTCTGGCTCCAGACGGACGCCGGCGTCGGCCCCGGCAACTCCGGCGGCCCGCTGGTCGACACCGAGGGGCGCGTCCTCGGCGTCAACTCTCTGGGGACGTCCTCGTTCAGTGTCGACTTCGGTTTCGCCGTCCCCTCGGACATCGCCGTGCCCATCCTGGACCGGCTCCGCCGCTTCGGCCGCGTCAACTGGTCGTGGAGCGGCCTGCAGCTGCAGCCGCTGCGGGACTTCGAGCACAACACGTACTTCGACGCCGCGGAGGGCGTCATCGTCGCCGGCGCGTCGCCGGACAGCCCCGCCGCGCGCTCCGGCCTGCAGCCGCTCGACCGCGTCGTCGCCGTCAACGGCGAGCCCGTGACCGCGCGCACGTCCGAGGACCTTCCGGCGATCCAGCGCAAGATCGGCCTTCTGCCCGAGTCCGAGCCCATCCGGCTCTCCGTCCTGCGGAACGGCGACGCGGCCCCGCGCGAAGTCGTCATCGAGCCCCGCGCCAAGGGCGCCGTCGAGGGGACCGAGCGCGATTTCAAGCGCTGGGACTTCTCCGCGAAGGAAATCAACCGGTTCGCGACGCCCGAGCTCTACCTCCGGCGCCAGAAGGGGGTCTACGTCCTCGGCACGAAGGACAACGGCAACGCGGAGGACAAGCTCGCCGAAAGCGACATCCTCCTCTCGGTCGACGGCAAGGCCGTCGAGTCGCTCGACGACCTCGCCGAGGCGCACGCGAAGGCGCTTGCCGCGCTTCCGGACCGGCACAAGTCGCTCTTCACGGTCCTCCGCAAGGGGCGCACGCTCCACATCCCGATCGACTATCTGAAGGACACCGCGCGGTAGCCCCGCCCCGTCCGTCCGCCTTTCATCCGACCGAATCCCGAAAGGAGCCCGACATGAACGTTTCCCGAATCCTGCCCCTGCTTCTCCTCGCCGCAGCCCTCCCCGCCGTCGCCGACGAGCCCGACGCCGCCGAAAGGAAGTCCCTCGCGATGCGCACAGCCGCCGACATCGCGCGCGCAGCGGCCGTCACCGTGTCCTACACGCTCAGGCCCGCGCCCAACAAGAGCCCCATCGAGGGCTTTTTCCGGACCGAGCGCTGCCCCGCCTGCGGCCGCTACCACTCGAAAGGATACGATGAATACACCGAGTCCGAGCGCCCGGCCCTGCAGACGGTCTTCCTCGTCGCGTCCGACGAGGTGCTGTGCCGCGACGACCTGACTCCGGACGAGAACATCGCCACGCTGACGGTCTCCAAGGGCGCGGACACCGTTCCGGCGACCATCGAGAGCGTGTTCCTCGAGCATGGCGTCCTGCGGCTTCGGCTGGAGCGTCCGCTTCCGCTGTCGGGCGCGAG
>JAZUKQ010000097.1:0-2886 GCA_045643325.1 Kiritimatiellia bacterium | reverse complement strand
CCCCGTGACCTACGACGACGACGGCAACGTCATCCCGCTCTCCCAGAGGTTCAACCTCAAGAACCCCGACATCCGGTATATGTCCGCGGAAGGGCGCGAGAGGAACGTCACCCCGGAGGAGGACGCGGCGTACATGGACGCCGCGAAGCGCGGAGGACGTGTTGACGTTTCAAAGCCGTACAAGGTTGAGGATGTTGCCAAGGAACGCCCGTACTTGAAAACGAACCAAGCGGCTGACGGTGCTTTTGTCGATTCTGGAGCTACCAGAGGCAAACACTTTCCCGCACCGGGCGTAGTGGCCGCACGTCAGCCGCTTGATTCGTTGAGCGGTATTGTATCAAAACGCCCCCAGAAGGCGCAATCCATTTTCGGCGCATTGAAGAATGCGCTGAAAAACATGGAGGCGGCCAAAGAGGCGCTCCGCCTCCCGTAGGCGGAGCGGAAGACCCGCCGGCATGCAGACCGGCGGAAGCCCCCTCCCCTGCCCTCCGCCCCGCCGCGACGCTCCGGATTCCGCTATACCTCGAACGGCACCTCGACGGGACGGACTCCCGCGAGCGCGACGCTCCGGGCGTCGGGTTGCGATGTCCCGACGTAGAAGACGAAGCGGCGGCTGTCGAGCTTCCGTTCGCCGTTCTCGTCGACCGCCATCAGCGAGGTCCGGGACACCGGGAACTCGACCGTCTTCTCCTCGCCGGCGGCAAGGCGCACGCGCTGAAACGCGCAGAGGCTGTGGTTCCTCACCGCGAGAGGCGACTCGAGGTCCTTCACATAGACCTGCGCGACCTCGTCGGTCTCCACAGCCCCCGCGTTGCGCAGAACCGCCTCCAGGACGATCTCCTCCGCCCCCGCGCGCGCCACCCTCGCCGAGACGGTCTCCACCTTGGAATAGGTGAGCCCGAACCCGAACGGATAGAGCGGCTCGCGCTCCAGAAAACGGTACGTCCGCCCCTTCATCGAATAGTCCGTGAACTCCGGCAGCGGGTCGGCGTCGCGGTAGAACGTCACGGGAAGTTTTCCGCTCGGCGAGCACTTCCCGAAAAGGAGGTCGGCGACCGCGCGGCCGCCCCGCGCCCCCGGATACCAGGGCAGAAGGATGGCCGAGGCCTTGTCGTTGATGTCGAGCAGGTCGATGGAGCTTCCGGCCATCAGAACGACCACGAACGGCTTGCCGACCGCCGCGACGGCGTCGAGCAGACGGCGCTGGACGGACGGCAGAAGAAGCCCCAGTTTGTCTCCGTTCGCCCCGGTCTCGTTGCTCTGGTCGCTCTCCTCGCCCTCAAGGTATTCGTCGAGTCCGACGACAACGACCGTGACATCGCACTCTTTGGCGACGGCGACGGCCTCGGAGATGCGGTCGTTGTCCCGCGCGAGGCCGCCCTCTACCGCCTTCCGGTAGAGATGGGACCCCTCGGAATAGAACACACGGACGTCGTCGCCGACCTCGTCCTGGATTCCCTCGAGCACCGTGATGTAGCGCGAGGAGGTCCCGTGGTAGTTGCCGACGAGCGCGGAGCGGCTGTTCGCGTTCGGGCCGACGACGCCAAGCTTTTTCAGCGAGGACTTGCGGAGCGGGAGAATGCCGTCGTTCTTCAGGAGGACGGTGCCCTTGCGCGCGGCCTCGAGGGCCGTGCCGACATGCTCCCGGCACTCGATGACGTCGTAGGGGATGGAGTCGTACTCGCTTCCGCCGGGCTCGCCGAGCAGGAAACGGGTCGTGAAAAGCCGCTCGCAGGAGCGCGTGAGAAGCGCCTCGTCGAGCATACCCTTGGCATGGGCGTCGAGAATGCGCTGATATGTGCAGCCGCAGTTGCAGTCGCAGCCGGCGGAGAGCGCCATGACGACGGACTCCTCGGGCGCGGAGGTCACTTTGTGGTTTTTGTGGAAATCCGCGATGGCCCAGCAGTCGGAGACGACATGGCCCTCGAAGCCCCATCTGCCGCGGAGGATGTCCACCAGAAGGTATTGGCTGCCGCAGCAGGGCTCGCCGAGGACCCGGTTGTACGCGCCCATCACCGACTCGACCTTCGCCTCGCGCACGAGCGCCTCGAACGCGGGAAGATACGTCTCGAACAGCTCTTTCTTGGAGACGACGGCGTTGAACGTGTGGCGGATCGCCTCGGGCCCGCTGTGCACGGCGAAGTGCTTCGCGCACGCGGCCGCCTTCATGTGCTCCCCCTCGCCCTGAAGCCCCTTCACGAACCCCACGCCGAGCCGCGAGGTGAGGAACGGGTCCTCGCCGTAGGTCTCGTGGCCGCGGCCCCAGCGGGGATCCCGGAAGATGTTCACGTTGGGGGACCAGAATGTCAGCCCCTTGTAGATGTCCCGGTCGCCCTCCCGGACGGCGGCGTTATGCTTCGCCCGCGCCTCGGTGGCGATCTGGTCGCCGATGGTCCGCATCATCGCGTCGTCGAACGCGGCGGCCAGGCCGATGGCCTGCGGATAGACGGTCGCCACGCCGGCGCGGGCGACGCCGTGCAGCGCCTCGTTCCAATAGTTGTACTCGGGGACGCCGAGCCGCCCGACGGCCGCCGCGTCGTACCGGAGCTGCGACGCCTTCTCCTCCACCGTCATCTTCGCGACCAGCTCATGCGCCTTCTTCCGTGCCTCTTCCCGTGTCATCGTGAAAACTCCTGCCGATTGTTTCTAAAGTCTGGCCCGGAAGTATAGCAAAGAACCGAGCGCGCCCCCAAGAAGAGATTTCGCGCCGGAGTATGGCCATCTGCGGAATCCGGGGGTCTCTAGTCTCCGTCGAAGGGTTGTGATAGAATGTCTCTTTCCCTCTTTATCTTCCCGACATGACTTCCGACGACTCCCAAGACCTCTTCTCCTTCGGCTTCGGCCCCCCTCCCTCCACGCCCTCCCAAAACGCGTCCGGCCAACCCG
>JAZUKQ010000096.1:0-2284 GCA_045643325.1 Kiritimatiellia bacterium | reverse complement strand
TGAATGTAACTACCCGTTGGCTGAGTACGGGTTCCGCCGTACGGCCAGTATGCTGGCACTCTCAGTCCGCAGGAAAGAGAATAATGGTATAATGCTCTTAGGTAAGTGCGGATAGTGGTGAGCTGGTTGCCAAAGAGAGATAAGCTTGATCCGGTGCAGGCGTCGGCGATAGATTTCGCCGTGGCGCAGGAGGGGAACTTCTACATCAAGGGCGAGGCCGGGACGGGGAAGTCGGTCGTACTGAAGGTTTCGTAACTGCGCGTCAGAGGGCGAAGAGTCCGCGGTCGGTCAGCTTGAGCGCGGGAATCACCGGCAGCGCGAGGAACGAAAGGGTCGCAAACGGATCGGAGAGCGTCGAGCCCGTCTGACGCGCGGCGGCCTTGAGCGCCTTGATCCGCGCCGCGACGTCCGCCGCGGGGCACGCGCTCATCAGCCCCGCGACCGGGAGCGGCAGGTCGGCGAGGACCTTTCCGTCCAGGACGACGCACTGGCCGCCGCCGAGCGCGGCGAGGTGCGCCGCGGCCGCGCGGATGTCGTCCGCGTCATTCCCTAGGACGAGCAGGTTGTGGTGGTCGTGCGCGACGGTCGTGGCGATCGCGCCGCGGCGAAGGCCAGTCCGCGCCGTCCACGCAGAGGCGACGTTCCCGTTCTTCCCGTGCCGCTCGATGACGGTGAGGAGCGCGAGGTCGCCGGTGTCGGACGGCTCGCGCCGGAGATGCTCCGTGAGGAGGGATCCGTCCGTGACCCCGATGACGTCAAGCCGCCCGTCCTTCGGTTCGGGCGCGCGGAAGGCGCGGTTCGAGAGGTCGGGGATGTGGACGGTATTGGCTCCGGCGCTCCCGCCGGGAGGCAGAACGGCCCCGGCGTTGTCGTCGAGGGGCGGGAGGGGACGTCCGTTCTTCACGACGCGGACGATTTCGAAGTCGGTGAGGTCCCGGACGACGACGTAGTCGCGGTCCGGGAGCGAGAGAGCGTAGTGCCGCGCCGGGTTGACCGTGGCGAGCGCCACGGCGCGTTCGGCGGGCATCCCGAGCCGGACGGCGGTGCGGATGCAGTTGACGATGCCGCCGGAGGTGAGGAGGTCCGCGGCGGAGATGTCGTCCGTGCAGAAGCAGAAGCGCTCCCAGTTGGCGTCGCTCACGGCCGGCAGGAGGTCCGCGAGGTTCTTCGCCGCGCTTCCCTCGCGGATGAAGACCGTCATTCCCGCGGCGACCTTCTCGAGGGCCTCGTCCGCCGTGAGCGTCTCATGGTCGGACGTGATGCCCGCCGCGGCGTAGCGCGAAAGCGCTTCGCCTCGTCCGCCGGGGAAGTGTCCGTCGACCCGCTTGCCGGCCGCCTTGGCCGCGGCGATCTTGCCGAGGACCTCGGGATCGTCCGCGAGGACGCCTGGGGCGTTCATCATCTCGCCGAGCGCGATGAGCTCGGGATGGACGGCGAAGAGGCGTGCGGTGTCCGCGGCGGAAAGCGCCGCGCCGGAGGTCTCGAAGGGCGTCGCGGGCACGCAGCTCGGGAGGGTGAAGCGGAGGTCGGCGGGGGAGCGCCGGGCGTCCGCGAGCATGAAGTCGAGCCCCGCCTCGCCCATCACGTTCACGATCTCGTGCGGATCGCAGATCGCGGCGAGGGTGCCTTGCGCGGCGATGAGACGTCCGAACTGCGCGGGCGTCAGGTGGGACGACTCCACGTGCACGTGCGCGTCGATGAACGCGGGCAGGCGGTAGAGTCCGTCCTCTGTTCTGGAGATGAGTTCCATTGTGCTGTCCATTATACCAAGTTTGGGCGCCCAATGGGCGACGAGGAGGGCCCCTGAGTTTGGTATAATATCGCCAAATGGCGGTTACACTTGAATTCGAGCGCAAGGCGGGCGATCCCGTGATGGGCATTGACGAGGCGGGGCGGGGTCCCCTCGTCGGCGGCGTCTATGCCGCGGCGGTGTCCGTTCCGCTCGACCTGGCGGAGGGGCTTCTTGCCGGCGAGTGGAGCGCGACCAACGACTCGAAGAAGCTCTCGGAGAAGAAGCGCTTCGCGCTCGCCGAGGTCATCAAGTCGACGCCCGGCTGCCGCTGGGCGGTCGCGTCCGCGAGCCCCGCCGAGATCGACCGGCTCAACATTCTGAACGCGACGCATCTGGCGATGAGGCGGGCGGCGGAGGGCGTAGCCCGACAGCTGTTGACAGCTGCCGAGTGCAATCGACAGCCATCGATCTTGGTGGACGGCCTTCCGGTCAAGTCGCTCACCAATTCGACGAACGTCATCAAGGGCGACGCGAAGTCGCTGTTCATCGCGG
>JAZUKQ010000095.1:0-3971 GCA_045643325.1 Kiritimatiellia bacterium | reverse complement strand
CCCCGGCGCCCGCGCCATCGGCCACCGCCCCGAGACCCCCTGCCCCACGGACTCGAACGCCTATGTTGACGCGGAGCACACGCTCCCGCCGCTGGAGGGAAGCGACACGCGCCGCACGCTCTACGATGTCTGGCGCGAGGTCGGGAACCTCCGCGGCGCCTACTTCGGCCACGACCACAAGAACGACTCCGACGGCACCGACGCCAACGGCATCCGCATCGGATACACGAAGTCCCTTACCGTCCAGTCCTACAGCGACGGAGACCCCGGCTTCCGCTACTTCCGCCTGAACGAGGACGGCACCTACCTCACGGAGGTCTACACCCGCGACAACCCCCGCGGCATGGGCTACTGGGGCCTCGCCGACACGCTTGTCGAGGAACTCTCGACCGGTCCCACGGACTTCGCCGCCTACCGGAGCCACTGCACGGGCCGCTGGGACTTCGACGACGCCTCCGACCTTCTGAAGGCCACCGTCGGCGCCGACGGCGCGCTCGGCGCGACGCAGAACAAGGTGTCCGTCCCCGTCGAGGGGACCGGCGACCTCTCCGCGCTTGCCGACGCCACGCTGCTCGCCGCGCTCGACGAGGGCCTCTCCGACGGCGCGGCCACCGTCCCGGCGGGGCAGCACCTGCGCCTCGCGCACGGCCTCGAGTCGAACGTCTACTCCCTCCGCTTCCGCTTCGCCTCGCCCGCCTCCTCCCACGACAAGTACCGCACGTTCTGGTGGAACGGGAAGGCCAACGACGGCGCGCTCTTCATCGGCGACTCGGGGCGGTCGAACAAAATCGGCTCGAACGGGACCTATGTCGGCGATTCCATCGCCCCATCGCGTTGGTACACGCTGGAGATCGTCGTCAAGAACGACGCCCGGTTCCACTTCCTGGATGGCGTACTCCTGAACGGGGACACGCTCGACAACGACAACGGGCTCGACATCCCCAACGACCCCCTCGTCTACGTCTCCGGCGACGACGACGTCGACGACAACGCGCTGCACCTCGCCTCGTTCGAGGTGTTCGACACGGCGACCTATCCGCTGCCCGAGTTCGTTCCCGCCAGCCGCTTCTCCACGGACGAGCCCGGCGAGCCCGATGGTCCAACGGAACCCGCGTACGACGCGGCGCACTGCATCGGGCGGTGGGACTTCGACGACCCCGACGACCTCCTCCGCGCGACGTTCGGAAAACCGCTCGTCGCCGGAAAAACCTCCGGCGGCGTCTCGGTCCCGCAGTTCGGCACGGGCGACATCGCCGCGGTGGCGGAGCCTCCGGCGAACACGCTCGACGGCGTCGACCTCGGCGGCGTCGCCATCGTCCCGCTCTACGCGCACCTCATCCCGACGGACACGTTCACGCCGGAGGTCGCAGCGGGGGACTTCACCTACCGCATGGTCGTGTATCTGCCGAGCGCCCAGGCCAAATCGGACTACTGGTGCATGTTCTGGTCCGGCGAGAAACAGGACGGCGTGGGCTACGCCAAGACCGACGGCACCTTCGGCGGCGGCACGCTCCAGGACATCGGCGACCCGAAGTATGTCTCGGTGCCGGGGATTCTGGACAACTGGCACGAGTTCCGCTTCGTCTACACGCAGCAGGGTCGGCGCCTCACCGTCCTCATGGACGGAAGCGAAATCCGCTCGGCGGGAGACATCAACACGGCCAACCTCGTGCGGATCTTCGGCGACGACAACGGCGAGGACAACGCGGTCTACATCGCCTCGCTGGAGCTCTTCGACACGGCGGACGCCGACGAAATCCCGCCCTGCTGGGCCCGCTGCGGCATCGTGGACTCCCCGTGCCCGGTCACCGGCGCGGACGGAGGAACGGTCGCGACGGGGGAGACGTTCCTGCTCTCCGACGCGGAGTCCGTCGCCCTCACCGCCCCCGCGAGCGCCACGCTCGAGGACTCGCCCCGGCAGACGACCGAGAAACTCTTCCGCCGCTGGCGCGTCGTGGACGCGGCGACGGGGGCGGTACTCCAGACCGCCGCCGCTCCCGCCCTGGTGTTCGACCTTCGCGGCTGCACGGCGCAGAGCCTGCTCTTCGAGGCGGTCTACGAGACGGTCGTCCAGCCCAAGCCGGGGCTCTATGCGAGGCACTGCCTCGGGAAATGGGACTTCGACAAGGCCGACGACCTCCTCCTCGCCACCTACGGGCAGGACCTCGTCGCCGGCGGCTCGGGCACGGTCTCCGCGCTGGCGGATCCGCCGGAGAACACGCTTGGCGGGACGGAACTCGGCGGCGTGGCGCGGATTCCGCCCTGGACGCACCTCACCGTCTCCGACACGCTGACCGGCGACGTGATGGAAGGCGACTTCACCTTCCGCATCCTCGCGTACCTGGACACGACGCTCGGCGAGACCTCCTACCACAGCTTCTTCTGGGACGGCGAGAACGACGGGACGGTGTTCGTCTACAAAGGCTCCTCTATCGGCGGCCCGTACTACGGCGGCTCGTCGAACTACACCCAGGTCCCGGGAATCGGGGACGCCTGGCACGACTTCCGGTTCGCCTACCACGCCGCGACCGGGAAGATGGACTTCTACATGGACGGCGCGCTGTACAAGAGCGCCTCGCTCGACCCGGCGCAGCTGCCGCACCTCTTCGGCGACGACAGCGGCGAGGACAACACGGCGTACGTCGCCGCGATCGAGCTCTTCGACACGGCCGACCAGGACGAGCTCCCCCTCTATCTCACGACCCGCCAGCTCCGCAACCTGGACGCGACGGTCTTCCTGGTGTTCTAGGGTCTTTGTCCGGACCAACGACATCGAGGAGAATCTTAGCCGGCGGATCAAGCGGAGAACCGACCTGACTGCCGTCTTCCCCGACGAGAACTCCATGCTCCGGCTCGTCGCGTCCATCTGCATGGAGATCCGGGGTGGGTGTGGGAGGGGTGGAGCCCTTCCACCCTACAAAAAAAGTGCGGGCCGCTGACTTGCAAGTCACCGAGTAGATATTACAATTTGCGCTGGAACTTCGGACTGGCCCAACCATCCGCCTTCGGCTACAATACCGGTGTCCTTGGTATCCATCATGGACACCGTTTTTCGTAATCAAGTCCCAACGCGTGAACACCAAAGATCTACTGACTGGAATACTTGTGGCGGCGGCATCCCTTTTGAATGCCGATGCGCCCATCGGGTGGATTGTCAGGGATTCGTCAACCCTTCCGGACATACCCCTTCTCCAGAACCAGCCAACGCTGTCCTCCCTGTCCGTTCCCGAGGTCGTTGTCCACACGCCGTCCGGAGGAATGGGCGCACAGGAAAGTGTCCGGCAAGACCCGCCGATGGATGTTGACATCGGTCTGGCGTTTTCATTGCCTGCGTCCGACCACGCCCGCATCGTGGAACTTGCAAGGGGGCTCGACTACAACTGGTGGAAGTGCTATCTCTTCGTGCGGGATCACATTGCCTACGCCCCCTACCATGGCATCCTTCGGGGACCGGAACGGACCTTGCTTGACCGAGAAGGAAACGATGCCGACCAAGCGCTCCTTCTCTATGCCCTCCTCCAGGCTTCCGGTTACCGACCAACCCTGCTGTATCAACCGTTCACCCCAACCTCCGGTTTCCTCGTTCCGCTTACGGACTTCGACGGCGGGCATCCCTACAACGCGGTCAACTGGTTGAATCTGGACGGATCCGATAATGTCGTGGACATCTTAGGCGCGGCCCGCAGGCGTCTATACGCCGGTGGGCACGAGGTCGGCTACGACGTTTATGGGGCGGCCGTCTATCTGGCAACCGACCACTTCTGGATTAGCGTCAACACCGGAACCGCCACATGGCATCTGGATCCATCCCTAAAGCCAAGTTCGGCCATCGTCCCCGGCGACCCTCTGCAAGATGCGAATTACACGCGGGACGGATTTCTCAACGCCATAGGGGGAACCACCACCACCACTTCGGTTCAAGGCATAGACACGCAGATTCTGAACACGGCACTCAACGGCTATTCCGCCTC
>JAZUKQ010000094.1:0-6319 GCA_045643325.1 Kiritimatiellia bacterium | reverse complement strand
TGCGCGGCGAGGCGGTCCAGGGCGGGTGTCTTGAGATAGGGGTTTCCCGCGCAGCCGAGCATGGTGGCGCTCTGCTGGTCGGTGACGACGAGGAGGATGTTGGGGCGGTCCATCTTGGGGAGTCTTTTCTGTGCCCGGGGCGAAGGGCCGCTACAGCGGGCTTTCGGTCCAGGTGCCGTCGGCGGTGACGTCGAGGAGCCCGAGGTCGGACTGGAGGGAAAGTTCCTTGACCCGGTAGCCGGTGACGGCGGAAAGGAGCGCGTTCTGGGCGGAAAGAAGGGCGTCCTGAGCCTCCAGGACATCGCGGATCTCCGCCCGGCCGGACTGCATGAGAAGGTCGGTGGAGCGGACGCGGCGCTCGGCGAGCGAGAGGGCGACGAACTGAATGGAGAGCTGCTCGCGGGTCTCGAGAAGGGAGCGGAGACGGTCCGCGAGGGTCGTTTTGAGCGTGTCCTCCGCGTCCTGATAGTCGCGGACGGCCTTCTCGAGCGCGATCAGGGACTCGCGGTAGGCGTTGCGCTCGGCGGTGCGGTGGAGGGGGAGGTCGACGGTGAGGACGCCGCCCAAGGTGGCGCGGCCGAGTTCGAGCTTCCCGTTCCCTTGGGAGGCGGAGGAGGCGGAACGGCTTTCTCCGGCCTTGGCCGAGACGCCGAGGGTGAGTTCGGCGCGGAGTCCGTCCTCGGCGATGAGGACGGCGCGCTGGGCGTCCTCGACCTTGTCCTTGGCGGTCTGGAAATCGAGGCGGTTCGTGGAGGCGATGGCGAGGGCGCGGTCGAGCGGAATCTCCATCGGGCCGGCGTTTTCGTCGGACGCGCCTTCGAGAACGGGCGTGTCCTCGGCGTCGGGGACGGGCTTGCCGTCGTTGTAGGCCTCGACGGAATGTTTGGCGAAGGACTCGGCGTAGGTCTGGAGGGCCTCGAGCTCGGAGGGGAGAGGCTCGACCAGCGCGTCGGGCGGAAGGCCGAGTTTGCGGCGGAACGACTCAAGCGTCTTCTGGTAGGCCTGCTGGGCGGAAATCCAGGAGTTGCGGGCGGAGAGCTCCTGCTGGTAGGACTGGTCGAACTCATACTCTTGAAGACGTCCGGCGTCGGCCATGCGGCGGGAACGGCGTGTCGAGGTGATGACGCGCCGGTAGCTGTCCTCCTGGTTCTGGAGTTTTTTGGCGCCGTTGAGGACCTCGAGGTAGGCGGAGGCGATCTCGACGACGAACGTGCGCTTGTACTGCTCGAAGTCGCGGACGGCGTAGACGAGGGAGCGTTCGGCCTTGGTGAGCCCCTCGCGGTTCACGAGGACCCCGGAGCCGCGGAGAAGGGGAACGGAGAGTGACGCGTCGAGCGAGACGCCCCAGGCGGAGTCCTTGGGGTCCGTGAGCATTTTCGCGAAATCGACGGCGAGCGAGGAGGAGAGGTCCGTCCCGTTTTCGAACTTTCGGGACACGCCGAGCGTGCCGGTCGCGGTGGAGCCCGTCGAGCGTTCGCCGCCGGACGCCGATTCCGCTGCGAGCCCGGCCTCGGCGTCGGAGGCGGTGTCGGAGGCGGAACGGCGCTTCGCGGACTTGGAGCTCGAGACGCTCTCCTCGAGCTTCGAGGCGAACGCGGAGCGGAATCCCTCGGCCTCGAGGTCGAGCGCGAGCGCGGAGGAGAAGAGCGCCTCTTTCCGCTCCTGGAACGCGGGGGAATGCGCGGCGGCGATCTGCACCGCCTGGCGGAGGGTGGGGCGGAGCGGCTCGCCGGCGGGCGGCGCGAAGGCCTCGGCGGTGGAGTTCGTGGAGGGCAGAAGGCGCTCGGCGGGATTCCAGAGGGAGGTGGGCGGAAGGTCCCGGATGCCGAGAGAGGCGGCGTCGAACGTGACGAGCCGCTGGTCGAGGAGAAGCCGGCGGCGGAGGGTGTCCGACGGGGTTTCGATGACGAGGGGATCCGCGCGCCCGGCGACATCCTGCTGGGCCGCCGCGAGAATCCGCTCCGCCCGGCGGTCGGCCTGGGCCCGCCATGAGCCCGTGGAACGGCAGGAGGTCGCGGCGGCGAGGGCGGCGAGGGCGGCGAGGGCCGGGGTGCGGAAGAAAGCGCCGGAGAGGGAACTGCTCACGAAAAATGTCCTAAAAAGGTTGTCCAGAAAACGGGAACGCGGGGGATGCATGCCCGCGGAGGCTGGTTTCGGGACTACTTTTTCAAGGCGAGCTCGTTCGCCTCGATGAGCGCGATACGCTGTTGGACGCAGGCGGCGGAGCGGCCGGGGTCGGCGGGCGTGTGGAGGCAGTAGTCGACCATCCGCTCGACCGTGGACTCGGCGACCATGAGCCGGGTGTCGGCGGCGCCGTAGTAGATGAGGAGCCGGCCGTCGTCCGTCACGACCGCGCCGTTGCAGAAGACGCAGTTCATGACATCGCCGATGTACTCGCCGCCGGTCGGGGCGATGAGGAAACCGCCCGGGGCGGCGATGACGCGCGAGGGATCGTCGAGCGCGGTCATGAAGGCGTAGACGACATAGCGGAGGCCGGAGGCGCAGCCGCGGACGCCGTGGACGATGTGGAGCCAGCCGGCGGGCGTCTCGATGGGCGTGGCGCCGGCTCCGTTTTTGACTTCCTTGACGGTGTGGTACTCGCGGGAGTCGATGATTTTCTCCGGGCCGATGACGGCGCGCGTGATGTCGGGGCAGAGCGCGAATCCGATGCCTCCGCCGGAGCCGGCGCTGATAAAGCCGTCCTGCGGGCGGGTGTAGAGGGCGTACTGGCCGTCCACGAACTTCGGGTGGAGAACGACATTGCGCTGCTGCGGGGAGGCGGAGACGAGGTCGGGGAGGCGCTCCCACGTGTCGAGGTCCTTGGTGCGGGCGATGCCGCACTGGGCGACGGCGGAGGAGAGGTCGCCGACGGCGCGGTCCGGGTCGGGGCGCTCGGTGCAGAAAAGGCCGTAGATCCAGCCGTCCTCGTGGCGGGTGTGGCGCATGTCGTAGACGTTGGTGTCGGGAACGTCGGTCTCTGGCATGACGACGGGGCGACGGCGGAAGCGGAAGTTGTCGACGCCGTTCTCGGACTCCGCGACGGCGAAGAAGGACTTGCGGTCGTTCCCCTCGAGGCGGACCATGAGGGCGACGCGGCCGTCGAGCATCATGGCGCCGGAGTTGAAGGCGGCGTGGACGCCGAGGCGCTCCATGAGGAAGGGGTTCGTCTCCGGATTGAGGTCGAAACGCCACTCGAGGGGGGCGTGCTCGCCGGTGACGACGGGGTTCACATAGCGGCGGAAAACACCGTTATAGAACGACGCGTCGAAACGGTTGGGCTGGGTGATCAGCGCCTCATGGCGGGCGCGGAGGAAGGCGAGGGTGGAGGCGAAAGACATGGCGCGCGGAATCGGTTACGGGGTTTTGGATGCGGCGGAGTCGGTGGCGGGCGCTTCCGTGGCGGCATCCGGTGTTTCGTCGGCGCGGGGCTCTCCCCGGTTCCGGCGAAGAAGGTTCGGGACCTGGCCCGCCTCCTTTTTCGCGAAATCGATCAGGGCTCCCAGCCTGTTGCCCAGCTTGTGGGTCCCGGAGTTCTTGAGCTCCTCGGCGATTTTCTCGTTGACATGGGACTTGACGGCCTCGACGGCGACGCGGACCGAG
Organism: Kiritimatiellia bacterium; assembly: GCA_045643325.1. Lineage (GTDB taxonomy): Bacteria > Verrucomicrobiota > Kiritimatiellia > RFP12 > JAZUKQ01 > JAZUKQ01. Next base: position 2,719 of record JAZUKQ010000094.1, on the reverse strand, counting down.
TGGAAGATGGCCTTTTTGTGGGACGAGCCGTGCGCGATGATGATTGTGCCGTTGACGCCGAGCAGGGGGGCGCCTCCGTAGCTTTCGGAGTCCATCTTCTGTTTGAGGCCTTTGAAGGCCCCGACCAGAAAGAGCGTGCCGAATTTACGGATCCATGTCTTCTTCAGTTCCGATTTGAGCCAGGAACCGACGGTCCGGGCGACGCTTTCGGTGGTCTTGAGGACCACGTTGCCGATGAACCCGTCGCAGACGACGACGTCGATGTCGCCGCTGAAGATGTCGTGGCTTTCGATGTTCCCCCGGAAATTGAGGGACGGCGTGTTGCGGAGAACCTCGAAGGTCTTGCGCGTGATGGCGTTGCCCTTCGTGTCCTCTCCGCCGATGCTGAGGAGTCCGACCACAGGGTTTTCCCGCCCCAGGATCGACTGGGAGTAGATGTTGCCCATCATGGCGAACTGGGAGAGTTCGACATCGGTGCAGTCGGGAGTGGCGCCCGCGTCGAGAAGGAGGACGGGTTTCGCCTTGGTCGGCAGGACGGTGCCGATGGCCGGGCGTTTGATGCCCGGGATGCGGCGGAGCCCGAAGAGGGACGCCGCGACCATCGCGCCGGTGGAGCCGGCCGAGATGAACGCGTCGGCCGCGCCGTCGCGGACCATGGCGACGCCGCGGTTGATGGAGGAGTCCTTTTTGCTCCGCACGGCCTTCACGGGATGCTCGCCCATTTCGATGACCTCCGTGGAGTGGAGGATCTTCAGATTGGGGAGTTCTTCTGTGACGCCATAGGCTTCGAGCTCGGCCCGGATGGCCTTTTCGTCGCCGATGAGCTCGAGCTCGCCGAGTTCGGGAAGGCCGCGACAAGCGTCAACAGCCCCACGGACAATCTCACGTGGGGCATTGTCGCCGCCCATCGCGTCGAGGGCAATGCGAATCATGTTGGAGTCCTTCCGGTTGGGGGGACGTCGTGGAAGACCGGACTAGTCTTCCGAGGCGGCGATGATCTGCTTGCCGTTATAGCGGCCGCAGTTCGGGCACACCGCGTGGTTCGGGCGGTCCGCGCCGCAGTCCGGGCACTTGACGACCGAGGGGATATCCGCTTTCTTCTGACCGCGACGCATGCGGATGCGCATCTTGGACTTTTGCCGTTTAGGTACAGCCATGGAATTGCTCCAATCTAGTTTTGTTGTGAGGGGAAAAGGGAACCGAGGGACTCCCAAGGACCGCCGGGCGTGTCGCCGCAACCGCAGGGACCGTCCGCCAAGCGCTTCCCGCAGCGCGGACAGATGCCCTCGCAGTCGGGTCGGCACACCGGGTTGTAGGGAAGGGCCAAAAGTATAGACACTCGCTCCTCTTCCGTCAAGTCGATTTGTGGGTCTTGTCCCTCGACGGGAAAACTCACGCAGACCTCGTCCTCCCGGACTTCGATGTCGAGAGGACCGCCGCACCGGGTGCACATGCCCCCGAAGCGGGTGGAGACGGAACCGGTCACGAGCACCTCCGAGCCGCAGACGGCGGCGTGGAGACGGTAGTGGACGGGGGCGGTGGGAAAAAAGATGTCGTCCTTCTCAAAATCCCACTGGAGAATCTCGAGCGGGTCGTCCCCCTCGAAGTCCTCTCCCTCGGGATCCATGCGCGCGACGTCGAGAATCATGGAAGAAGTCCCTCCCTGTCGCGAAGGCGGTCGGTGACGACGCGCCGCTCGATGTGGCGCTGGACGCTCGGGGGGACGAAGCGGCTGGTGTCGCCGGCGAACCGCGTGATCTCGCGGACGGTGCTCGAGCTCACGCAGCTGTGCTCCTCCTTGGGCATGAGAAAGAGGGTCTCGATCTCGGAGGCGAGCTTCCGGTTGGTGAGGGCCATCTGGAACTCGTTCTCGAAATCGCTGTAGGCGCGGAGTCCCCGGAGCACGGCGCAGGCGCCCTCGGCGCGGACGAAGTCGACGAGGAGGCTGCGCATGGGTTTGACGGTGACGTTGGAGAGCCCGGCCTCCGCCGCCGCCTCCTCGGCCATTTCGACGCGCTCCTCCAACGAAAACATGCCGGTCGCCTTGTTGGAATAGGCTGCCACGGCGAGCATGACGTGGTCGAAGAGCGCCGCTCCCCGGCAGAGGAGGTCGAGGTGTCCGAGGGTGATCGGGTCGAACGTGCCCGGATAGACGATTTTCGAAATCATTTAGATTTTCCAGCCGCCGATGCCGAGGTTGCGGCAGATTTCGGAGACGAGAATGGCGGTGATGAGCGCGGGCGCGATGTACTTGACCATCACGCGGTAGAAACCGGCGGCGGCGAACTTGTGTCCGCCCAGGGCGACCTCGTCCTCGACGGCCTTGGGCTTGAGGACCCAGCCGATGAAGACGCAGGTGACCGCCGCCACAATCGGCATGAGGAAGGAGTTGGTGATGAAGTCGAAGAAGTCGAGGAACTGGAGTTTGAAGAAGGCGGCCTCGGTCCATGCGCCGGAGAGGCCCATGCCGTGGAAGGCGCTGGAGAGCGTCACCTTGCCCCAGGCGCCGTAGCCGACGGCGGAGAAGACCGCGAGGAAGGCGACGAGGAAGAACGTGAAGAAGGTGGCGGGCTTGCGCTCGATGCGGAGGAGGTCGCACACGGAGGCGACGCACGCCTCCATGAGGGAGATGGCCGAGGTGAGGGCCGCGAAGATGACGAGCACGAAGAAGGCCGCGCCCACCCACGGGCCGGCGGCGCCGAAGTCGGCGAACACCTTC
>JAZUKQ010000093.1:0-2314 GCA_045643325.1 Kiritimatiellia bacterium | reverse complement strand
CGCCGCCCGCGCCGCCCTCGCCCCCGACCGCTACCGTCGCATCCGCGACATCTACTTCGGCAACTACGTCGCCGCCCTCGCCGGACGCCCCCTCCCCGAGTGCACCACCGAAAACCTCCACGCCGGCATCCGCCAGTACCTCCTCGACACCGGCCTCGTCCTCGACACCCTCGACGCCCTCTCCGCCAAGCTCTCCGGAAACCCCTCGTGACCTCCCGCAACGCCATCCGCAAGGCCGCCAGGAAGGGACAGGCCCAATGAAGAAGCAGCCCAGCGGACTCGTTGACGCGACCTTTTACAGGCAGCTCCGCGGCGTCATCCACGAGGCGCGGCGGTTCGTCCACACGACGGCCAATGCCGCAATGGTGAAGGCCAAGGCGGCGTATGGCGACGGGCTGATTGATTCACTGGCCGTAAAGCTGACAGCCGAATTCGGCGCGGGGTCCACCCGTTCCAATTTGCGCGATATGCGCCAGTTCCACCTGTGCTTCCAAAATGGCCGCACACTGCGTGGCGAATTGACCTGGAGCCACTACCGCTTGCTGATTACGGTCGAGAACGAGGGGGCGCGGCCATATTACGCCGAGGAATGCGCCTGAGGCGGCGGCCGCAAAGGGACAAGGACGACATTGATTTAGAATAGGAAGGTCACGACAAAAGATGAAAAAGACCATTCGGATCCTCGCCGTCGCGCTGTTCGCGACGGGGCTGTGCGCATTCGGCGCCGACAGGTGCTTCACGGAAGAGGAGCTGGCCTACATGCCCGCCACCACCCAGATCGAGCTCTACAAGGCCGGCATCCTCTCCCCGGTCGAAGTCCTCGAAGCCCAGATCGCCCGCGTCCAGCGCTACAACGGCGAATACAACACGGAGCTGCGCGACCTGAACGACGAGATCGGCACCTTCAACGCCGGCAAGGTCAACGCCATCACCTTCGACTGCTTCGCCGAGGCCCGCGCCCAGGCCCGGGAGGCCGAGGAGCGCTACCGCAACGGCACCGCCCGGCACCTCGAAGGCATCACCGTCGGCGTCAAGGACGAGAACGAGCTCGCCGGCTGGCACGTCGACATGGCCTCGATCGTCCTCAAGGGCCTCCCCGCCTGCACCGACGACTGCCCCCTGATCGAGCGCCTGCGCGCCGAGGGCGCCATCTTCGTCTTCCAGACCACCGTGCCGGAGTTCTACATCAACTGCATGACCTGGAGCCGCCTCTACGGGGTGACCCGCAACCCCTGGAACCTCTACTACGGCGTCGGCGGCTCCTCCGGCGGCAGCGGCGCCGCCCTGGCCGCGGGCTTCTGCACACTCGCCACGGGCTCCGACATGGGCGGACCCATCCGCCTGCCTTCCTCGATGTGCAGCGTATTCGGCTCCTATGACCCCCTCCGCCGCGTCCCCACCTCCGAAATCGCCTATGAGACGCTCGGCCCCATGACCCGCACGTTCGACGACCTCGTCCTCATGCAGAACGTCATCGTCGGCCCCCACCCGAAAAACCACGCCTCGCTCCGTCCGCGCCTCGACTACCCCGTCGAATACGCCCCCCTCCAGGGCACCAAAGTCGCCGTCGCCTACGCCGACGACTGGCTCGAAGGCGGCTGCGACCCCGACGTCCGCGCCGCCCTCGACAAGGTCGTCGCCGTCCTCCAGGGCCTCGGCGCCGAAATCAAGGTCGTCGCCCTCGGCTGGCAATCCGACCACGGCGACCTCCAGATCTTCAACGAAGGCCTCCTCTCCACCGAAATGTACGAGCTCGTCGAGATCGCCGACGGCCAGCAGGACCTCGTCTCCTCCTACGTCGTCCCCATGTGCAACCCGATCGACGGGCTCGGCCCCAAGGCCCTCCTGAAGGCCGGCGTCCTCGGCGATCGCATCCATCGCGGCGTCCAGCAGGCCGTCTTCGAGGACGGCTGCATCGCGCTCGTCATGCCGACGCTCGCCACCGCGAAGGTCCCCGCCGACTTCCTCGCCCCGGGCGCCGACCCTGCCGACGTCGACGGGCGCGCCGTCGCCGGCAGCGAGTTCATCCTCACCCCCGTCTGGAACCTCCTCAACCGCTACCCGGTCGTGGACGTCCCCGTCGCCCTCGGCGCCCAGAACGTCCCCATCGGCATCCAGGTCGTCGGCGACACCTACGACGACCTCGCGGCCTTCCGCGTCGCCGCCGCCCTCTCCATGGCCCTTCCGCAGAACTACCGCGAAGGCCGCTTCCCCGACTTCCGCGACCAGAAGTAGCCCCCGCCCCCCGGCGCCGCCCCACCGAAAACCCTCCAACAAGGAACGAATCCCGTGAAAAAGATGCTGCTCTCCCTCC
>JAZUKQ010000092.1:0-8666 GCA_045643325.1 Kiritimatiellia bacterium | reverse complement strand
CCGGCGGCGACGAGGACGTGGAAGCCGCTGCCGAGGTCGGTCGTGCCCGGCGCGGTGCCGGAGAGGTTGAGGACGGCGTGGCGCTCCTGCGCAAGGGCGTCGATGCAGAGCAGCGTGTCGCCCGACGGCGTGCCGGAGAGGTCGAGCTGCGGGGTGCCTCCGAAGCCCGGGCGCGTGCCGGCGACGAGCGTGCCGATGCGGTTCGTCACGGTGACGGCCTTGGAGCTGGTGAGGAGGAGCCTGCCCGCGTGGAGCGTGACGCGGCGGGCGCGCAGGACGTCGCAGGGCTCCGCGGTGAGGCCGAACTCGAGCGTGCCCTGCTCGACGACGACGTCCGCCGCGTTCGTGAAACCGCCGTGCGGGCCGCTCAGCGTGAGCGTGGCGTTGCTGCTCACGATGACGGTCCCCGCGTAGTCGAAGGCGTTGGTGACGGTTGTCTTGCCGGAGAAGGTCAGGGTGTCGGAGCCGATGGCGCCGCTGATGGCGACGGAGCCGGAACCGGTGGCGGCGGGAATGGCGTCTCGGATGATGCCGGCGAAGTCGAGCGTGCCCTTCGAGATGGCGAGGGTGTCGCCCGGGGCGAAGGTGAAGTCGCCGCCGAGGACGAGCGGGCCGTCGCCGGCCTTGGTGAGGTCGGCGATGCCGTATTCGCCTGTGAAATCTCCGCCCAGGCGGAGGAAAGACTTGGCGCTGGAGACCGTGATGGTGAGCGGCTGGAGCAGCTCGACCGGGCCGTTGCCGACGTCGAGGCCGCCCTTGCCCGAGCCGAAGGTGAAGCTGCCGGCGACGGTAACGGGCGGGTCGCCCTCGACGACGGTCGTCGTGAGCTTGGTGCCGGTGTTGAACGAGGAGCCCTCGCCGAAGGTGACGGGCCCGGGGCCGATGACGTGGTCGGCCTCGAAGTTGACGACGCCGCTGCCGAGGAAGAGGGTGCCGTTGGTGTAGGTGTTGCTGCCGTAGAGGTAGACGCGGCCGGCGTTAGCATAGGTGACGCCGCCGTTCTGGAGGTCGGCGTAGAGGTTGAGCTGGCCGGAAGAGGCGCCGACGGAGACGGTGCGCATGGCGCCGCCGAGGTCGAGGACGACAGTCTTCGCGAGGTTGTTCGCGTCCTTGCCGATGGTGACGGGAACGCCGCCGGTGAAGAGGGCGATGTTGCCTCCGATGGAGAGGCGGAACGGGCCGTTGTCGGACTCCAGTTTGATGGCATCCTTGGCGGTGGTGCCGTTGTGCTGGAACGAGAGGCCGTTCGGGAGGGCGATGTCGGCGTTCAGGCGGATGGTCTGGTTGCCCTCGATGACGAGATCCGGTCCGAAGACGCCGTTGATCTCGCCGTTCACCCAGTTGGCAGGGTCGTTGAACGTGTAGGTGCCGCCGGCGGTCTGCTTCCAGCCGGTCGCGGGGTCGGCAAAGACGCGAAATGAAGCCGCGAGGCAGAGGAGGATTGCGAACGGGGTCGTTTTCATGGGTTCGTATTATTGGTTTCGGGTGTTCTCGGTGCCAAAGACCATCCAGAAGTCATCGGGAAGCCGGAGAAAGGGGGAGGCATGCTGGTAGGCGGCGAGCTGGGTGGCGACAAACGGCATGCCGAGGTTGCGGAAGGCCTTGCGCCAGCCATAGACAAGCATTCGCTGGGGCGCGACGCCGGGGTTCGCACACCCCCGATACCAGACGGCGCAGCGGATTTCCATCCGGGCGAGCGGGGCGACCATGGCGTTGTAGAGGGGGGTCGGCGCTGCGACGGAGACCGGCGCAAAGAGAAGGACGTAGAGAAGGTTGCGCATGGGACGGGACAAGCACTTGCAAAACCCACGATCCATCATAGCGCAAAAGCCCGAGGCGGTCAACGGGCAAACGGAACCGTCCAGCGCGCCGCCTTGCCCGTGCTCGGCAGTCAACGCGCCCTTACTTGTGCGGGACAAGCGCCAACGCGGCCTCCAAGTAGCGGCGCGCCTTCTGCGTCACGGAGCTGAGTCCGAACATCCGGATGGTCTCGCGGAAAAGCGAGTCCTGTCCGCACGCGCCGAAATCGGTCAGCAGCGCGGCCATCGCGTTCGCCAGCTCCTCGGGCGGAATCTCGTCGATGGTCCGCTTGGCGGATTCGTCGTCACCGGGGACGCGGTAGCCGCGGAAGTCCCCGGGGTTGCAGGAGGCCGACCACAGGATGCGCTCCCCGTCGAACTCCGTGACGGCGACGCCCGCCGGAATGCACGCGGTGAGGATTTCCTGGATATTTCCGCCCGCCCGCGTAAAACCCCAGGCGGCGAGAACCCGCCGGCGGAGCACGCGCTCGTAGACGGGGGCCTCCCGGTCGAGAATCTCTTGGTTTTGTCGTTTGATGGTTGTCCGGGACCTCGTTTCGTAGAACGCGCCCTGCGACAGCGTCGCGGCGGCCGACCACGGCGTGTAGCGAGGCGCTTCCGCCTCCGCCCCCGCCTTCGCGGGCGCGGTGGATTCCGCCGCCAGGGCGGTCGGTTCCGCTACCGCGTTCGGCGCCGCAGGAGGCGCGGGTTCCTCCGCCCCTGCCTCCGGTTCCGCGCGGGCGCTTTCCAGAGCCTCCAGGAGGCGCGCCTCCGTGCGCTCGCGGTCGAACTCCCAGTCCATGCTCCAGATATGGAAGAGCCGCCATCCCATGCCGCGCAGGACCGAGGGCCGCAAGTGGTCGCGGTCTCGCGCGGTGCGCTGCGCGGCGTAGCGCTCGCCGTCGCACTCGATCCCGAGCAGATATTCGTCGGGGCGGTCCGGATGGCGGACGGCGACGTCGACCTTGCAGAACGACGTGCCGATGTCGCGCACGGCCTCGTAGCCGCGCCCCGCGAGGAATCCGGCGACGGACTCCGCCAAGCCGTCCTCGCCCGGACGCGCGGCGGAGCGCCCGATGTCGAGCCCTTTCTCGGCGAACTCCAGAAAATAGCGCAGATGGGCCGCGCCGCGTGCCGCCGTGCGCGAAAGGTCGATCTGGGAACCGTGGACGGACGAGAAGACGACGACCTGCTCCTTGGCGCGGGTGACGGCGACGTTGAGGCGGCGGTCGCCGCCCTGGCGGTTGAGCGGGCCGAAGTTGAGGGCGAAGCGGCCGTCGGAGTCCGGCGCGTAGCCGACGGAGAAGAGGATGACGTCGCGTTCGTCTCCCTGCACGTTCTCGAGGTTCTTGACGAAGAACGGCTCCTCGGCCTCGTCGGAGAACGCGGGCTCCAGTTCGGGATGGGCGTTCCGCGCCTGCTCCAGCAGGTCCTCGATGAGGTCGCGCTGCGCCTCGCTGAATGTGACGATCCCGACGCTCCGGCGCGGGCGCGAGGCGTCGGAGAGGCGTTCGACGACGTAGTCCACGAGCGCCTGCGCCTCGCGCGGGTTGGTGCGCGAGCGGCGTCGGTCGTAGACGCCGTCGGGCACGAAGCGGAAGCGGACGCCGAGCCGGTCGGACGTGCTCGCCGCCGGGAAGGTGAAGAGACGGTCCTCGTAGTAGTAGTGGTTGGAGAAGGAGATGAGCGACTCGTGGCGGCTGCGGTAGTGCCAGTTGAGATAGGCGGAGTGGAGTCCCGCGGCCAGGCACTCGTCGAGGATGCTCTCCAGGTCCTCGACCTCGTCCGGCGCGGTGTCCTCGTCGCCCTCGGCGAGCGTCTTCTGGAAGAAGTTGGTGGGCGGCATCTGGCGCGGATCGCCGACGACGACGAGCTGTTTGCCGCGCGCGATGGCGCCGATGGCGTCCCATACGGGAATCTGCGAGGCCTCGTCGAAGACGACGAGGTCGAAGGGCGCGGTCCCGGCGGGGAGGTACTGCGCGACGGAGAGCGGGCTCATGAGGAAGCACGGCTTCAGCGCCGGAACGAGCGTGGGCAGCTGCTCGAGGAGCATGCGGACCGGTTTCTGGCGAGCGTGCTTCTCGCATTCGCGGCGGAGGATGCCGAGTTCGGAGTCCTCGGGGCACGGTCCCGTGCGCCGGCGCGGAAGCGAGGCGGAGAGACGCGCGAAAATAAGCCGGCGCGTGAGCCGCAGATACTCGTCGTCGCGGCGGCAGAACTCGCGGATACGCTCCTCCTGGCGCGTGCCGGAGAAACGGCTCAACTCCGGAGATTCGGCGAGAATCTCGTCGAGCATCGTCTTGCACCGCGCGGTGGCGAGGAAGTCGGGAAAGTCGTCTTGCGCGACGCGGCCGGACTCCAGTTCCCCGGCGAGACGGGCCAGCCCCGCGGCTTCGGCGTCCCGGCGGGCGAGCCCGTAGCGCAGGAACGCGCGCAACGCCGGAAGACGGCCGAGAAGGTTCGTGAGGCGGGACGCGAGCGCGTCCACGGCCGATTCGCCCTGCGAGGCGGACGAATAGGCGGGGTAGGGGGCGAGCGCCTCTTCGAAGGCCGCCGCCGATTGGACCGCGGCGTCCAGACGGCGGCGGGCGTCCGTACCGTCCGCCAGCGCCGCCGTGTCCCGCAGAAGCGGGCGAAGCGCGGCGAGAACCGCGGCGGGCGAGTCCGGCGACGAGGCGCGGGCGGCTTTCAGAAGGGCGCGCGCCGCCTCCGTCTGCGGACCGAGGGCGTCCGCCGCGGGATGTCCGTCGGCCCAAAGCGGACCGAGGCCTTCGCGGGCGCGTTCCGCGTCTTTTTCGCACCGGGCGCGGATACGCGAAAACTCCTCGGCCTCCGGGAGAATCTCCCGCAGTTCGGGAATCGTGAGACGCGCGGCGCCCGGTTTCTTCAGCCCGCCGAGTTCGCGGAGAAGCGACCGGTTGGCGAAGAAGCGGAACAGCGCGTTCTTCCGCCGGTTCTGCTGAAGGCGTTGTTCCAGACCGGAGAAGGCGAGGGAGCAGAGCGCGTCCTCGTGGAAATCGGCGAAACGTTCCCGAAGGGCGTCGCGGCGCGCGGCGTCCTTGGCATATCCGAGGAGGAAACCGGCTTCTCGGTCGATCGAGTCGACGAGCAGGGACTCCGGAACGGGGCCGGAAGAAAGAGCCGTTTGCGCCAACGCCGCGACGGCGCGGAGGCGCGCCAGCGTGCCGTCGAGCGGAACACCCAGCAGCGGGACGGCGGTTTCCGCTGCGTCAGAGAAGGATTTCAGCGCGTCCCGGAGGCGGAGTGTCGCGGCGCGCAGATCGCGCTCGAAGACGGGACTCCATTCCGCGAGATCGAGCCAGGAGAGGTCCGCGAGGGCGGCGGGGTCGACATCGCGCCATTCGGCGGCGAGCGCCGCGCCGAGGCGGGTCTGCGTCTCAAAGTCTTCGGCGGACTGGACGAGCAGCCCGGAGAGCCCGGTGTCGTCGGGAATGTCGCGCGGGGCCGAGAGAACGCGCGAGAGGCACAGGTAGGCGGAGAGCCCGTTGGGGTAGACGCGGTGGAGGGCCGCGACGTAGCCGCCGAGTTCGTCGCGCAGGGCGGCGAGAGAGGCTGTCTCGCGCCGCCATTCGGCGGGCTCGTCGGCCGCGGCGACGTTGAGCGCCTCGGAGAACTGCCGCAGGACCTCCGTCTTGCCGGAGCGGTTGGAGTGGAGTTCCAGGCAGAAGGGACCGAGGCCGACGGAGGCGAGGCGCCGGTGGACGACATCGAGCGCCGCCTTTTTCTCGGAGACGAACAGGACGCGCCGCCCGAGCGCGAGGTTGTGGGCGATGAGGTTGGTGATGGTCTGCGACTTGCCCGTTCCCGGGGGGCCGTGCAGCACGAATGTCTTGCCGTCCCCGGAGAGAAGGACCGCGGCGAGCTGGGAGGCGTCGGCGCTCATCGGGCAGAAGAGCCGCGACGGATCCAGTCTCCCGGAAAGCTCCTCCGGAGGGAAGACGGGGACGCCGTCGTCGAAGAGCCCGTCGCCTTCCATGAGATGGTGGACAAGGGGGTTCTTCTCCAGTTCCTCCGTGCGCGTCGTGAGGTCGTTCCACATGATGAACTTGGCGAACGAGAACTGGCCGATGCGGGCCTCCTCGCGGACTTCCCAGCCGGGCTGGTCGCGGACGACCTGCCGGAAAATCTGCAGGACGCGCGCGACGTCCACGCCGGAGGCGTCCGTCGGGAGCGGATGGAGCCCGGGCACTTCGAGGTGGTGCTCGCGGCGAAGCAGTTCCAGGAGCGTGACATTGACGACCGTGTCCTCGTCGAGACGGGCGATGCGGATTCCCTCCGCCATCGAGCGGCGCTCCACGCGGATGGGCACGAGGAGGATGGGCGCGAGGTACGAACGGGCTTCCCGCGGAGAGACTTTCCACTCCAGAAAGCCGATGGCGAGAAAGAGGGTGTTCACACCGCCTTCCTCAAGGTCGAGGCGGCACTGGCGGTAGAGCGCGGTGAGGCGGCCGCGGAGGTCCTTCTCGGTGAGGGCGGCGCGGAGGCGGCGCTCGCCGAGTTCGCGGTTGAGGAGCTCCGTGACGGAGCCCGGGAGATTGCTCCCGCGGAGCATGGCGATGTCGTGCACGTCCTTCTCGCCGAGGAGCTCGCCGACGGGAAGCACGGAGATGGCCTGGTTCGCGGCGAGGCGGTCCTCGAGGGCGGTGATGTCCGGGCAGACCAGCGGCACGACGAGCTTGCCGTCGCGCGCGTTGAGGAGGCGGTTGCGGAGGGAGAGATCCAGGAGCCTCTGCCGCCAGCGGACGAGGCGCGCGGCGCGGGTTTCCGGCTGGTCCCGGAGGGACGCCAGGTCGACTTCGGAACGGAAGTCGCGGCGGATTTCGCTGTCGAGCTCCGAGATCTTCGCGTCGGCGGTCTCGATCTCGATGCGGCCCTCGGCGTCGCGCCGGACGGGAAGCGGGCGGATGCCGCTGTAGCGGGCGCGGACGACATCCACGGCACAATGGAACTCGTCGTCGAGGTTGAGGTGGCTGCGCCTGGCCTCGGCCTCCGCCTCGGCGAACGTGGCCTCGCCGGCCGCGAGCGTGGTCTCGAAGACGACGAACTCGTCGGCATCGACGGCCTTGCGGACGGCCTGGAGCTCGTCGACGGGAAGGTCGGGGAAATAGGTGTCCGCGAGGTGGCAGCCGACATAGGCGTGCCCATTCTGGAGAAGCAGCACGGGGTGGAGGCCGCACTGCTCCAGCACGGACGCGAAGAGGGTGGCGAAATCGAGGCAGGTGGCGACGCGCTGCTCCAGAATCTGGTCCGGCAGGCGGATGCGCTGGCCGGGAATGTGGTAGGAGGCGGGCGGGCACGCGTAGTGGATGCCCTGGGCATGGATGACGCGGTAGACCGCGGTGCAGATCTCATAGGCGCGCGTCCGGCCGCCCTGATAGCCGACGATGGCGGCGCTGCCGGTCGCGGCCGCGAGCTCGTCGGCGACGAGGGGTAGCAGGGCGTCGACGCAGGCGAGGTTCGGCATGACGAACGCGGCGAGGAGTTCGGGGAAGATGTCGAGGCCGAGCCACTGGTCGACGGCCATGGCGTCGAAGGCGTGGGTGGAGGAATGGAGAACGGTGTCGCCGACGCGGACAACGAGGGAGAAGTCCGTATGGACAGGCTCGGAAAGCCGCGAGAGCTTGACGTAGTCGAGGACGACGGGCGGGTCGCGGAAAGCGTGTTCCGCGCCGGGGTCGAGGCGGTCGAGGGGAAGCACGACCTCCGGGAAGAGTCCGGAGGCGGTCGAGAGGACGCACTCGACGCGCTCGATCGGCGCCGACGAGATGTTTTTGAGGAGAATTTCGCGGATCGGCGGAATCTTGTGCTGCTGGAGGGCGAGATTGACGGCCGCGAGGCCGGTCATTCGGATTTCAAGCGAGGCGACTTGCTCTTCCATGGTTATACACAGGCTTTCTATTACATTCGTCCGACCTGCAAAGGCAGAATCTCGTGCAGAACGCGAACCGGAGACTGGTGTGGTTTGTGGCAATCAAAACAACAACGAAAAAGAGAGACTCTCCTTCATCTCGTATCCGACTCCTATTTTCTCCGACCTCTCCGCAAATTTAACAAAAAGTATACCATAAAATCCGCCCCGATCGACGAGGCGGTTTTGGACGAGGCGGTTTTGAACGCGTCATCCGTTGTTTCCAATCCTTTGAATCATGCGTGGACAACTGGTACGCCCGATTCAGGAAAGAGGGCGATGCCGCCATCACCGAGAGTGGTCGCGGACCCGCTTTCCGGACCGAATGCGGTCCTCCCGGCGAAGGAAATACGGAAACGGTCCGCGGCCGTGAGCGGCACAACATCGGATCGTGTTCGATTTCGCGCGCAGGTCTTCGCTGACCGCGGTGGCATTCGTCGCAAAGAAGTTCAAGAAGAATATCTGCCGTCGCACGGCGCGCCGTGACCTTCGGCGCCTCGGTTTCACCTACCTGCGCCCGGTCCCCAGCGGTGCCAGGGAGCAGAACTCCGCGACAGTTAATGTCTGGACGAAGACATCTCCTCGTAATCAAGGCACATGCGCGTCTGCGTGTATGGGCGCACTTTCGTGTTCGCCACCTCGACATGCGCCGGGTGGACCGAATAGCCCTTCAATACGTTGGCGCTCTCAAAAGTCGAATCAAGCATCACGTCGGCAGTCGAACTCGGCAAGCCAACTGTATTTACCCTGATCTCGACAAGACCAGGCACGACACCAGCGAGCCCTTCAAGTCCGGCCTTATTGTCTACGCCATAAATAATATTCACATTGCATACCTGACTTTAGGATGGTGAAAGAGTTTCGCCACAGAAGACTTGTTGCGTTGACGGGTCTTCAGGTGACTCCGGGTTTGGGAGTGAAGTTCCTGGATTGACGTG
>JAZUKQ010000091.1:0-4674 GCA_045643325.1 Kiritimatiellia bacterium | reverse complement strand
CGACTCCGGGGGAAACGCCTGGAAACTCCCCTCCGCCGACCCTCTCCCAATGTCCGCCGGTCCATCCGGCGGCCTCCTCGCGCGTAAATCCGATGCTCATATGTCCATTCTTCCTTGTTTTCAGTCTACCATACCCACCCCGCCCCCTCAACCGTCCCTTCCCCGAAATTCTGTTTTCCACGTACAAATTCAAACGCTTTTTTACGTAATTTCCTTAGTATTTATAAAAATTTTTCACATTTATGTCAATTTTGGATTTTCTTTCTCGCATCAGATTTCGGACCTCTTTTCCCCCTCGACGCGGCAAGGCGCGGCCCCTTCCCGCCGCCCGCACCCGCGGGTCCCTCGCCGCCCCGCTCCCTCCAACTTGAGCAACCCCTTTTGTCTCCGATTTTTCCGATTCCTCTGGCCGCGCCCCTCGCCAACTTTTTCCGGTTGAAACATCTCCGTGAAAGGTGTACATTGAACATCGCATCGATTTCCATGTTTTTCAAGCCCGAAAGGCATATTCCATGAAGAAAATCCCCCTTTACCTCCTTCTTGCCCTCCTCGCCGCCGTCACGTTCCCCGCCTCCGCCGCCGACGCAGAGGAACCGGACGCCGCCGACGCCCTTCTCGAGGAGACCGAGCCCAATCCCCTCTACGCCCTCTTCTACAAGGTCGACGACCTTCTCTCCCAGGAGAAAAAGGACGAGGCCACCGAACTCATCCTCGCCGGGCTCGACAACCCGGAGTATGCCAAGCAAAAGACAGAGCTTTTCACCGTCGTCATCCGCTTCCTTCTCTACACGGAGCAGACCGACAAAGCCAAGTCGATCTTTCTTGAGACCATCCGCACCAAGCCCGAGATGGCCGAACCCGGTTTCGACCTCATCTACGGCATGCTCCACGGCGCCGACCCGGAGGCCGCCCTCGCGTGGGCCCGGGAACTCCTCGAGCAGCCCCTCACCCCGGCCATGCGCCAGACGGCCACTTCGTGGATTTTCGACAATCTGCTTGAAAAAGATCCCGCGCTCGTCCTCGACGAGCTCAAGCTCCTCGACCCGCTCTCCTCGGAGGACGCCTGCGCCGTCGCCAACCGTCTCTGCGCCGCGACCTACCGGAAGAGCCTCCCCGACGTCCTCGACAAACTCCTCGCGTCGTTCGGCTCCGGCCGGCTCGCCGGCGAGGCTTCCATGAAGCAGACGCTCGCCTCCTACACCTTCCTCGGCAAGGCCCTCGCGAACGACTGGGACGCCGCCCAGGCGCTGCTCCCCGCCCTTCTCAAAGACCTTCCCGAGCGTCCGCTCCAGATGACGCTCTCGCTGTACTTCACCCGTGCCCGCCGCGAAAATGCCGTCGCCGCCCTCGAGGCCTCCTCCGACGCCGTCTACCGCGCCCCCGAGTGCAAGGACTACAAGGCCATCCGCGGCATGGCCGCCCGCGAGTGGGTCTACGCCGGCTTCGCCGCCGACCACAACACGCTCCCGCAGCGCGTCGCCTTCCTCCGCGAGTCCGGCCTTCCCGCCTCCCAAATCTTCTCCAACATCAACCGCCACTTCTACGACGTGATGGAAGAGAAGAACGTCCTCGCCGGACTTCTCGACGAGATGGAGGCCCTCTCGCCCCTCGTCGACGACGAGGGAACGAAGAACGGCCTCGTCTCGCTCATGCTCGACGCCTCGTTCCTCGTCGAGGATTACGAGCGCGCGCTCGCCCTCCTCGAGAAGGGCGTCCCCGACAAGGACGAGGAATGGCACGCCATGGCGAAGGCCAAGGTGGGCGCCCACATCGCCCAGAAGAAGGGCGACATCGACGGCGCCGTCGCGCGCTACCGCGAGTTCATGAAGTACATGGCCGCCAAGAAGGAGAACACGCCCGACCCCACCACCAACGTCACCCATACCCCCGAGATGATCCAAGGGCTCAACGCCCGCCGCATCGGCGACATCTATAAGGAGGCCGGCCGCGCCGACGACGCCGCGAAGGCCTACGCCGAGGCGAAGTCCTTCTATGAGGCCGCCCTCGTCAAAGCCCAGGGATCCGAGGAAGAGAAAGGTCTCGGAGAGGAGACCGTCGCCTACATCAAGGAACAGCTCAAGGATCTCTAGTCTCTTTCCGGCCCGAAACCGCCAGGAGGGGCAGGGGATTCCCCTGCCCCTCCTCTTTCTCTTTCCGCCCCGTAACATCCCCGTCTGTCCCCCATGAAAAAATCCGCCACTCTCTCCTCCGCCCCCGGAAACATGGTCATCGCCCAGTCCGGCGGCCCCTCGATGGTCATCAACCAGAGTCTCGTCGGCGCGGTGCTCGCCGCCCGCTGGACCGACCGCATCGGAAAAATCTACGGCGCCCGCCACGGCATCGACGGCATCCTCAAGGAGGACTTCGTCGACCTGCGCAAAATCTCCGAGAAAAAGCTCGAGCGCGTCGCGGCGACCCCGTCCTCCGCCCTCGGCTCCGTCCGCCACAAGCCCACGGCCGACGAGTGCCTCGCGCTCTTCGAGGTCCTCCGCCGCCGGGACATCCGCTACTTCTTCTACATCGGCGGGAACGACTCCGCCGAGACCGTCCATGTCGTCCACGAGGCCGCCCTCAAGGCCGGGTTTCCTCTCGCCTGCTTCCACATTCCGAAAACCATCGACAACGACCTCCGCGGCGGCAACGACCACACGCCGGGCTTCGCCAGCGCGGCCCGTTTCGTCGCCTCGGCCTTCCTGGGCGACGACCTCGACAGCCGCGCCCTCGGCGGGGTCAAGATCGACATCGTGATGGGCCGCGACGCCGGATTCCTCACCGCGTCCTCCGCGCTCGCGCGCACAGCGCCCGACTCCGGCCCCCACCTCATCTATGTCCCCGAGCGCCCCTTCGACATCGCGCGCTTCGCCGACGATGTCCAGGACTGCATGAAAAAGTTCGGCCGCTGCGTCGTCGCCGTGTCCGAGGGAATCCGCGACGCCGACGGCACGCCCATCGCCGTGAAACTCGCCGCCGGTCCCGTCGAAAAAGACTCCCACGGCAACGCGCAGCTCTCAGGCACCGGCGCGCTCGGCGACCTTCTCGCCCGCGAGCTCAAGGCCCGGACGGGCATCAAACGCGTCCGCGCCGACACCTTCGGATACCTTCAGCGCTCGTTCCCCGGAATCGCCTCGAAACTCGACTCCGCCGAGGCGCGCACCGTCGGCTCGACCGCCGTCGTGATGGCCCTCTGCGGGAAGACCACAAGCGGCTCCATCGCCATCGTCCGCAAGCCCGGAAAGGACTATCGCGTCGAGTTCAAATGCGTCCCTCTCCGCTCCGTCGCGAAAGCCACGCGCTCGATGCCCGCGAAATTCCTCGCGAAGGACCGGCCCGACGTCACCCCGGCCTTCCTCGACTACTGCCGTCCCCTCGTCGGCGACCTTCCCCCGGCCGAACTGCTCTAGGCCCCGGTTCTCCGGCCGCGCGAGGTCCCTCGCGCCGGCATTTCCGCGCCGCCATGTCCTCCTCCCCCTTTCCTCCCGATCTTCCGCCGCCGGGCTCCAAGATGCTCCTGCACATCTGTTGCGGCCCTTGCTCCACGGCCTGCGTGGAGGCGCTCCGGAAAGCGGGCGTTGAACCGGTCCTCTATTTCTCCAACGACAACCTGTCGTCGCGCCAAGAATACGACCGGCGGCTGGAGGCGGCTCGGACGTTCGCGGACGCCGCGCGCGCCGAGCTCCGGGCGAAACCCTACGACCACGGCGCGTGGAAGGCGGACATCGCGGGGCTGGAGAAGGAGCCCGAGCGCGGGGCGCGCTGCGCGAAATGTTTTCTGCACAGTCTCCGCACCGCGGCGGCCGAGGCGGCCTCCTCCGGGATTTCCGCGCTCTCCACGTCCTTGAGCGTGAGTCCCCACAAACGCACCGGGCAGCTCTTTCCGGCGGGACGCCAGGCCGCGGAGGAGACGCCGGGCGTCCGGTTCGTCGAATGCGACTTCAAGAAGTCGGGCGGCTACCTCCGCAGCGTAGAACTCTCGAGGCGCTACGCGCTGTACCGCCAGACCTTCTGCGGCTGCGAGTTCTCGATGCGGGGGCAGGACGGCTGAACGGCCGTCCCGGGCGCTTCCCGCCGCCCGCGCCCCCGGGCTATCCCAGCAATTCTTCCGGCGACACGGTCGCCGTGCCGATTTTCCCGACGACGACGCCGGCCGCCATGTTGGCGAAACGCGCCGCCTCGGCGAACGGAACGCCGCCCGCGAGCGCGGCCGTCAGCGCCGCGATCACGGTGTCGCCCGCGCCGGAGACGTCGAACACCTCCCGCGCGACCGTCGGAATCCGGTCGAGCACCTTCCCGTTCTCGCAGAGGAGCATCCCCTCCCCGCCCATCGTGATGTCGAGCCGCTCCGGCCGGTAGGTCTCCCAAATCCGCCGGCACACCTCCTCCGCGGGAAACGGCTCGGTGTCCTCGGACAGCCCGGCGAGCTGAAGCGCCTCCTTGCGGTTCGGGGTCATCAGCCCCATGCCCCGGTAGCGGATTCCGGCCCGCGGCTTCGGATCCATGGCGACCAGCCGGGAGCGCGCGGGGTCATTCCCCGCCTCGTCCAGGACCGCCGCGACCGTCTCGGTCGTGAGAAGTCCCTTCGCGTAGTCGGAGAGCAGCACGGTATCCGCGGCGCGGAGCTCCTCGCGGAGAAGGGTCCGCAGCGCGTCCGGGGCCACGGCGTAGTCCTCCGGCGCC
>JAZUKQ010000090.1:0-6156 GCA_045643325.1 Kiritimatiellia bacterium | reverse complement strand
GGAACATGGGCGTCAGATACCTCTCCCGGGAGTCGACCCGGGTGGTCATGTAGGTGTACTGCCAAATGGCGGTCGTTCCGTTGCTTGTTGTGGTCTGCGAGGTCCGCTGGGGCGCGCCGAGCGCAATCCAGACGGCGCCCGGAGTGTCGCCGACGGCGATGGTTCCGGCCTTGATGCGGGCCTGGTCGGCCTCGGAGAGTCCGGTGAGAAACTCGGGGTGCTCGGCGACGCGGCGGTCGCGGCGCTGCTGGGGCGACATGCAGCCGGTGAACAGAACCAGGCAGAACACGGCGAGAAGAGAGAGAAGGGACGTGCGCATGGGAAGAGGTGTGTGCGTGTGGGGAAAAAGTGCCGCGAGGGCGGGTCAGGAGGAGAGAACGTCTCGATAGAATGAGAGAAGACTGGCGTGTGAGAGGAAGTCGCCGGAAGGGGCGGCGGCGAGCGTGTGCCTCAGGACGGGGGCCGGGGAGTCGTGGCGAGTGACGTAGAACGCGTGCGAGACGGAACGCGCCGGAGCGTCCGGACGGATGGATTCCTCGGGCGGAAGAAGCGAGGCGACGCGCCGGGCGACGGCCGGGGCGGGGTCGAGGAAAGTCCTTCCGGGGGCGAGTTCTTTCAGAACCGGGAGGAGAAACGGAAAGTGGGTACACCCGAGGACGATCGGGTCGGCGTCCGCCGCGAGCATGGGCGAGAGGTGGGCCGCGACGGCGGCGCGGAGGACCGGGGAGGAGAGGTCTCCCCGCTCGACGAACGGGACGAGATCTCCGGCGGGTTCCGCGACGCGGCGCAGACCGGACGCGTAGCGTGCGGAGGTGTCGCGGAAGAGTCGGCCGTGAAAGGTCGTCGGGGTCGCGAGAATCCCGATGGTACCGGTCGGGGAACGCTCGGCCGCGGGTTTGACGGCCGGCTCCATGCCGACGAACGGCGTCTCCGGGTAGGTCGCGCGGAGTGTGTCGACCGCGGCGGCTGTCGCTGTGTTGCAGGCGAGGACGACGGGGGCGCAGCCAAGGGCGAGAAGGAAGCGGACGCCTACGAGGACGAGACCGAGCACTTCGGAGGCGGAACGGGAACCGTAGGGGCAGTGCGCCGTGTCCGCAAGGTATACTGTGGAGATTCCGGGCAAAAGCGCGGCAGTCTCCCGCCAGACGGAGAGTCCCCCCACGCCAGAGTCCAAAAAGCCGACGGTACTCACGGAGAACGTCCGACGATTAAACAAAAAATAGCGCGTCGCGAAGGCGCGCAAGCGGCATCGAGCCGAGAAGCGGGGCTAGATGTGGCTGATGACGTCGAACTCGGTGTACATCAGGAAGATGGCGCCGAGAACCAGAAGGAGGGAGACGAGACCCAGAATCGCGGCCCAGGTGAAATTCTCCGCGGGACCGGAGTTCTGGATGGCGCCCATCTGGTGGCGGGCGGAGATGTAGACGTTGGATTTCGCGGGAGCGGCGGCGGGGGTGTCGTTTTCCATGGTTTCAGTCCTTGTCGGAGAGTCGCGCGGCGTTGCGCTTGTCTTCGTGGGGAAGATTATGGCATAAACCGGAGGACGGGGCAAGAGAAAATGGATGTTTTGTTCTATTTTCGCGCGCGAGGGGTCGAGGGGGGCCTTTCGGACCGGCGCGCGCTGGAGTAAAGGTTGCGGAAGACCGCGGAAAGGTGTACTGTGTGGCGGACGGCGCGGAGGCAGGCGCGATGAGCGGGAACGAAAAAGCGATGGACTCGAACATGAATCGACACGGAAGGACGAAAACCGGCAGTGTGCTGGTGGGCGTCGTCGTCATTTTGAGCGTCGTTCTCTCGGTTGTGCTGTTCGCGAGCGTCGGGGTCTCCGGCCGGACACGGATTGTCCGCGACCGTCTGCGGCGGGAAGCGGCCTACGACCGCCTGGTCGCGGTCATAGGGGAGGGAGTCGCGGCGCTCGCGGCGGACACGAACAGAGTCGACTCGCTGGACGAGCCGTGGGCCCGGCCTGTCGAGGAACTCGGAACGAATCTGTGGTCCGACGCCGGTTCGCGCATCGGGCTGGACCATGCGGCGACAAACGATCTCGTGGTGGTGCTCGCGGGGGCGGAGGCTGATTCCCGCGAAATGGACGCAGTGTCTCTCGCGGAGTCCCTTGTGAAGACGCGCGAGGCGTGGAAAGAGGCTCACGGACGCGTTCCGGACTCGTTCGGCCCGTACCTCTCCGCGGAGGGAATGACGGACGTGTACGGGAAACGTCTGCAGGAGGTCTGCACGCCGGTCGGGGCGGAAAAATGCAACATCAATACCGTCGGGGAGAAGGTGCTCGCCGTGCTTTTGGAAATCTGCGGAGCGCCGCCCGACATGGTCCGCGACATGCTCCGCAACGTGCGGAAGTTCCGGGAGACCGGCGTGCCGGTGAGGGCGCCCGGCCGGGAGTCGCTCGAGACGCTTCTTTTGGGAGAGGGGGCGCTGCCGACGAAAGAGGAGGCGCGGGTCGTGGAGGCGCTGTCGCGCAGAGTGGGCGTCGAGAGCCGGATTTTCTCGGCCTCGGCGATGAAGGACGGGGCGGGCGTGGAGTGCGTGTGGGACCGCGAGGAGGGGCGTTTCCTCGAGTGGAGTGTATGGTAGACGGCCGCCGGCCGAGGAATGATTCATGGCCGGGTCGCCCGGACATGGGGACGAAAACGAGACATCGCAAAGGGTAGAAGGGTAGAATGGACGCATATGAATTTCGGTCGAAGGCCCGGATGACAGACCTTCTGGAGGATTCCCGGATGGGCTCCGCGGGGATGTTCTCGCTCCTGCAGGAGGCCGCCGTAGCGCACGCGGAGGTGCTCGGATGCGGCATGTCGAGGATTCCGGAGACACGGCGGACGTGGATGATGGCGGGAATGACAGCGGAGTTTTTCTCGTGGCCCGGCTGGGGGGACGAGATCCTTGTCCGGACGTGGCCGACGGGACTTTCCGGGCGGTTGCTCACGCGCCGCGATTTCGAGGCGTTCGACGGTTCCGGGTCCCGGATTGCCCGGGCGACGAGCACGTGGGCCTATATCGACGTGGACAGCGCGCGCATCCAACGGATTCCGCCGGAAATCGTCGCGTTGGGCGACGAGATGCCTCCGAGGCTGGATTTGGAGCCGGAGCGGTTGGCCGTGGAGGACTGGACGGCCGGAAAGGCAGTGGCGATCGCCGTCCGGCACAGCGACATCGATCCGAACCGGCATGTGAACAACACGCGGCTTTTGGACTGGCTGCTTGAGTCGGTGGACAGACCGTCGGCTTCCGCGCGTCCCAAACGGATCGACGTGGCGTTCCGGAGCGGAATCGTGCTGGGCGACGAGGTCGCGAGCGAGTCTCTTGCCGGAGAGGACGGAGTCACCCGGCACCGGATCGTGTGCCGACGGGAGGGAAAGCCCGTGACCCAGGCGCTGTTGGGGCGGTCGGTCTGGTAGCGGAAACCGGCCGCCGGGCAAGGGCGGAACTCGGCGGGAAGCGCCGTTCCCCGCCGGCTGTTCCCGAATCGCGCGTCCGTCAGGAGAGCGTCGCGCCGCGGACGGAGCGGACGAGGAGGGGGCGCAGTGTGTTGACGTCCTTCCGGGTGCATCCGGAAATCTCCGCTTTGACGTATTCTCCGGTCCATCCCGTGCCGAGACCGTCCGGAGAGACTTTTTCGATGAGGACCTCGACGGTTTTCCCGAGGAAGCGCCGGGCGAAGGTCTCGTGTTTTTTGTCGGCGAGCGCGATGAGTTCTTTGGCGCGGTCGCGCCGCACGCGTACAGGGACGGAGCCGGGCATCGAGGCGGCGGGGGTGCCGGGTCGCTCGCTGTACGGGAAGACGTGGAGATTGCCGAAGGGGATTCTCTCGAGAAGCGAGCGGGTGCGCTCGAACGAGGCGTCGCTCTCGCCCGGAAACCCGGTGATGACATCGGCTCCGAGACAGGCGTCGGGCATCAGGTCGAGGGTGTGTTCCGCGAGTTCCTCGTAGGCTTCGGCGGTATAGTGGCGCCCCATCGCGCGGAGGACGGGCGTGTCGCCGCTTTGGAGCGGAAAGTGGAAAAAGCGGCAGATTTTGCGCGGCTCTTCCGCGGCGATGGCGAGCAGTTCGCGCTCCGTGGTCGCGGGCTCGACCGAGCCGAGGCGGACGCGGGCGAGGTCCGGAAGGGCGATCATGGCGCGGACGAGGTCCGTGAGACTGCGTCCCTTGTGCCGGTAGCAGGCGACATTGACGCCCGTGACAACGAGTTCCCGATAGCCCGCGGCGAGAAGACCACGGCACTCCGAGAGGATGTCGTCGAAATCCCGGCTTCTCGGCGCTCCGCGGGTGTCCGGGACGATGCAGTAGGTGCAGTGGAAGCCGCAGCCGTCCTGGACTTTGACGGGGGCGCGGGTGGTGGGGTGGCGTGGAACGGAGGCGGCGACGGCGCCGGGCGGCGCGGGGAGAGGGGCGGGGAGACGGGTGGCGACGATGGAGGGAAGGTCGGGCTTGTCGCTCTGGGAGACAAGAAGGTCGGCTCCGGCGTTCCGGAGGGCTTGGGCCGCGTCGGGAAGCGCGACGGCGCATCCGGTGACCGCGATGAGGGCCTCGGGGTGTTCGCGGCGGGCCCGGCGGACAAGCCGCTCCGCCTCGGTCTCGGCCTCGCGGGTGATGGCGCATGTATGGAGAATCCAGACGGACGGAGCGCTCTCCGCCGGAACGAGACCGAGACTCTCCAGCCCGCCCGCCATGGCGGCGGACTCGGCCTGGTTGAGCCGGCATCCCATCGTATGGACGGCGTAGGAGAGCGGCGCGCTGGAATCTGTCGGAAACATTCGGACAGTCTAGCCTTTTACGGTAAAAACGGCAAGAAAAGACCGCGGAACCGTCGAATGAAACTACAGTGCGGAAAACGTGATCCGGCGGGCCGGCCGACGGGTTCCGGCACGGAGAACCGTCGGGCCTCGCGCCGCTTCCGGAAGAATGAAATTACGGTGCGGAAAGCTTTTCCGCTGCCGAAATTCTGCCGAAAACGCGCGGTGTCGGGCGGTCCGTTGGCGGGATGTGCGCTGGAAATGAAATTACGGTGCGGAAAGTTTTTCCGCTGCCGAAATTCTGCCGAAAACGCGCGGGGCGTGGCGGCACGGCGGCGGGAGGAGGGCGGAATGAAATTACGGTGCGGAAAGTTTTTTTTCCATGGACGGAAGTTTACCGAAAGCGCGCGGCGTCGGGCGGTCCGGGGACGGGGTGCCGGGGCTCTTTGCCCTCCGGCGCCCCGCCTCCGCCTCAGCGTCTGACTCCAGAACCGCTTGGCGGCCCAACATTTGGACGACAGGGGCAACTCGTTGCCGGAGCGGCGCGAGCGGGCCGGTGGCCAAGGTCGCGGGCGTCGCGAGCCGGGGGCGCTAGACGGAGAACGAGGCCTCGAGGCGGAAGAAGTCGCGGACCTGGGCGGGCCAGCAGGCGATGTCCGGACGGTTCACGCCGCCGTCGGCGCCGAGGCACATGCCGTGGGGCCCCTCGGGGAAAATCTCCAAGTGGCAGGGGCGGCCGGCGTCCCACATCGCCTGGGCGGCGAGGGCGGCGTTGGCGCGGCCGACGACCCGATCGGTCCCGGTGGGCCAGATGAAGGCCGGCGGGGTGTCGGGGCCGACGTTTTTCTCGAAGGAGAGCTTGTCGAGCATCTCCGGGGACGGGGTGTCGCCGAGAAGATTCACATAGGTCCCTTTATGGGTCGCGTGGGCGTAGGCGGAGGTGACGGCGTAGCAGAGGACGATGCCGTTCGGGCGCGCGCCGACCGAGTCCGCCGCGTCGCCGTCGACGGCCAGGGGGCCGAGCTCGTCCGCGAGCGTCGCGCAGGTGGAGGCGAGATGGCCGCCGGCGGAAAATCCGCACACCGCGATCTGGTCGGGGAGTACGCCCCATTCGGCGGCGCGGGCGCGGATGAGCTTGATGGCCCGGAGGGCGTCCAGCTGCGGCCCGGGATAGCGGTGGGGCGCGCAGCGGTAGTTGAGGACGAAGCCCCGGAATCCAAGTTTTTCGAACGCCTCGGCGATGGGTTTCCCCTCGCGGTCCTCGCAGACAACGGAGTAGCCTCCGCCGGGAATGACGAGCATGGCGGGGCGGGGCGCGTCGCCGCTCTCGTCGAGACGGACGGTGAGAAAGGATTCGGCGGGGCCGGATTTCCAGAGGGGAAGATTGAATATGCGCATTTGAAAAAG
>JAZUKQ010000089.1:0-7846 GCA_045643325.1 Kiritimatiellia bacterium | reverse complement strand
AATTCCTCTTCGACGCCGCGTCCCTCGGCATCCGCACATGGGACGGCGCCTCCGGCTCCTCCGAAAAACTCGACGCGCTTCCCCCGGCGTGGGAGCGGAGTCACGGTGTCGCGCTTCTCCGTCTCGACGGCGAGCCCGTCTTCCTCTTCTCCGATCCGTCCGCCCTCCCCCTTCTTCCGCAGGCCCAGCTCGCCGCCGGCGTGTCGCTCACTCCCGTCTGCGCCCCCGCGTCCGTCGTCGCGGGTCTCTTTCCTCCGGAGACCCCGTCCGCCGTCCCGCGTCCGGAGATTCCGTCGGTCCGCCCCGCGCCTTCTCCCGCTCCCCGCGGGGAATCTCTCGAGACCGGAGACGGAGTCGCGCCCGTCACCCGAGTCCTCAACACGATTCTCGCCGGCGCCATCCGGAGCGGCGCCTCCGACGTCCATTTCGAACCGTCGCCCGCGGGTCTTCGCGTCCGTTTCCGCATGGACGGCGGACTTTACGAGCAGCCCGCGCCCCCGCCGGAGATGGCCGCCGCGCTCGTCTCCCGCGCCAAGGTCATGGCCCGCATGGACATCGCCGAGCACCGTCTTCCCCAAGACGGCATGGCCCAGGTGAATGTCGGCGGGCAGACCGTCGACCTCCGCGTCTCCACCGTCCCCGTGTCCGACGGCGAGCGCGTCGTGATCCGGCTTCTCGTCCAGGGCAACGCGTGGAAGCCCTTGGAGGAGCTCGGGATGTCCGACGGCACGCGCTCCGTCTTCGAGGACCTCCTCGCCCTTCCCTACGGACTTCTCGTCGTTTCCGGTCCGACCGGCTCCGGCAAGACCACCACGCTCTACTCCGCCCTCTCGCGCCTCGACGCGACCCGCCGCAACATCCTCACCGTCGAGGATCCCGTCGAATACAAGCTCGACGCCATCGGCCAGATCCAGGTACAGCCGAAAATCGGCCTGACGTTCGCGGCGGGGCTGCGTCACATTCTCCGCCAGGATCCCGATGTCATTCTCGTGGGCGAGACGCGCGATGCCGAGACCGCCGAGATCGCCGTCCGCTCCGCGCTCACGGGCCACCTCGTCTTCACCACGCTCCACACCAACGACGCGCCGAGTGTCGTCGCGCGTCTGGTGGACATGGGCATCGAGCCGTACCTTCTCGCCTCCTGCCTCCGGGGCGTCCTCGCCCAGCGTCTGGTCCGCCGCCTCTGCCCGGCCTGCCGCCGGAGCGTCTCCGTCGGGACGCTCTCCGCGTCCGCGCGGGGCTCCGCCGAGCGCCGCGTCGCCGCCGCGCTGGATTCCGAGAACGCCGCGCCCTTTCTTCCCGTCGGCTGTCCCGGCTGTCTGGAGGGATACCGGGGCCGGATCGGCCTTTTCGAGTTGATGCCGTGCGACGAGTCGGTCGGCGCCGCCATCCGCGAGGGACAGCTCGAGGCGGGCGCGCTCCGCGCCGTCGCCGCCTCCGCCCCCGGCTATCAGTCGCTTTGGGACGACGCGGTCCGCAAGGTCGCCTCCGGCGTCACCTCTCTCCGCGAGGCCGCGTCGACGGGGCTCTAGGCGGAGCCCCTCCCCTCCGCCCCCGCGGACGGCTTCACGGCGAGCGGGTTTCCCGCAGGAAATTCACGATCGACATCACGCCGACGCACGCGGTGTCGGTCCGGAGGATGCGCCCGCCGACGGAAAACTTAACGAATCCGATCGACTCGAAGGCCGCGACCTCGGCATCGCTCCAGCCGCCCTCCGCGCCGATGGCGAGAAGCATCGGTTCCGTGCCGCGGGGCACCGCGTCCGGCCCGGAGATGCCGCCCGGATGCGCGAGAAGCATCCGTCCCGGCGCATAGGCCGGCGCGAGGTCCTCGAACCACCGCTTCCGGTAGTGCTGGTTCCATACCACCACCTCGGGGACATGTACGTCGTGGGTCTGCTCGAGGCCCTCCAGAAGCAGCGGGAACAGGTTGTCGCCGCGGAAAAGGTGTGTCGCGAAATAGTACGGCTCCACCTTGTCCGCGTTCGTGAGAATCAGCCGCCGCACGCCGAGCGTCGCGATCTGCGGAAGAATCCGCTCGAGAAACCTTGGACGCGGCATCGCCAGCAGAAGGTCGACCGTCGGGGCCGGCGGAAGCGTCGTCGCCGGGTCGTCCCGGAGCTCCACGTCGCACTCGCCTTCGCCGATCCGGAGCACCTTCGCGACGGCCGCGCCCTCGTTGAGGAACCCGGCCTTCAGCTCGCTCCCGGGCTCCGCGTGCAGGACATCGCGGATATGCAGCGCCCGCCGGCCCGTCACGCGGTACCGACCCGAGGCGTCGCAGTCTTTCCGCCAGACAAGCAGCCGGTTCATCCCTCGTCCTCCGCGCCGTCCGGTCCGGACGTCCCCGGGCCCGCCCCGCCCTCGTACCAGACCTCCCACAGGAACAGCCCCTTCGCCGGAGCGGACTCCACCCGCGCGGTGCGGACCTTCGAGGCCAGGATCTCGTCGACGGCACCGGGCTTCTCTTTGCCCGTCCCGACGGCGATCAGGATGCCCGCGATGCTCCGCACCATCTTGTAGAGGAATCCGGCGCCGCGGACGCGGATCTCGACCGGTCCGAGCGTTCCGACGCGCGGCGACGGCGCGCAGGTCGGCCGCGGAAGCGCCTCCCCGCCGGCGACGATGTCGATGCTGTAGACCGTTTTCACCGTCGTCCGGATGTTCCGGTGCGGATTGGCGGAAAAGGCGGCGAAATCGTGCTCCCCGACAAGCCGCCGCGCCGCGTCGCGCATCGCGTCGAGATCGAGGGCGTTGCGGACCTGCGTGGCGTACAGCCTCCGGTCGGGTGGCATCACCTCGCCGTTCCAGAGGAAGTAGCGGTACTCTTTCCCGTGCGTCTGAAACTGCGCGTGGAAATCGTCCGGAACGACGGCGGCGTCCATCACCCGGATATCCTCCGGGAGCCGCATGTTGAGCGCGCGGAGCAGATTCAGCGGGGGGATCTCGCGGGGAAGGTCGAGATGGGCGACCTGAGCCCGCGCGTGGACGCCGGCGTCGGTCCGGCCGGAGCCCCAGACCAACGGATTCGACGAGGCTGAGCGCGGCGCGGGGGCGGAGGGCTCCGATCCGGAAGCGGGGGCGGAGGACTCCGGCGCGCTTGCGGCCTTGATTTCCAAAAACGGAGCGACGGCCGCCTCGAGCTCCCCCTGAATGCTGGGCTTTCCGTCGTCCTGGCGCTGCCAGCCGAAATAGTTCGTTCCGTCGTAGGCGACCGTCAGACGGTAGCGCGGCATCGGCTAGTCCTCGACGAAGCCTTGGGGGTTCTGCGACTGCCAGCGCCACGAGTCGGCGCACATCTCGTCGATGCCGAGCCGGGCCTCCCAGCCGAGCAGGCGCCGCGCCTTCTCCGGCGAGGCGTAGCACTGCGGGACGTCCCCGGCGCGGCGCGGCGCGATGACATACGGGAGCGGTTTGCCGCAGGCTTTCTCGAAGGCGTGGACGACGTCGAGCACGCTATAGCCGCGGCCGGTGCCGAGGTTCACGGCGTCGCAGCCCTGAATCTTGTCGAACGCGGAGAGCGCGGCGACATGGCCGGCCGCGAGGTCGACCACGTGGATGTAGTCGCGCACGCCCGTGCCGTCCGGCGTCGGGTAGTCGTCGCCGAAGACGCGGAGCTTCTCAAGCCGGCCGATGGCGACCTGCGTGATGTAGGGCATCAGGTTGTTGGGGATGCCGTTCGGGTCCTCGCCGATGGTGCCGCTCGGATCGGCGCCGACGGGATTGAAATAGCGCAGCAGGAGGACGCGCCACTCGGGATCGGCCTTCGCGAGGTCGCGGAGAATCTCCTCGAGCATGAGCTTCGTGCGGCCGTAGGGATTGGTCGCGGAGAGAGGGAACGACTCGTCGATCGGCACCGAGGCGGGGTCGCCGTAGACGGTGGCGGAGGAGCTGAAAACGAGTTTCTTCACGCCGTGCCGGGCCATCTCGTCGAAGAGGACGAGCGAGCCGTAGATGTTGTTCTCGTAGTAGAGCCAGGGCTTCTGGACGGACTCTCCGACGGCCTTGAGACCGGCGAAATGGATGACCGCGTCGAATTTCGCGGAATCGAGCGCGGCGGCGACGGCGGCGCGGTCGCGGAGGTCTCCCTTGATGAACGCGGGGGCGCGGCCCGCGAGTTTCGCGACGCGGCGGAGCGACTCGGGCTTGCTGTTCGAGAGATTGTCGAAGACGGTGACGTCGTGGCCCTCTTTGAGAAGCGCGAGGACGGTATGACTTCCGATGTATCCGGCGCCGCCGGTCACAAACACGTTCATGGGGATGTTCCTTTCGAAATCGCACTCCGCCCTACCCCGGCGGATGTATCGGGTAGTATATCCTATTTTGCGGGTCTTGGGGACCTCCCAATCGGCTTGAACCTTTCTTGCGCGCGCAAGGCGTTTGTGGCATACTTTCCGTATTCCAAAGCCCATGTGGTGGAATGGCAGACACCGGAGACTTAAAATCTCCTGCTCGCAAGAGCGTGCGGGTTCGACCCCCGCCGTGGGCACTCCTTAACTAGCTGTTACTCAGGGACTCATGCATTTGGCTACAACACAAGCTATGCTACAGTCATGACCAACTCGCCGAAGACAGGCAAGTCGTTTGGTTCGCCTTGCGCCCCCCCCGGCGGCCGCCGCGGCGGGGAGGTCGGCTGAAACTCCTGAGGGAATTGACGCAGGATAAAACAGCGCCCGGCCGCGCGCATATCCGGCGACAAACACCCGTTTTATGAAAAGCGGGATAAGGGTGGGACATCGGAGCCGGACGCGTTTCCGCCCGCCCGAGATTTCCGCGCCGACATTTCATCCGGCGGAGCGCCGCTTCTCCGGAAGAGGCTTGACCGACCGCCTTTCTTATACGATACTACGCGCATGCACGCGGAAAAAACACATCGCTCGGGGCTCCCCGTCCCCCTTTCCCCCGGCCAGTCCCTGGTTCTTCCCCTTCAGGCTCCGGCCCTTCCCGAGCGCAAACTCCGCCGCATTCTCCCCGGCCTTCTCGAGGCCCAACTCCCCTTCCCCCTCGCGGACTGCGTCTACTCTTTCGCGCTTCTTCCGTCCGGTCCCGTCGCGCTCGTCGCGAAGAAAGCCGACCTGGCGGGGCAGCCCCGCTCCGCGTCCTTTCTACCCCTCGCGTTCGCCCTCTACCACGCCGGACTCGACGGGACCCGGGAGAGGACGTTCGCCGCCGCCGCCCCCACCGCGGAGGGGCGGCTTCTCTTCGTCGCGGCGCGCGACGGACGGTTCCTCTCCGCGATGGAAATTCCGGAAGCGGCCAAGGAGGCCACCGTCCGGATGACATTCGGGGCCGACGCCGCCTCCGTGCCGGTCCTCTCGCCGAATCCGGAGGAAGCCGTCGCCCGCGCCGCCTCGAGGCTTCCGGGGGCACTGCTCCGACCGGGCGCCGACGGGCGGTCCGCCGCCCGTGGGGCGCTTGTCTGCGGGACGGTCCTCCTGCTTCTCTGCGCGGCGGGGCTCCATACTCTCTCCTCCCGCCTCTCCGACGCCTATCGCGACGACCCGGGACGGATCGCGGACCGCGTCTCCCCTTGGGTGAAAAGCGTCAAACGGACCACGAAACCCGTCTCGGTCCGCCCCGAGACCATGGAGCGGATTCTCGAGGACGCCAAGACCAGAAAGCCGGTCCCGGAACTCGGAATGCTGTCCGAGCCGGTGCTCGCGGAACGCCTTGAGACGCTTCTTTCCCGCGCGAAATCCCACGGAATCTCCGTCTCCCACGTGGACCTCTCGTTTTCCGGCGCTACATTCACCGGAGAGGCCACCTCGAAAACCGCGCTCGACGCCTTCTTGAAAGACCTGCCGGGCGCGTTGCCGGACTATGCGTTCGAGGTCGTCTCGGCGCCCCTTCCCTCCGCGCCGGGAGCCCTGCGTTTCACGGCGTCCTCGAAAAAATAGCGGCCGGAGGACCCCAAGGTCCGTCCGGCCGCCTTCGGGAACGGAGAAAAAAAATCCTAGCCGAGGATTTTCTTCAGGAAAACGACGTATCCCTTCTTCGTCTCGTAGACATCGGCCTTGCTGGTGATCTCCCACGGCGCGTGCATGTTGAGCACGGCCACGCCGCAGTCGATGACGTCCATGCCGTAGAGCGCCATGATATACGCGATGGTGCCGCCGCCGCCGATGTCGACCTTTCCGAGCTCCGCCATCTGCCAGGCGACCTTCTCGCCTTGGAACGCGCCGCGGATGCGGGCGATGAACTCGGCGTTGGCGTCGTTGCTGCCGGTCTTTCCCCGGCTTCCGGTGAACTTGCTGAAGACCATGCCGCGGCCGAAATACGAGGCGTTCTTCTTCTCATAGGCCTCCGCGTACAACGGATCGTACGCCGCGTTCACGTCGGAGGAGAGCATCTTGGACCGCGCGAGCGTGCGGCGGAGCGCGAGCCCGGAATACCCGCCGGCCGCCTCGAGAAGCTCGGCAACCGTGTTCTCGAAGAACATCGAGCGCATGCCGGTGGCTCCGACGCTGCCGATCTCCTCCTTGTCGACAAGGACGCAGCAGGTCGTGTACTCGGGCTTCTCCACCTCGAGCATGGCGACAAGGGAGGTGTACGCGCAGACGCGGTCGTCCTGCCCGTAGGCCATCACCATGCTGCGGTCGAGACCGGCCTCCCGGGCCCCGCCCGCCGGGACGATCTCAAGCTCGGCGGACAGGAAGTCCTCCTCCTCGATGCCGTACTTGTCTTTCAGGAGCTTGCGGACGGTGGCGGCGACAGCCTCCTTTTTCTCGCCCTTGAGCGGACGGCTTCCGACAAGAATGTCGAGTTTCTCGCCCTCGATGACCTTCGCCGCCGTTTTTTCCATCCGGTCGCCGGAAAGGTGGATGAGAAGGTCGGTCACGCAAAAGACGGGATCCCCCGCGTCCTCGCCGATGCAGACGTTGAGGACCGTTCCGTCCGCCTTCGCGACCACGCCGTGGATGGCGAGGGGAATGGTGACCCACTGGTACTTCTTGATGCCGCCGTAGTAATGCGTGTCGAGATAGGCGAGTTCGTCGCTTTCATAGAGCGGGTTCTGCTTGACGTCCATGCGCGGGCTGTCGATGTGCGCGCCGAGAATCGCCATGCCGTCCGTCAGCGGTTTCCGGCCGATCTGGAAGAAGCAGACCGCCTTGTCCATTGCGACGGCGTAGACCTTGTCGCCGGGCTTGAGCTTCCGTTTCATCTCGGAAAGCGCGCGGTAGCCCTTCGCCCGGGCCATCGCGACGGACTCCGCGACGCACTCGCGCTCCGTCTTTCCGGCGTCCAAAAAGCGGCGGTAATCGTCGCAGAGGGCGTCGAGTTCTTTGATTTCGTTCGAAGTATAGTCTTTCCAGGCGTTAGGGCGTTCCATAGCGTACTAAAAGGGTTCAGGGTTTCAGAAGCGCCGATATTCTAGTCAAAACGGCGTGTTTTCTCAAGCCGGAACCGACTTGGAACAACCAAATATTCCGCCGGGCCCCGGAAAGTTCCTATTTCCTGGAATACAACGCCCCACTTCCCTCCACTTCCGTCCCGGCCCGAACTTTCCGGACCGCAGGTTCAAACTTTCCGCACCGTAGTTTCATCGCGCCAGGAACGGACGGCCGAACCGCAGGCTCACACCTTCCGCACCGTAGTTTCATCGCGCCCGAAACGGACGGCCGAACCGTAGGATCACACCTTCCGCACCGTAGTTTCATCGCGCCAGGAACGGACGGACGAACCGCAGGTTCAAACTTTCCGCACCGTAGTTTCATCGCGCCCGGGACGGACGGCCGAACCGTAGGATCACACCTTCCGCACCGTAGTTTCATCGCGCCCGAAACGGACGGCCGAACCGTAGGCTCACATCTTCCGCACCGTAGTTTCATCGCGCCCGAAACGGACG
>JAZUKQ010000088.1:0-4098 GCA_045643325.1 Kiritimatiellia bacterium | reverse complement strand
GAGAGGGGGGGGGGGGGGGAGGGGGGGGGGGGGGCGGAAAGACCGGAAGCCGGGGAGGGGAAGATCCCGCCGGCGGGGCTTTCCGCCCGATTCGGTTACTTCACGATTCCGAGAAGGTCTTCCTCGCGGACGAGCTGGTAGGTCTTGTCGCCGAGCTTGACCTCGGTGCCGCCGTACTTGGGCATGAGGACCGTGTCGCCGACCGCGACATCGAAGGCGATCTCCTTGCCGTCCTCGTCGCGCTTCTTGCCGATGGCGACGACTTTGCCCTCGGTGGGCTTTTCCTTGGCGGTATCTGGAATGAAGATTCCGCCCTTCATCTGCTGCTTTTCTTCGATGGGCTCGACGAGGACGCGGGCGCCAAGAGGTTGAATTTTCATGGTGTGGTTCCTTTGGGGTTGAAGGTTGAAGGTTTAGAGATTGGGTCGGGAGGGACGGTTCCTATTTCACTTCCGCGTCCACGTCGACGACGCCGTCGTCGGCGGAATTGGCGGAGGAGGCGGAGGGGTTCGGTCCGGGCTTGGGGCCCGCGCCGGGGGCGGCGCCGTCGGGGGCGGCGTTGGCGTAGAGCTTCTGCGCGATGGACTGCATCGACTGCATGAGGGCCTCCTGTTTGGCCTTCATCGCGGCGGTGTCGTCGCTCTTGATCGCGGACTTGAGGTCCTCGAGTGCGGCCTCGACAGGCTTTTTCTCGTCGGCGGAGACTTTGTCGCCGGCGTCCTTGAGGGCCTTTTCGACCTGATAGACAGCCTGCTCGGCCTGGTTCTTGGTATCGACGGCCTCGCGCTTCTTGGCGTCCTCGTCGGCGTGGAGCTCGGCGTCCCGGCGCATCTGCTCGACCTCTTCCTTGGAGAGTCCGGAGGAGGCGGTGATGGTGATCTTCTGGGACTTGCCGGTGCCGAGGTCCTTGGCGGAGACGTTGAGGATGCCGTTGGCGTCGATGTCGAACGTGACCTCGATCTGGGGGACGCCGCGGGGGGCGGGCGGGATGCCGTCGAGGACGAAGTTGCCGAGCTGCTTGTTGTCGCGGGCGAACTTGCGGTCGCCCTGGCAGATTTTGATCTCGACGCCGGGCTGGTTGTCCGCGGCGGTGGAGAAGATCTCGGACTTCTTGGTCGGGATGGTCGTGTTGCGCTCGATGAGCGGGGTGGCGACGCCGCCGAGCGTCTCGATGCCGAGGGTGAGCGGAGTGACGTCCAGAAGGACGACGTCCTTGACCTCGCCCTTGAGGACGCCGCCCTGGATGGCCGCGCCGATGGCGACGCACTCGTCGGGGTTCACGCCCTTGGAGGCCTCTTTGCCGAAAATCTCGCCCGCGAGCTTGGCGATGCGGGGCATGCGGGTGGAGCCGCCGACGAGAATGACCTCGCCCACGGAGTCGAGCCCCGCGTCGAGGAGGCAGTCGCGGCAGGGCTTGGCGGCGCGTTGGACCGTGTCCTCGCAGAGCTGCTCGAGCTTGGCGCGGGAGAGCGTGGCCTGAAGGTGCTTCGGACCGGTCGCGTCGGCCGTGATGAAGGGGAGGTTGATGTCTGTCGACGGGGCGGAGGAGAGCTCGCACTTGGCCTTTTCCGCGGCCTCTTTGAGGCGCTGAAGGGCCATCGTGTCGTTGGAGAGGTCGACGCCGTTCTCCTTCTTGAACTCATCGCAGAGCCAGCGGATGACGATGAGGTCGAGATCGTCGCCGCCGAGGTGGGTGTCGCCGTTGGTGGCCTTCACCTCGAAGACCCCGTCGCCGATGTCGAGAATGGAGATATCGAACGTGCCGCCGCCGAAGTCGTAGACCGCGATGGTCTCCTCCTTCTTCTTGTCGAGACCGTAGGAGAGGGAGGCGGCCGTCGGCTCGTTGATGATGCGCTTGACGTCGAGGCCCGCGGTGCGGCCGGCGTCCTTGGTGGCCTGGCGCTGCGAGTCGTTGAAGTAGGCGGGGACGGTGATGACCGCCTCGGTGATCTTCTCGCCGAGGTAGGCCTCCGCGTCGGCCTTGAGCTTCTGGAGAATCATCGAGGAGATTTCGGGAGGCGAGAAGGTCTTGTCGCCCACCTTGATCGCCGCGTCGCCGTTCGACGCGCGGACAACCTCGTAGGGAACGAGGGAGCACTCCGAGGCCACCTCGTCGTAGCGGCGGCCCATGAAGCGCTTGATGGAGAAGATGGTGTTCTTGGGGTTCGTGACGGCCTGGCGCTTGGCGGCCTGACCGACGAGACGTTCGCCGTTTTTCGTGAAGGCGACGATGGACGGGGTGGTGCGCTGGCCTTCCGCGTTGGGGATGACGACGGGCTCGCCGCCTTCCATGATGGCCATGCAGGAGTTGGTCGTGCCGAGATCGATTCCGAGTACTTTAGACATGGTATGTTTCCTTTTGAAATGTGAGTCAAAATCTGTGCGCCATCCATGACGCTGACAATCCTTGCAAGGAGTGTGACACCCTTGGAAAACGGGCGAAAAATCGATGTGGGACAAATTTTACCATGTCCTGTGGAAATCTATGTCGCATTTTGTCGCAACCGAGTGTCTCTGTGTGTCACATGTCTGCGGCCCCGCTTTTCGGTCTTCTTTGTTGTCCGGGCATCCGGCCTCGGCAGTCGCGCGTGGCGCGCGGACGGATGCCTCGCGGAGCCTATCTGTGGTATAGTAAGGGACGTTGCCTAGCCCAAGGCGTTTCCTTGTCTGTGTTCTTAATCAGGGAGTTTTATGAAAATCGCTTTTCCCGAAATGTCCGCCACCGTGATCCCGAACTTCAAGGGCGGAGAGAAAGAGTGCGCCGCGAAGATGTTTTTCGACGGCAAAAACCGCATTCTTCTCGGCTGTCTCGAGCCCGGCGCGAGCATCGGCATGCACACGCACGAGACCAGCAGCGAGATCATCTACATTCTCGAGGGCGCCGGAGAGGTCCGCTCCACGACGGCTCCCACGGAGTCCGTCGCCGCCGGCGAATGCCACTACTGCCCGAAAGGCGCGTCCCATAGCCTTGTCAACAGCGGCACCGCGCCGCTCCGCTTCTTCGCCGTCGTGCCGGAGCAGTAGAGACCGGAACCCGCGTGCCGGAGGAGTCCTTGCCCCGCGCCAAGGCGTCTGCGGAAAACTATTTCCGGGCGGGGGCGAGGAATTTCGCCGTGAGCCAGAAAAGGACGGAGAGGAGCGCGCAGACGGCGAAGGCCAGCCCCGTATGTTCCTCCTGGGTCCGGAAAAACGCCCCGATGAAGGCATAGATGGCGGAAACCGCCGCGTTGCCGACGGCCGCGAACAGCGCGGCGCGTCCTGCGGGCATCTTCGCCAGTCCCGCGAAAATGAGCGACGCCTCCGCGAGAATGGGGACCGGGCGCAGCCCGAGCACGAGCCATCCGCCCCCTTTCCGGTGGATTTCCGTAAGAAGCTCCGTCTCGCCCTCGCCGAGACATTTCCGGGCGAGCGGGGCGGATCCGCGGCCGATTCCGTAGCCGATGAGGCAGGTCGTGTCCATGGCGAGGAAGGAGACGAGAAATCCCCAGCCCGGCCCGAGGAGCATGCCGCAGAGGGTGCTCGCCATGCAGGAGGGAATCGGCAGGAAGATGTCGGAGGAGAGAACAAGATACAGAATCGCCCCGATCCAAAGCCGGTTGCCCTCCGTGTGCGCGATGGCGTTCCGCAACCACGCGTCGATGTCCTCCTCCCACAAGAAGAAGGTGACAAGGATGACCGCGACAACGGAAAGGAGGAGACAGAGAGTCCGCCAGGGAAAAATGCGTTTCATATCGGAATTCGTGCGCTCTACCAACGTGTAAACGCATCGGCGGCGGAAACGGTTCACCGTCCGCCGGACGGCGTCGCACCATGGATATCCGGGAAAACATCCTGGACCGCGACGCGGGAATGACTCGGATTTCCGGTCCCTCGCGGAATCTCGCGCCCACGTCCCGTGTCGGATCTTTCGCGACCTCTTGCCTCCGGGCTCGCGAATATGGGAAAATAGGACCGGTTTCACTAGCATCCCATAGCCGTTCGAAGACCGTGGAAAACTGCCTGATTTCCTAGTTTTTTTGTGTTTTCCTTGGAGGGGGTGTGTGCGTTCGCGGACGGATTGCGGTGTTTTCCTCGAAAGCTCGACCGTCTGCTATCCCA
>JAZUKQ010000087.1:0-2304 GCA_045643325.1 Kiritimatiellia bacterium | reverse complement strand
CCTTCTTGGAGGGGTCCTTCTTATAGCCGAGCGCCTTGCCGGTCGTGCCGAAGGTCACGTCGGCGTCGGCGCCGGGGGCGCGGACGACGGCGACGGAGCGGCCTTCGGGGGACTCGAAGAGGTGGACGACGGCCTTGCCCTCGTCGAGGAAGAACTTCCCGACGGGCTTGGCGTAGGCGAGTTTGCCCTGAAGGACTGCGAGCGTGACGGCGACGGGGCGCGGGGTATGCTCGTCGATGAGGTAGGTCCAGTTGCCGGCGGAGTGCGGGGTGCCGCCGAAGTAGGTGATGAACTTCGCGCCGGCGCAGAGCTCGTCGGGCCACTTGGAGAGGACGTGGAGGCACTGGAAGAGACTGCCGGAGAGCGTCTGCGCGGCGTCCATGCCCCAGGTGGAGTAGCCGGTCGCGTTCTCGTTGTCGGCGACGGCGACGTTGGTGATGCCGCGGGAGGCGAGGTCGCGGCGCGCCTCGTTGACGCCGGCGAAGTCCTGATAGTGGACGGGGAGGACGTCGATGTAGTTCTGGATGCCGGCGTTGAGGAGGTCGACGCGGAAGTTGTGGGGCCAGAGGCCGCCGGCGAGCTGGATCTCGAGACCGGGATCGACGGCGCGGGCGGCCTCGGTGCCGGCCTTGCAGATGCCGAGGTAGGTGGCGACGGGATCCTCGCAGCGGGAGCCGGGGACGATCTCGTTGAGCCACTCCCAGCCGTGGAGTCTGCCCTTGTAGCGCTTGGAGACCTCGGTGACGAAGCGGGCCCAGGCGTCGGTGTCGATGGGGGCCGGCTCGAAACGGAAGGTGAACATGCCCTCGGGAAGCGCCCAGGTCGGGGCGCCCTGAAGGCTGATCCAGGGGCGGAGACCGGCGGCGGCCGCGGAGTCGATGGTCTTGTCGGGCGCGTCGAAGTTCCAGATGCCGGGCATGGGCTGGGTGTTGGGCCACTGCCAGAAGAGGCGGAGGTAGGTGAAGCCGAGGTCCGCGGCGAGACGCGCGGCGGCGGGGTCGTGGATGTCCGTCACGCCGAATGGAGTGCGGAGGCCCGCCTTCGGGACGAACTTCGGATACGTGGCGAAGAAGCAGAAGTCCTCGGGGTTCTCGCCGGCCTTGACGGTGACGGAGAAGCAGCCGCGCCGGTCGAATCCGGGCAGGTCGAACTTCGTGACCGCGCCGTCGGCCGGAGCGACGTCGAGCGTCTTCTCGGCGACGATGCCGCCGTCGACGTCCCGGACTGTGATTGTGGCGGAGGTGGTGCCCTTATGGACCTTGTTGCCCCAGTGGATCGAGAACGAGGGCGTCTCGCCGTAGGCGTACATGCCGAACGGAGCGTCGGTCTCGACCCGGAAGAACTTGCTGTACGGGCGGATCGTCATGGAGCCGCCGCGCCAGTCCCACGGCCAGTTCTCGCCGTCGGGAGTGACGAACTGGAGGAGGAAGAAGCCGCTGTTGTACTTGTGGGTTCCTTTGACGGGCCAGCGGAACTCGACCTCGCCGTCCCCGACCTCGACGGGAAGCGTGGCGGGGTTGAGCCCGGGGATGCCGACGTGCTTCCGCCGGGTGTTGACGACGCCGTCGGGGTTGTCGATCCACGGTCCGAGCGGGCGGCAGAAAATCTTGGTCTTGCCGTCGCCCCAATGGTCGGAGGGGTCGAGGTGGTATTTCACCTTGAGGACCATCTCCTCGCCGAGGGTGACGGGCGCGGGGTCCTCCTCGACCCAGAGCGCGCTCTTCTTGAAGGTGACGGACTTCGGGCGGAGCGGATAGAGGGGCGCGCCGTAGTCGAACGAGACGGTCTCGCCGCGGACCTTGCCGGCCCAGTCGCCGCCCTTGGCGAGGAAGACGTTGGCGACGACGCCCTTGACCTCGGCGTCGCGCATCTCGTCCTTCACCTTGGGGTTGTGGTTGAAGACGACCGGCTGGCCGATGGCGGCGTCGAGCGGCTTGTGGTACGAGAGCATGCCGTTCCGGCCGTCGGCGAGGACCCAGCGGAGGTGCACGTTCATCTGGAGCCCCTCGGGGGCGCCGGGCTTGAGCGTGACCGTGACGGGGGCGCGCTCGCCGGGGTTCCAGACGTCGGGCGTCTCGACGGTGCACCAGTCGAATTCATTCATTTTCGCCGAGGCGGAGAGGGCGGCCGCTGCGGAGAGGAGGGCGGAGAGGAATTTTTTCATGGGCGTATGTCGGTGTTGGGGGGGGAAAACGGGTGTCTGCGGGAAACGGTCTAGGAGATCCGGAAGCAGTCGACGCCGAAGGACTTCGCGAGTTTCTCGAGCGTGGCGGCATGGTGGCCGATGCCGAGGGCGAAGTGGTG
>JAZUKQ010000086.1:0-37288 GCA_045643325.1 Kiritimatiellia bacterium | reverse complement strand
ACGACCTGATGAAAACATGATAGATTACTCTTCATCGTTTGCCTTTCTTTTTGTGCTTGGTTTTGCATGCACAAACACCCTATCGCACTTCAAAAGAAGAGGCAAACGATTTTCAACCACCCATTCTATGGGATGCTAGTGCTCAAAATCCTTGGCGTTTTATGCTGTGAACACATATATGAACACCTACCTCGTTCTTCCGTTTTTTCCCCGGAGTGAGCCGTCCGGCCTTTTATACGCCGCGGAAGTTTTTGCGGTGCTCGGGGTCTCGCGACTGCTCATTTTCTGTCTCGAAAAAATCCCGTTCGCCCCGAGAATCTTTTTGGGCGTCCGCGGAGTACGGAACGCAGGCTAAACGCGACTCGGAATTTTGGGCTCTTCGGGCATAAGTGTGGATCTTCTCATGCCGTCTGTGCCGTGACAGGACCTTTGTTTGTTGACTCTTTTTGCTTTCTTCCGGGCCACGGAATTTCGATCGACGAACAGAACAGCATGACGAGGCCGATCATCGTGTCGGTGTCGCGGCAGCCATAGGCGATTCGGACCAGCCGCTCGACCCTGTTGTTCGAAGCCCCGCACGGGTGACCGACGTCCGCGCGCGGGGAGAGTCGCAAACAACCGCGCTCCGCGAAGCGTGCTGAATCGCGCGCTTCGCGGCTATCCACAACTCTTCGCCTCCTGGACCGGCGGCTTCTGGACGCCACGTCCGCCCCATTCTCACTTCCGAATCTTCGTTCTTTTTTGCGATGCGGCGGGATGCCGCATCTTCCACTCGCTCACGCTTCCAACAACCCACGCGCCGACTGACCGATTAAAACAGAACGCTCTGCCTCTTTGCAGACGGGAAGCGCCTTTGCTATAATTGCCCGAAATGTTTGCCCGCATCGACGGGAATCCTAGCAAAAACGCTGTTTCACATGCCATCCCCTCTTTCCAACACAACCAAGGTCTACCAGGTGATTTTTGGCGGAGCACTCGTCGGCTTGGGCTACATGGTCACCAAGGGCATGATGCGTGGCAGAGGAGGCATCACCAACTTTAAGATGATCGCCGCGATTTTCGTCGCGGTGGCGATTGTCCTCGCGCTCGACAAAAACTACTGGATGCTCTATCCGCTGCTCACCTCGTTTGGATTGAGAATCCCCGGCATTCCCGCCCGGGCGAACGAACTCGCATGTATCGCGGTGACGGCCATGTGGGTCGTCCGAAGCACGCTCCGGAGCGGAGAGACCTCCTTCAAGTGGAAACCCGGCCTCCTCGCCTCGCTTCCGGTCTTCACATGGATTTTCATCGTCTTCATCCAAAAACCGCCCGGAATCGCGAAACTTGGATCAACCTACGTCGGAGGCCGGTTCTATATCGACCAACTGGTGGCCTTTGTAGCCATGCTCGCGCTCTCCTCGTTCCGGTTTCGAGAGAAAGAATGTAAAAAAATCTTCCTCCTGATTCTTTCAGCGTCCGTGGTCAACCTTGTCTTCACGCTCCTGCACATCGGCGCGGGAGGCGGAGACGAAGAAGAGGTGGTCGCCTCGCAGCACTACGAGTTGCTGGGCGCGTTGACCGTGTACATCCTCCTGATCTGCCGGTATGAACTGCATCAGTTTCTCACCTCGGGATGGAAATTTCTCACGGCGGTTCTTCTGGCGGGTTTGGTCCTCTACACCGGCAAACGGCAAGGTGTC
This sequence comes from Kiritimatiellia bacterium, assembly GCA_045643325.1. Lineage (GTDB taxonomy): Bacteria > Verrucomicrobiota > Kiritimatiellia > RFP12 > JAZUKQ01 > JAZUKQ01. Next base: position 35,606 of record JAZUKQ010000086.1, on the reverse strand, counting down.
GCGCGACTCGCGCTGGCTCCGATTTTCCGCGTCGCATTGACCGGCCGCGACAAAGGAGTCCTCGGCGTCGCCGCCGTTATCGGCGCGTTCATGCTCGCACTTCTCGTTATCGGCGACGGCACATTCTACCGGCTGCCGCGTTCCGTCCGCCGCGGGCTGAGCATCGTTGTTCCGAAGTATGAGACGTCAAACGCCATGGGCACAAGAGACCTGTTCCGCGAGGAAATCCACCGTCGCGCCAAGCTCATCATGCGCGAAAACCCATGGTTCGGGCGGAAAGGCTATGCGATGGACCTCCGCGAGGCCGCTTGGATCGCCGCGACAAAAAAAAGGGGGACGAACTTCGAACTCCATACCTATTCCGGGAACTGGCACAGCACATGGTGGGCCTTCGTCGCAGATTTCGGTGTCCCGGCCGCGGTATTCTGGTTCTTCTTCATCGGGTTTTCGGCGGTCATCGCCGTCAAACTCGCCAAACGAACTGGAACGATTAGCGGGATTCCCTATCTTCAGGCCTGCGTGCTGTACTATGCGGCCGACCTTTTGACACAGCTTCTCTTTTCACTCCAGTCCGGACACTCCGCCCTCGTGCCGCTGGGGGCCTGCCCGATGATCGGCCTTCTCCACTCCATCTCGAACGGGTTTGAAGACGAACTGGCCGCCCGCAGGAATCAACTGATGTGAAAATCATTCACTTGGGACATGTTCCGGTTCCCTCCGGCCATCCGGAGCGAGACCGTATGAGACGGATTCATCCGGGCCGTTGGGTCTTGAATCACGCACTCGCCCAAAAAAACGCGGGCATGGATGTCGAAGTGGTCACGCAGGCGCACGGCGCCTCCAAAGACTTCGTCTGCGAGATCGAAGGGATAAAGGTCCATTTTCTCCGGACCTACCACCCCTATCGACATCTTTCTCTCTACGCCCTCGACAGTCGACGCATGGCGAAGTATGTCCTCGGACTCCGCCCGGACATCGTCCACGCCCACGGAACAGAGGCGGCCTACGCGCTCGCCGCCGTCCGAACCGGATGTCCGTTCTGCGTGACGGCCCAAGGGCTCTTCTTCCAGATTCTCCCGACACTCTCCCCGGGACTCCACCTGAACGAGCGCTTTCTCCAACTCGCGGAGCACAAGGCTTGGACACGGACCCACTATGCCGTCGCCAAAAGCGAATACGTTCGCGCCGCGCTCGCGGAAAAGTATCCGCATCTCGACATCACCTCCATCCCCAACACCTACCAGCCGGAACTCGACACGCCCCTCACACCGAAGACCGGGCATGACCTCGTCTTCGTCGGGACTGTGGACGAGCGGAAAGGCGTTCATCTGATCGCGGAGGCGATGCCGAAAATCGTTGCCGCGTTCCCGGATGTGCGGCTTCACGTCGTCGGAGCCAAAAAACTTCCGCCAGCGCGGATCGCGGAACTCCAGAACTTCCAGAAGACCTACTCGGGCAAAGTGCTCGCGCGTCTCGGCGGGACACTCGGCGAACGGCTCGTCCTGGAAGGGAAAAAGAAGTCGACGGATCTGTTCTCGATTCTGGACGGATGCCGGATTCTCCTCGCGCCCTCCACGGAGGAAATGTTCGGAAACCAACTGATTGAGGGGCTGATGCGCGGCTGTCACGGCATCGTGACGGAATACACCGCGCTCGCCGAAAACGCCCGCCGCTTCGGCAACGCCACCGTCGTCCCGCAAAAAGATCCGGAGGCGCTCGCCGACGCGGTGATCGCGGTTTTACGGAAGATGGACGAAAACGGGGAGACGGAAGAGATCGAAGGCGCGCGGCGGCGGATACGCGCCTATATGAGCCCCGCCTCCGTCGCGGACAGCCATAAGGCTCTTTACGGCCGGATACTTTCCGAATGGAGCGTCCGGGGTGCCCGTCTTTCATAACCCCGCCCTCGAACGACATGTCCGCCCGCCGCATCTCCGTCAATATTCTCGCCACCTACGCGCAGACCGCCGCGTCCGTCGTTTTCGGGCTGTGGACCACCCGTTGGATCTACAAGGCGCTCGGTGCCGACCAACAGGGCCTGTTCTCCGTCGTCGGCACGCTCTTCGTCCTCGTCGGAATCATCTCCTCGACGTTGCGCTCCGCCTGCGCGAGATTTTTCGCCTATGCCATCGGCGAAGAAAAAGTAGGCCACGCGGAAAACGACCTCCTCTGCAGATGGTTCAACGTCGCCGTAAGCACCTACTTTGCGTTGGCACTCGTGTTTTTCGTCATCCTTCTCCCTGTCGGATATTTCGGAGTCTTCCATTTCCTGAAGATTCCCGACGGACGTCATTCCGCGTGCTGGATCGTTTTCCTGCTCTCCTTGTTCAGCATGCTGTACGGGCAGGTGCTCACGCCGGTCCAGTCCCTCTATGTGGCCAAGCAGTACATCTTCATCAAAAACATGATGCACATCGCGGAGTCCCTTCTCATGTTCGGGGAATCCTGGTGGCTGCTCCATTATTCGGGGGACCGTTTTATCACGCACGCGATCATCTTGACGGGCATCAACATGTCCGTCTCCGCCACCTACTACCTCATCGGGCACTTCCAGTTTCCGGAGATGCGGGTCCGGTTCAAGTACTGGTGGGACAAAGAAAAGATGCGGAAGCTCTTCTCGTTCTCCGGATGGTATTTCTTCGAGACAATGAGCTTCTCCGTCTTCAGTTCGGTCCGGAAAATCCTTTTCAACCAACTGGACGGTCCCGCCATCAACTCGAGCGCCGGGAACAGCGCGCGCATCACAAGCAAAATCTCGATGTTCGCGGACGCCACCAACACGACCGTCGCCCCGGAGATCAACACGCGCATGGGCGCGGGCGATGTTTCCGGAGCGGTCGCCGTCGCCAAACGGGTCTGCACCTATACGACCATGCTCGAGATGATGATCGCGATTCCCGTTCTGGTCTACGCGCAGCCGATTCTCACCCTTTGGCTGGACGTTCCGCCGCCCTACATGTCGACCTTCATCACGGCGACCATTGTCTGCCAACTTTCCGAAAAAGTCTCCACCGGCTATTTTCTCCTTCTCGTCGCCCGGGGGCGGATCAAACGCTACTCCATCGTGTTCGGCACGGGGAACCTTGTGCGTCTGCTTCTGTTCTCCACCCTGTACTATTTCTCCAGGTCTATCCCGCTCGCGATATTCGCCGGCTCCGTCCTTCCTTGGATTTTCATGACGAACTGGCGTGTCTTCCTCGTTCAGAAAAACCTCAAAATCTCTGCGGCCGAGTTCTTTTCCCGCATCCTCGCGCCGATGACAGCCGTGTTCTCAGCCTGTTTTCTGACCGTATTCGCCTATCGAACGGCGTTCGGCGCCTATTGGCCGGTCCTTCTCGCGGCGTTTCCCATAAACGCGGCGCTCGTCGCCTCCCTCACGTGGCTTGTCGTCGGGAAATCCGAGCGGAAATATCTCGTCGCGACCGTAAAAAAGGTCATCCATAAAAAAACACATTGAAAAAGGATGCTCAACGCGTTTCCGGCGCCTTTCCCGCTCGTCCGCGAACTCGCTTCCCATGAAAAAAAACATCCGCATCAACTTTGTCAATTTCTCAAGAGATTTCGACAAAAACGACAACCCGATCCACCGGGCGCTATCCGATTCGTTTGACGTGACTCTCTCGAAACATCCGGATTTTCTCTTCTACAGTTGTTTCGGACCCGTTCCGCCGGACAACGGGCACACCGTCCGGATCTACTGCACCGGCGAGTCGGACATTCCCGACTTCAACCTCTGCGACTACGCCATCGGCTACGCGCGCCTGTCCGTCGGCGAGCGATACCTCCGGTACGACCTCTGGCAACCCGACCTCTCCGGGTTCGGGCGTCTTGACGAAATCCGGCGGGAGCTCCCCGACACCTTGGCCGGCCGCCGTTTCTGTAACTTCGTCTACTCGAACGACAACGCCATCCACGGAGCGCGGCTCCGCAAGGAGTTCTGCAAAATCCTGGCGAAATACAAAAAAGTGGACTGCCCCGGGCGCGTCCTCCACAACCTCGACGACCCGGAGTTCGCCCCTCGGGGCAACACGGACTGGCGCGCGGGGAAAATCGCATGGCTCGGCAAGTACAAGTTCACCATCGCCTTTGAGAACGCCTCGGTCGACGGCTACATGACGGAGAAGATGTGGCATCCCCTGATGGCCGGCTCCGTCCCCATCTACTGGGGCGACTACGGCGCGGCCAATGCCATCAACCCCGCCGCGTTCGTGAACGCGCACGACTTTCCGACACTGGACGCGCTGGCGGCGCGGATCAAGGAACTCGACCGGGACAACGACGCCTATCTCGCCATGCTCCGCGCCCCCGTCCTCGCGCCGGACTGCGATCTCCTCCGCGAGGACAGTCTGGAAAGGTTTCTGCGGCACATCGTCGAGCGCGGCCGAGTTTTCGACAAGGACTGCATGGCCTACTCCCCCTATCGGCACTTGGTGGACAACCGCATCCACAAGCCGCCACGCTGGCTTGAAATCGCGCGGAAAATCAAACGGAAAATCACCGGAACGAAAGAGTAGCGGAACCGGAATCGGAACATGGGCGCGCGCCGCACCAACCCGCGTTTCAATCACGCCTCCTTGCCGCAGGCTCTATTTCCGCCGGAGCCGCCCGAGCGCCGCGAGAAACGCCGAAAGCAGCATCGACGACCGGAGTTTCATCAACGCGACAAGCGCGCGGAATTTCGGCCGCTCCAACTCCCCGAGACGGACCTCCCGGAGATACGCGCCGCAGGTTTCCAACAGGCGCGCGGACTCCGCCCGTTTCCAGAGAAACGGCCGCCGCAGCTTGCAGATGGACTGCGTGACCTCGAAAATGAAGTGGACATGCGCCTTCATCCACCACGTCCGGAAACGCGCGGTCTGCTCCGTGTCCTGAAACGGGGCGAGAACCTCCAGCCACGCGCGGTACCGTTTGTAGGCGGCGCCGAACTGCTCCTCGAAATTCCGTCGATGACTTGCCGAACCAGGCCGCAAAAAATATTCGTACCCGATTCCGGGAGCGAACGAGACGCTTCGCGCGCACCGAGAGAGTACCCTCAGGAAAAATTCGACATCCTCCTGCACGGAAATCTCAGGATCCCACCGCTCGCCGCGGTCCGGTCCGGAGCATGGTGTCTTTTTCGCGGCCTCCGGGAAAACCGGATTCCGCAGCGCGTCCGTCCGATAGCATTTGTTCCATGAAAGCCCGATGGCCCATCCATTGCAGGCATGGACATAGTCCAGAAAATCAAGCGTCTCCTCCTTTGAAAAGGTCCGTTCCCCGAATTCCACGGTCCGAATCTCCTGCCCGACAATCCGGAAACCTTGGAACACGACATCGGATCCGGTCTTCCTGTACGTGTCGACGAACCGACGCAGGTAGTCCGGCTCCAGTCGGTCGTCGGCGTCCACAAAACAGACGAGTTCCGTATCGCACGCACCGAGCCCCGCGTTGCGGGCGGAGGACGCCCCTCCGTTCTCCTTGTGGATGACGTGTATTCTCGGATCCATCCGGGCGAAGTCGTCGCAACGCGCGGCGGTGCCGTCGGCACTTCCGTCGTCCACCAGAATCATCCGCCATTCCGAAAACGTCTGGGCAAGCGCGGACTCCACCAGTGTCGGAAGGAACGCCTCCGCGTTGAACGCAGGCACGACAAGCGTGATTACGGGAACGGCCGGCGGGCTCGGCATTCGGACCTCGTGATCAGCAGTGCAGCCGGAACTTTCTCCGGAGGCGGTCGTACTCCCCCACCCCGAACCACAGTCCGAGAAGCGCCGCGCGCCGTTTCTTGTGCAGACGCCGCCGCGTCAACGCGAAAAGCGTGTGCCTCTGGAGAAAGGCGACGCTCTCGCGGAATCCGGTCTCCCGGTAGCCGCTCGCGAGCATCCGGTCGAGCGTCATGTAGTGCGCGCGGAGAAGCGCCTCGAACGCGTCGGACCGTAGCGCGGGACATTCCTCGAGAATCCGTCCGTACTTGTATTCGTGCGCCGCGACCAAGTCCAGATTGCGCTCCGTGAATCGGCTTCTCGTGATGCTCCCGGTTCTCTGATAATAGAAATACAGTCCCGCGTCCGTCACAACGACCTTCCGGCACCGCGCGACCGTGTCCGCGATGACGAACGCGTCCTCATAGAGCCGTCCGACAGGAAACCGGACGGTATCGAACACGGCGCGCCGATAGAGCTTGTTGGCCGCGCTCACCTCGACCCGGCTCGCGGTGAGGATGTCTTTGGACGCCTCGTTCCGGGTGAGTACGGAGACATTCGCGCGCTTCACATCCGGCGCGGACGGCGTCTTTCCATCGGGAAGATATTGGAACGCGCAGCAGGACATGTCGGCGTCATGTCCGACGAGATTGCCGTGCAGGACCTCAAGCGTCTCCGGAGCGAACGCGTCGTCGCCGTCGAAAAGGCAGAGAAACTCCCCTCGGGCGTTCTCGATTCCGAAATTCCGGGCGGAGGAAAGCCCCCCGTTCTCCTTGTGAAGCGCCCGGACGCGCGGATCCCGCGCCGCATACGCGTCGCAGAGTGCGCCGCTCCCGTCCGTCGATCCATCGTCGACCAGCAGGATCTCGAAGTCTCGGTATGTCTGCGCGAGCAGCGAGTCGACGCACCGCGCGAGATACGGTTCCACGTTATACACCGGAACAACGACCGAAACGGTCGGTCTTTCCGCTCTGGTTTTTCCACTATCCATGGCTTCGATCCGTCCTGTTGTCCTTTGTGAAGAATGGGTCCACCGTCACCGCCCCACGAAACACCCGGTTGTATTTCTGGAACCACCATTTACACGTCAGAATTCGGGAAATACTCGTACAGAATCTGTGATTAGTCTCTTTCTTCGCCATCGCGTCCCACATGGGTCCCCGGGTTTTTTGGATGATGCTGTCCGTCCGTTTTTTCGGATGCTCCGCGACGAACACGGACGGATGGACGACGAAGCACGGGAGCCCGCTCCGTACATTCTCAATCCAGTCGTCCAGCACATGCCGGAGCGGCGTGTTCCTCCGGATCATTTCCTCCGCGGCCCGCTGATTCAGGAAGTAGGCGACGGCGGATATGCCGCCCGTCATCGGATGGACCTCGAACCGGCCGTCATCCGAACGGAGAAGTGTCTTCGGAAGCATAGCATAGCGGAAAGACAAATCGAGCGCGGCAGCCTCCTCCCTTGATTCAAAAAACCGTTTCGCAAGTTCCAACTGGACGCGGAGCCCCTTCTCGTCGGAGAACTCCAGGTCGTCCTCCAGAATCAGCGCGTAGTCCAGCCGGTCGTCGACGATCGTCTGAAAACACTTTCGGTGGCTCAGCGCGCAACCGATTTCACCGTCGCACCAAGCCAACTTCCGCTCCCACTTCCGCCGACTTCCCCGACTCAAGGCGGCCCGTTTCTCCTCCTCGGAGAGACGCCGCCCGTCGATTCCCTCGACAAACCGGACGTCCAGAATGTCCGCGAACGGGGTGAGCAGACGCACCATCCGCTCCCGGCGTTCCGTCGAGGACTTCAAGTTGATGACCAATGCGGGAATCTTCATGCCTTACACCATTCCAGAAGCTTTTCAGAACAGGGAGTGACAAGGTATATCGCGCCGACACGTTCCGAAATCGCGGCGGGATTCCGCTTTCCCGCGGCCCACGCCTCCGCTTCCGCGTCCATCGCCAGAACGAATCCGCGAACGGTATGCGAGGTGGCGGTGGTTCCGGCATCGCGTCCGAAAACGCTCTGAATCTGGGGAAGATTCGGAGAGCAGACGATGGAACATCCCGCGCAAAGCGCCTCGCTGACGACATTCGACTGGCTTTCAGAACCGGACGAGAGGACAAAAATCTTTGCCCGCTGATAGTACGGAGCGAGTTCCGCGGAAGGCATCTTTCCCGGAGTTTCGATGGGAAGCGGACGTCCCGCGACTGTCTCGGCCAGCGTCTTCACCTGTTCTCCGCTGCCGCCGGCGACGACGGCGGTATAGTCCGGATGGCCGACCAGAAAACGTCCTAACGCGGGTCCGAGCAACCGCCCCCCTTTGTTATAGTTCGTCCAATCTAGGCAACATGCGAAAAGGAGATTCTCCTTCGGAATGGCAGACGTGCAGGCGAACGAGTCGGGCGCGGGATGCGGGAGAAGTTCCAACTTCGGGAGGAAACGCTCGGCGTCATGTCGCCGGAGCCATGCCTCGGTGTTCGTGAGACTGAGCGGTGTCTCGAACGTGATTTTGTCGAACGTCTCATAGTATTCTTTGACGAAACCGGACCGCGACACCGAGTGCCTCAGTGTGGAGTACAGCGCCCGCCACGCGCCGGGCCACGGTCCCCGGGTGACGCGCGCGAGCGAATAGTTTCTCCGGACTTCCGTCAAAAAATATTGTGGGAAATCGAACAACCCAAGATGCGAGTCCATCTTGAGCCAGACTCTCAACCCGGCGTCCTTAAGCGCCCGGGCGACGGGAAGCATGCTCCGGCGCATTCCGCCGTATAACAGCGCGGCGTCGGCATGAAACGTTTTCCAGTACTCCGGATCTTGCCATTGGGAGGGCGTACCGAGCGCCAAAAGGGGGCTGACCGGCGTTCCGGGAACCTTTCCCCGGTCATAGATGATTTTGACCGCCTCGTGTCCTCGCGCGGCGAACCACTGCGCGAAACGCGCGCCGTCGCGCTGCAGATACCGATCGTCGTTCCCGTCCCAAGTGACGGGTGTGGGGAAAAGGATTTTCATGATTTTGACCTGTTCATCTCAAACGCCTCGCCGGATTTCCTCCCCAAACCTCGCCCGGAGGCACATCGTCCACGACGACGGAACCCGCCGCGACCATCGCCTCGTCGCCGATGGTCACTCCTTTGCACACAATCGCGTCGACCCCGATGAAGACCCGCCTGCCGATTGTCACCGGCGCGACGCGCACTGTGCCGGGCGTCTCTTTTCGGGATGCTCGGACAACGGGATCGGTCGAATGGAAATTCGTGTCGAAAATCTGCACGCCGCCTCCAAGGAACGTATCGTCGCCGATGGTCACGCGCTCGTGGGCGACAATCGAAGGATTCGACATCCAAACCCGGTTTCCGACGGATAGTGTCCCGCGCTTTCCGACCAGAATGCGTGTCCCGGAACGACCGACCTCCGTGCACCAGACTCCGGTCCGGATATACGCGGAATCGCCGATCGAGGCGCGTCCGCCGATGGAAACCTGGATGCGGACGTCCCGCAAGGAGAAACCGATTGCCCGCAACCTCCGCCCGACATGAACGCCGTTCATGCGGAGCCAAAACCGCATCCGGAGCGTACTGAAAAACGTGTCGAGACGGATCCGCGCGACCTTCAGCACCTTCCCCACGACCACAAGCGGCGTCTTTCCAGTCCCGGCAGAACCGGTCTGGATGCTTGGCCGCTTGGAAGAGCTTGGGGCGCTGAGTTCCGACATAAAAAAAAGACAGGGTTTGGACGAACACTCCGGGAGACATGGTGAGCGGGGTCTCCCGGAACCGATGTGTTTTCAGTATATCAAAAAAACGGGGTTCCGCGCCAGAATCCGCCAACGAAGCGGCCTTCCGGGGAAACTCATGAACGAACCGCATGCTTCCGGGAAGTCTCGAACATCGTGAGCAGGCGTTCCGAAAGCTCGGAGACATGGAACGCCTTTGAATATTCCGAGGAGATCCGCTCCGGCGACCGACGGCCGGATTCCCAACCGGAAATCTCCGCTTCCAACGCCTCCGTCATTTTTTGGACGTTCCTTGCGGACGCCGCGATTCCGGCGCGGGATTCCACGACGGGGCGGAGTCCGGCTAGCGTCGCCGGGAACACAAGCGAGCACCCGGAACAGAGCGCCTCGAACGCGACATTCGGATTTCCTTCGGATCCGGAAGGAAGAAGGAAGATTTCGGACGACCGGTACAGGCCGGCCATACCGTCTCCGCTTTGCCGAGGCACGGCACGGATGGGAAGATCGCGGCCCGCCTCCTTCTCCGCCCGCGCTTTGACGGCCTGAGACCCGTCTCCGACCACCACGGCGGAATACGCCGGGCGGGCGGGAAGCGCCCGGGCAAGGACCGATGCGAGAAGGCAGCCGCCCTTTCTCGGATTGGACCAGTCGAGAGCGGCCGCGAGAACTTGCGGAGACTTCTTGGCGCCGGAGGAGAACATGAATTCATCGGGGACCGGATGTTCCAGCAGATCGATCCGGGGAGCCGTCGGATCCGGAAGATGGACGGACGCCCACTCCCTCGTGTTCCGCAACGCGAATTCGTTTTCACAGGTCACCGTGTCGAACAGCGGGAGGTAGCGCTCAAGAAAGCGTATCCGGGACGGACGCAGTCTGGAAATCTGCCGCCAGACCGAAAGCAGAAAGGCCCTGACGGGACCATTCGACTCTCGTGCCCGGAAGTATCCAGTGACGAACTGCCGAGAGACGTCTTTCGGGAACCGCACGATGCCGGCGGACATATCCAGTTTCAGAACCAGAGGAATTCCCGCCTCGCGGACGGCCAGTGCGACCGGCTCCAGCAGAGGATTGATTCCGCCGTAGAGCAACACACCGTCCGCCTCCTGCGCCCTCCAATAGTCAGGATTTCGCCAGTCGGCCGGAGTGGAAACTTCGAGGAGTTGATCCGGTGCGGACGGGATAAACATCGGGGCGCGGACAGAAAGTTCCGCTCGGGTAGGGTTCGCTCTGCCCCTTGGCTCGAATACCGGTCCGCGCCCGGCGCTTCCCGAATCGAAAGTTTCGCAGCCCCTCGGAGCCTCCGCGCCCCTGCCTCCCCGCAGGTTTTCTGAAAGAATGATTTTCCGGGCCTCATGGCCCTCCGACGCGAGATACCGGGCGAAACGGGCTCCGTCCCGCTGAAGAAACCGGGATACGTCGCCGTCAAAAACGACCGGAGTTGGAAAAAGGAATTTCATGGGATTCGTGTCCGTTCTGCGTCGTTTCGTGCCGAATGCGACGGTCCGGCAGAAACCGCGGAGGGGAATACCGCGGCGGCGCGTGTCGAAAAGGAGCGGCGTTTCTCCGGCACAATTGGAGGCGTGCGGGCATCATGATGACACAGCGGAAGGCAATGGAGATGACAACCGGTCCGGACGAGACATGTACATGACTGAAGGTGTATGTGGAAAGCGGCGGCGCGAAAATTTATTTGCTCTTTTTCTTGCGGGGGGATTGTAGCATTTCATCCTATCTACAGGCAATTCCCTCTCTGCGAAAACACGAATCACATACGCCGCCCTGCTTGCGCGGGGGGAGACCTGCGTTCTCGCGCTTGATACGTGCCGACTCGACCGCCCTGCTTGCGATGTGTGGAGGAGGAAGAAACGTTGGAGAACGTGGACACCGTACTGGTTGGTGCCATGCGGACGAGGGGCGTCCTCCTGCGCGGGCACCCGTCAGGTGTTGTCGGTATCAACTCCTGCGGCGCGACAAGGCATCCTCCTGCACGGGCATCCGTCGGTATGTCGGACCACAGGGAACCGATCCGTCCGCCGCTGCATGGTCTCCGCCATCGGAAAACAGAGCGATCTCATGCTCATGACATACCACGGCGCGAGGACCTATGAACCTCTTCAAGTCGTTCGCAGGGAGGTGGGCGCGGAAGTGGCTGGCCCGGCGACACTGGTCATGGACAACCTGAACGGCCGAGATTGAACGCATGAGCTATCCACAATTCACTGAAACCGCTATTTCTAACCGAAATTTATGTAATTTTCTTTCATTATATTATTTTTTTGTTTTATATCTCGAATATAAATTTTGAATTTGATAATCTCTAATTTAAAAATGCATAAATTTCGGTTATTGACAATTTTTCTGATTTGAAATATGATGATGCCGACATTTGGAGAAAAAGCGAAATGAAACGGAAACTTTGTCAGATGGGACGCGCGGACGATCGCATACGAACAAATGGACGGCCCCGCGCAACAGGGAATGCGAATACGGGCAGACGCGCTGACGGGAAAGATTTCGTTTCTGATGTTTCTGACCGAAAGTCGAAACACGCGCCTAAACGCCGCAACACCCGAGAAAGCTCACCGCGCCGGAAACGCTCAACGCTCCGGAAACGCCGCAACACCCGGGAAAGCTCGCCGATCCGGAAAAACGCCCCGCTCTTTCTATTCGACGGTATCGTCTGGGAAACCATCCAGGATCTCTCCGCAGACCTTCTCTCCGTGAACCGCTACAACCGGGCCGAGTCGTTCTACGCCTTGATTCTTTTTTTCCTCCCCCTTTTTCTCGTCGTCAACGGCTCCTTTTTTCTGCTCAGCGTCCTTGTAAAAACCTACGCGTTCTTCTCCCGAAGCCTCCAAACGTACGAACTCTCCCAAAAACGCGCTCTCGTCCAGCCAAATCCCTGGAGACACGTCATCCGGACCTCCCTCAATCCCCCGCCATCCCCCGAGACTCTCCTCTCCCTGTGGAATCGGAGGAAAGGATCCACCGAGGACGCCATCGCGTTCGGATCGGCCCTCAACGACCTTGAAGCCTATGTCAACAACCGCTCCATTCCCACCCCGGACGGCCACTTCCGCGGACGAAATCCCGGCATCAAAGGCTGGCTCAAAGATAACTGTCCAGAGATCCATTGTCACTACCAGACGGCGCTTCAATTGAAACGCCTCGCCCAACGCCTCCGCGACGCGTCGGAAATGGCGCAACCCTGTCCGCCCGAATGGCTTCTTCCACACTCCACAGTCCCGCTTCATGAGGCTTCCAGGATGCTTCAATCCCACGTTCCCCACTTCTTCCGAGCCCGATACGCCCCCCCCGGGACCTCTCTCGCGAAGCGTCTCTCGGCGGAATACCGTCCGGGACTCGTCTGCGACCACGTACCGACCGATTTTATGAAGTCCCGACAACTCGTCGAAACGCTTTTGGCCGATTACGGCGACACTCCGGCAAGACTGAACAGAAGAGTCCAGTTTCTCCTCGAATACGCGATATAGGTCTCTTGATCTTTTCTCCAAGCCGCTTTTCCTATGCACTCCATGACCATCCGTCGGTTTCTCGTACGAGTCTTCCCGATTGTCGCGCTGCCGATACTGTGCTTCTCGTTCGCGAAGGACATCAAACGATGCCGGTCGTGGACCACCATGGACTTCTCTATGCGATACCATGAGGCGCTCCTCGTCTCTCGCGGCATCAATCCCTTCGATGTCTATTCGGAAAAAATCGTCCTCCCGGACTATGTGCCGCTGGATAAAGAAATCGACCGCGAAAAATATCCATGGGACGAAGTCCACGCCGTCCACGCCTATACCCCTTGGGAATACACGCTTGTCCTTCCATTCACACTTCTCGACTATCCCACAGCCCGGGACATCAACCTCGGTCTCCAAGTCCTTTCCATCGTATTTCTCTTCGCGTTCGGATGGCGTCGCGCCCTCCGCCAAACCCAAGACCGTTGGACATCGCTTTCCGTCGCGACTCTCTCCATTTTTTTCACCTATCCTTTCAAGGCGAGCATCATGTCGCTCAATTTCGGAGCATTCCTTCCCGTCTACGCAATCGCCCTGCTGGAATCATTGGAACGGAGACGTCCTCTTCTGTCCGGGATCGCCCTGCTTTTCCTGATGCAGAAACCGCAAATCGGCCTTCTCTTCGCCGTCACGCTCCTTCTGCACCGTGAATTCCGGGCGGTCGCATACGGCGCGGCGCTCTGCATTCTTCTGACGATTCCTCCCGCAATCCTTTGCCATACATCCCCCGTAGACCTCATCCTCTGCATCAAAGAAGCCGGAACGCCCATGCTCTTCCAGCCCCCGCTTCTGCTCCATCCCATCTCGTTCTTCTATCCGAACTCAGATCTGGATCTCCCTGCCATCAACGCCGCGGGAATGGCGCTTGGAACCGCGCTCTGCGTCCTCGCGTCGGTATTTCTGAAGTCCGAGCCCCGGTGGGACCTCCGGCTGATTCCGCCCGCGATTCTCTGCACCGCATGGGCCTACTCACGACCCTACGACATGTGCGTCTTCATGCTTCCTCTGCTTGTGCTCGCGCTGGAGTCCCTGCGCCCGATTCCGTTTCGGGGGAAAATCGCGGCCGTCGGCACTTCCGCCTGTCTGCTCGCGACCAATCTTTTCTATTTCACCACAATCAATCTCCGGTGCGAACCGCGTTGGCTTGTTCCGCTGAAACGCTTCGTCTCGATCGACCTTTCCGGCCTCATGCCGTTTCTCGACACGCTCCCCCGGACCATCATCCTTCTTTCTGTCCCATGCATGCTCTACGGGTGCTGGATCCGTCGGGAAGCGCTCCCCCAAAAAGAGCTATCTCGCCAATGAGGTCTCCAACCATCCCGGCATCGCTAGCCGCAGACTTCCCGACCGATTCCACCGCTCCGGACAAAAAACAAGTTTCTTCGGATTCCGATTGAGGAACGCCGCCCACCAACTGAATGTCGAGTTCGCGACGACCGCATGCCGGCACAGGCTCATTAACCGCAGGTCCAGATAACTGTCCCCGTCTTGGTTCCAGTCGGCGAAAACGACATCTGATTTCGCTCCGAACTCGCGACGGCACCAGCCGATATCATCCGAAAACACCACGAAAAGCGGATTCTGAAGGCGTATTCTCGCCGCGTCCATCGCATTGCGGTAATATCCGCTCTCCCCGAGATTCAGCGCGCCGACAGTCAGATAGTCGCCCCGGCGAACATGCACCGAGACCGTCTCGCGGTTCGCCAAAACCCCCTCCGCGAACGCGCGGTTCCTCCCGTCCGGAAACGGCCGAAAAACGAAATCCCGTTTCAGTCTCTCCTCCACAGGGAAAATGTACCGAAGATCCTGCCACCATCCCACAAAATACATATCACGATCCATCCGCTTCTGAGACACCAGACCGGACTTCCCAGGATGCTCGAAAAACACATGCCTCGTCCTGAGTTCCACGCCGGTCAAACGCCTGACCGTCCGAAACAACACGCTGTCCTCGTTATATCCGTATCGACAGCGCTCGTGGACAATCGGCAAAGTCTCCGGCAAGTCGAATACTTTTCTGAGCTCCATCCCATGATGACTCGGAAGCGTCTTATACCGCGCGTCATTCAGGACGACCGCTCCATTCGCCTCCGCGAGATACGCCGCGAAGGCATACTGAAACATCTGGTTCCCCAGACCGCCGGAAAGTTTAACCTGAATCATCACGCATTCGCTACGCGACCCGTTTCCACTGAAATGGCTTGGCTTCCGCAAATCCGCGTCCACACGAATAAAAACACAATCTGCAGATAGCTCACGACACAAAGAAACCAATCGTAGGCGGACACCGCGGTGAACGCGGCCTCCGATGTGTCGACGTACACGGTTCCAAGAAACGGCATCAGCACGAATTCCGCCGCGAAAAGGACAAGTCCCCACGTCAGGAGACGAGAACGGCGCGACGGAGAAACCAAGGAGGAACAGTCCGCCGCGCCGGACCTTTCAACGGAGACGGCGAACCGCTGCGCCGAAAGAACCACCAACGGGAGCGAGAGCATCACTCGGTCGTGAAG
This sequence comes from Kiritimatiellia bacterium, assembly GCA_045643325.1. GTDB lineage: Bacteria > Verrucomicrobiota > Kiritimatiellia > RFP12 > JAZUKQ01 > JAZUKQ01. The sequence continues at coordinate 20,160 of JAZUKQ010000086.1, read as the reverse complement.
ATGCCCGTACGGGCCGTTCAGCGCGGCGAAAACCGCCGGAACAAGCCACACGCACGCATCCTCCTCTGCCTTCCGGAGACGCCGGGTCAGCAGAACGCAGACCGTAAGCGCGGTCAGAGTCGAAAGCAACAACACCGCGTTCTCCGGAATCCATTCTGACAATAGTTTGAAAACCGGCGCCGGGACAAGCGCCGTGCTCCGGCTCCACGTCCGGATTGACCGGGATCCGGAGTCCGCGACATGGAGAATCATCGCAAGCGGATTCCTGCGGCACCAGACGGCCGGAGGCAACGACGAGAGGAAACACAGCGCCCCCGCCGTCGCGACAGTCCGGAACCGCCGCCGCCAGAGCAACGGTATCAGGAAGGGCAGCGCGATTTGCGGCTTAATGCACAAGACCGCGTACAGCACGCCCGCCAGAACGTCCCGCCGCCGGTTTAGGCAGTATGCCATCCCCGTCAGCGCGGCCGCCATCAGCAACCCGAAATTCGAGACCTGCAGCACCCTTGGAAGCGAGGCCCCAAGAAACACCGAGAACCCCATCACCCCCATTGTGTCGAACCGGGAGAGACTTTTCTCTTTCGCATACTTCGCCGCAAACACAATCAGCACGACGTACGCCACCAGATTCATCAAAATAAACAGCGTATTCGCCAACTCGTCGGAAAGGAACGACAGGGGCATCGTCCACAGGTACGTCCACGGCGTGTACCCGTTGACCAGCCGCTTTCCGTCCTCCGGATTGAACAGCGAGCAGTAATCCGGTGTCTCGACACCATTGAACGCGACCGCATACGGGTCGTAGCCGGCCAGCACGCAACGGCTCTCGTTCAGCCGCCATACGAAATCACACCCCGGCGTCCACGTGGTCCCGGTGGAAAACGCGAAAAAAACCAAGGCCAGCGCGATACAGAAGAAATTACATTTAAGGGACGAGGCGCTCTTCGCTTTCATACGCGAAAGCATACCAAAACTCTCCCCGGAGGGACAGTCTACCTCTTCCGGACGAACACCAGATAGAAAAGCGGGAGCACCGTGACCGTGAGGACGCCCGCGACCAGAATGCCGCCCACGCTCGCCGCGCCGATTCCGACGCGATAGACCGCGCCGATTCCGCTCGCCATCGCGATCGGAATCATTCCGAGACCCGAGGCCGCGACAACCATCAGCACCGACCGGAAGGTCTGCTCGACCGCCAGAAGCATCGCCTCGCGGCGCTCCGCCCCCTCGCGGACAAGCTGGTCCATCCGGTCCACGACGAGCACCGCCGCGTTCACCACGACGCCGATGAGCAGGATGACGCCCAACAACACGAAGATCGAGATGTTGAGCCCCGTCCACCGGAGCGCGAGCACCACGCCGATGAGCGCCATCGGCACCGTGAGCAGCACGAGAAACGGCCGCGTGAAACTCTCCAGAATCGCCGCGAGCGTGAGATAGGTCAGCAGCACCGCGAGAACGATCGCCTCCCCGAAGTCCGCGAGCGAGTCGTCCATGGTCTCCGTCGACCCGCCGGGCCGCAGCGTGTAGCCGGACGCGGCGTCCACGACGCCCATCTCCTCCGCCCTCGCGACAATCCGGTCGGTGACCGTCTTCGCCGGCGCCCCCGGCGCCTCGTTCCCGAGGATGCAGACGGAGCGCTCCTTGTCCACCCGGTAGATCATGCTCTTCGTCCGCCCTCGCACCACGTCGGCCACCGCCGAAAGCGGCACGGTGTAGCCCGGCATCGACGGAATCGCGAACTCCGCGACCTGGCCCGTCCCCGCGCGCTCCGCGGTCTTCACGCGGATGTCCACCGTCCGGTCGCCCGTCTTGTAGGAGGCCGCCTCGATACCGTCGAGATTCGCGCGGACAACCGTCCCGACCGCCGCGGGCGTGACGCCGGCGTCCGCGAGAACCGTCCGGCGCGGACGCACCCGGAGTTCCGGCTTGTCGTCGCGGGCCGTCGTGTCGATCGCCGCAACGTCGGGATCCTTCATGATCTCCTGCTGCAGCGCGACCGCCTTGTCTCCGAGCGTATCCAGATCGGGCCCGCACAGGCGGAGGTTGATGTTGTTGACGCTGCCGCCCATCGGACTCGGCGGCGAGGCCGACGCGATGAGGTCCGGCACGACGGCGAGGTCCGCCCGGACGCGCTGCACCATGTCGGATATCTTCCATTTCCGTTCGTACACCGGCTTGAAGACAAGCTCGATCTGCGCGAGGTACACGCCCTCGTTCGCCTGACCGCCCAGCGCGTCGGCACGGCCGGCCGAGATCAGCGTCTCTTCCAGGTCGGGGTATTCCTTGAACATCGCGGCGATCTCCTGCGCCCGATCCGTCGTGCGCTGGAGGTCATAGTAGGTCGGGAACTCGCACCGGACGAAAACCCGGCCCCAGTCGTCCGTATCGATGAAGTTGAAACCGATGCCGCGCGTCCCGAAGACCATTGTGAGCAGGAAAACCGCCACAGTCGCGACAACCGCGAGCCCCGAGACGACCCGCCGGTCCGCGACCGCGCGGATCCAACTCCCGTAGCGCGCGGCAAGACGTCCGAACCCCTCGTCCCAACGACGCTCGAACCGGGCGGTCCAAGAGCCCGCGAACCTTGCCCCGCGCCTCATGAAGAGCGCGCAGAGAATCGGGACGAGCGTGAAGGAGACGAAGATGGAGGCGAGGTTGACGATGAGCGTCGTCGTCGCGAACGGCGTGAACACCTTGCCCACGATGGAGCTCATCATCGTGAGGGGCAGCATCACGACCACGTTCGTGCCCGCCGAGGCAAGCACCGCGACGGCCACCTGGCTCGTTCCGACGCGCGCGGCCTCCCACGGGTCCTCCGTGTCCTCGAAGCGCCGCACGACGTTCTCCAGCACCACGATGGAGTTCGAGACGAGGATGCCAGCCGAAAGCCCGAGCGCAAGAAGCGTGATGATATTGAGCGTAAGCCCGAAAAGCCGCATGAAGAAAAACGCGACAAGCACCGTCACCGGCATCGTGACGGAGACGATGAGCGTCGTGCGCACGTTGACAAGGAAGGCGAAAAGGATACCCGCGCAGAGGAGCACCGCGGAGACGAGGTCGGAGAGCGTCGAGGAGACCGTCTTCGAGACGATCGCTCCGTCGTCGTACACCCAACGAAGCCGCATGCCGGCGGGCAGCGTGGCGGAGAGCTCGTCGTAGCGCTCGCGAAGTTTCTCGACGACCTCGACCGTGTTGCCGTCGGACTTCTTCACGATTTTCACGACGACGCCGGGCGTCCCGTTGAGGAACGCGCGCTGGCGGACCTCCTTCGTAGCGTTCCGGACCGTGCCGAGGTCGGCAAGCGTCCGCCGTGCGCCGTCCGAGGCAGCGACCTCGAGTCCCGCGACGGCGTCAAGGTCGGCGAAATCGGCGTCGAACTTCACCGCGTACTCGCTTCCGCTTTCGCGGACGCGGCCTCCGGGAAGGCTGAGGATGCCGCCCTGGATCGCCCGGACGGCGTCCGCCGCCGTGAGTCCCGCCGCGGCGAGCTTCCCGCGGTCGAGTTCGACCCAGACCTCGCGCTCGTTGCCTCCGACAAGGTCGACCGACGCGACGCCCTTGACGTTGGAGAACCGGTCCGCCAGGTTGTTGTCGGCATAGTTGTAGAGTTCGTCGACCGACTGCTCTCCCTCAAGGAAGAGCGTCGCGACGGCCGTCGCGTTGATGTCGAGCTTTTCAATGACGGGACGCTCGGCGTCCGCCGGAAGCTGCGAGAGAATGCCGTCGACCTTCTCACGGACATCCTGCGAGGCGACATCGACGTTCACCGAGAGGTCGAACTCCAGAATGACGCTCGCCGCGTTCTCCAGACACATCGAGTTGACGTGCTTCACCCCCTCGACGCCCGAGACGGCGTCCTCGATGGGTTTCGCGATGTCCTTTTCGCAGTCTTCCGGCGAGGCGCCGGGCCAGACGGTCGTGACCGTGACGTACGGAACGTCCATGTTGGGAAGATTCTCAAGCGAGAATTTCCGGAACGCGTTGACGCCGAGGACAACCAGCGCGATGAGAAGGCACCCCATCGCGACAGGACGCTTGGTGGATGCTGTGGCTAGAAACATGGCGGTCTCCTTTCCTTCGTCAGTCGTTCGTCCGGACCGCGTTGACAGCACGCCCGTCGAACAGCTGCGACTGCCCCTCGACGACAACCCGTTCGCCGTCCGAGAGACCTTCCAGAATTTCGGTCCGTCCGTCGGACCGAAGGCCGGTCTTCACCATCCGCTGGACGGCCTTTCCGTCGCGTTCGGCGAAGACGACCGTCCCCGCGGCGCGGTCCAGAACCGCCTCGTCGGGAACGGAGAGCCCCTCGCGCCGCTCGAAAACGACCGTGAAATCGCCCATCCGGCCCGGCACCGCGCCCGCGACGTTCTCGAGCACGCCGCGAAACTCGAATGTCCGGAGACGCATGTCGATGACGGGGCTCTTCGCCGCGACGGTCACCTCGCCCGCGGACTCGCCGCCGAGCGAAAGCGAGAACACCGTCTTGCCGGGTACCACTCGGTCGTAGTACTCGGAGGGAAGGAACGCGCGGGCCTTGACTTTGCGGGTGTCGTGGACTGTCACGACCGGCGTTCCGGCGGCGACCATCTCTCCGGGCTCTTTCAGACGGGCGCTCACCACACCGTCGATCGGAGCGAGAAGCGTCGCGTCGGAAAGACTCCGCTCGGAGATGGCGAGCGCGGCCTCGGCCTGCGCGATGCGCTGGCGGGCGAGCTGGACGTTCGCCTCGGCGACCGCCACGGCGGCCTCCGCGGCCTCCTTGCGAGTGGCGGCCGTCTCGGCCTCGTTGTCCGTCACCCGCTTCTCGGCGTGCAGGCGCGCGAAACGGTCGGCGTCGGCCGCGGCCTTATGGAGCTCGGCCTTCGCCGACCGCGTCTGGGCCTCGGCGACGGCGAGCGACGCCTTCGCGGTGGCGACGCCCTCACGGTCGATGGCCGCCTTGTTCTCCAACGCGACGGAGTCGATGGAGAAGAGTTTTGTGACCCCCTTCTCCACCTTGTCGCCCACGTCGACGCACACCTCGACAAGCGGGCCGCCGGCACGGGCCGACACCACCGCGGTATCGACGGACTCGAGGCTGCCCTGGACAGTGAGCCGGTCCTCGAACACACCCGGAGCCACGGTCTGCGTCCGCACGGGGAGCACGCGGTCGGCCAGCGTCTCGCGGGGCGTTCCGGTGGTCGTCTCTCCGCCCCCGCATCCCGCGGCCAGGACCGGTATGACGAGCCCGATGAGTCTACGGTTCATCCAATATGAAATTACGGTGCGGAAATTCTCGGACGAATGGTCCTGATTGCTGTTTTTCATCGCATTCTCCTTTCTTTCTCGTCATTCACCCATGGTAAAGCGGAGCGCAGCGACCGCGACCCTCTCCCGGTAGCGGCTCCGGACGAGTTCGACCTGGGCGAGATCCGCGGCGGCGCGGGCGTCGAGCGCCTCGTTGAGCGGGACAAGACCCTCTTTCGCGCGCGCCTCGAAGTCCTCCGCCTTGCCAAGCGCCGTCTCATAGGCCGTCGCGGCCACGGCCGCGCCGTCTGCGGCGTCGCGTACCGCCGCCTCGGCGGCGATCACGCGCGCCATCACCGACAGGAACGTCTCCTCGCGCGCCAGCTCGCTCTTCCGGCGCTCGACCTTTTTGGTGTTGTACGCCGCCGTGTTCGCGAAACCCTTAAAAACCGACCACGCGCCGCTGAAACCGAACGAAAGGTTGTCCGCGGGCTGCCCCATCAACGTGTTTCCCGAATGGGAATACGAGATGAAAAGATTGAGCACGGGGATGAAATCGCAGAACGCCTTGCGGACCTCGGTTTCCTTGATGACAACCTGGCGGTCGGCGAGCGAGAGCTCGGGATGAATCTCCAACGCCCGAAGCACCAAGTCCTCCACGGACCCCTCGGGACGCGCCGGAACCTGGTCGTCCCCGAGAAGCTCGATATCAGAGAGCGGGGAGAGCCCGAGACACCGGAGGAGGTCTCCCTTAAGCGTGGCGAGTTTCCGCTTCGCCGCGGCGAGTTCCGTGCGGCGGGCCTCGGCGAGGTACGTCGCCTGGCCAAGTTCCCACCCGCGCGCCATGCCCTCCCGGGCAAGGCCAGCGACACGGCCGCTCCGCTCCTCGGCGGCCTCCAACTGCGTTTTCAGGGCGGCGATCGTCTCCTGTTGGACAATGACGTCGTAATACGCCTGCGTCGTCTTGAGGACGATGCTCTGCCGGACATACGAGGCGGCGAGATCGGCCGCGTCCGCTCCGTGACGAGCCGCGTCGTAGAGAAACCACGCCGCAGGCATGAACACGGGGAGACCGGCATCGGCCGACGCGCTCTCGAACGACTTCGGTGAGACGACCGGCTCGTCCTGATACCACACATAGCTCGCCTTCGCCTCCACCTGCGGGAGGAAGGACGAGAACGCCATGGTCTTCGCCCAACGGCCCACCTCGCGGTCGAGTTCGGCCGCGCGTACCTCATAGTTGTTCGTCATGGCAATCCGAACGCAGTCCTCGAGCGATACGGGCTCCGCGAGCCAGACCGAGGCCTTCTCGCCAAGCTCTTTCCGAAACAACTCCGTCTGCTCCCGACGGGCATCGCGCGCGTCGAAAGACACGCAGCCCGTGAGCGCCAACGGAATGATGAGCAGAAATCTTCTGACCATGCTTCTCCTCCTTTTTTTCCTCGTTTCACGAATATTTCGAAAGTACTCCGCCGCGATATATCGGGCCTCCTCGGTCTATGTCCGGGAGAGGCGCGAAGGCGGATTTGCAATGTTTTCCCTCGTCGTCTCTCCACGCTTGCGGAGAATTCACCCCAGAGCCTCTTCAAACCGGCGAATCAGCTCCAACAGTTTGTCGGCATCGGAGCCGAGCGCGGCGCGCGCATGCTCCTCCATGGCGCGGACCCGGTCGATGACCGAAAGTGTGATTTTGTGTCCCTCGGGAGTGACTTCGAGGCGGACGCGACGGCGGTCGCTCGGGTGGGGGCCGCGCCGGACAAGTCCGCGACGCTCCAGTGTGTCGAGGACACTGGTCATTGTCTGCCGGGGTATCCGGACGCGTTCCGCGAGCTGGGCGGGTTCCCACAGGTCGGGATGGACATCCAGAAGAACGAGCGTGTCGACGGCGTGGAACGGAAGCTTCCACTCTTCTAATTCTTTAGAGATCCGTTCCTGCATCCGTTTGAAAATCGGAAAGAGGCTGTGCGTCAACCCCAGCCGCTCCTCCACCATCCGGTCGTTGTGTGTCTGCTCGTCCATGTCGTGCCCCTTCGCTAAAAATCCTATTTCGGATAGAACAGTTCGAGATAATATCATTTCGGACTATCCGCGTCAATACGATATTTTATCGGAAGAAGGAAGGGGGAGAAGACTCCTCCCGAAAGAAAACGCCCTGATTGGTCCGGAGAACCATTCGTGACCCAAAATGAAATTACGGTGCGGAAAGTTTTTCCGGCCGAAATTTCCTTGGAAAAGTGCCGTGTCGGACGGCCCGGACACGAAATGACGCGAAAATGAAATTACGGTGCGGAAGAAAATTCATCCTGCCCGTCGCAGAAAACAGGAAAGGAACTCTTCCGCAATATCCCGGAAAAAACGAATGAACGGCGCCGAGAAACAGCAGATCGCCGAGCCCCCTCCCCGCCCGCCCGTTCTTCCGCCGGGACCCGGCGCGCAAAAAAAGAACCCCCGGTCTTTCGACCGAGGGTCTTTGTGCGGCCGGATGTCGGCGCGGAGCCCGTAACAGGCACTGCGCACCGGGCACCGCGCTGCTATTTAATCACTTCGCAGGTGCCGCCGAGAGCCTCGATGGCGGCCTTGGCGGAGGCGCTGAAGGCGTTGGCCTTGACGGTGAGCTTCTTTTCGAGCTTGCCGTTGGCGAGAACCTTGATGCCGCCGTTCTCGGGCTGCTTGAGGAGTTTGGCTTCGATGAGGGCGCAGGGATCGACGACCGAGCCGTCCTCGAACCGGTTGAGGGTCTCGAAGGAGACGACGGTGTAGTCCTTGTCGTTCACGTTCTTGAAGCCGCGCTTCGGGAGGCGGCGGAGGAGCGGCATCTGGCCGCCTTCGAACGACTCCTTATGCTTATGGCCCTTGCGGGACATCTGGCCCTTGGTGCCTTTACCGGCGGAACCGCCTTTGCCGGACGCGTCGCCGCGGCCCTTGCGGATGCCGTCCTTGCGGGCACCGGGGATGGTGGTGAAGGAATGCAAATCCATGTGAAAGTTCCTTTTCGTTGCGACCCGGCGGGAATGCCGCGCCTCCTTCCGGAAGACGCGGCTCCCGCCGTGCCTTCATTAATCCTGCTGCGCGCGGAGGGCCTGGATGGTCTCGGCGGTGCGGAGCTGGGAGAGCGCGTCGAGCGTGGCCTTGACCACGTTGAGACGGTTCTTCGAGCCCTGGCTCTTGCCGAGGACGTCGCGGACACCCGCCATTTCGAGGACGGCGCGCATACCGCCGCCCGCGATGACGCCGGTACCTTCAGAGGCCGGCTTGAGGAGGACGCGCCCGCCGTCGCACTGGCCGGTGACCTCGTGCGGGATCGTCTTGTCCTTCATCGTGATGGAGATGACGTTCCGGTGCGCGGCGTCGGTGGCCTTGCGGATGGCCTCGGAGACCTCGTGGGCCTTGCCGAATCCGAGACCGACGCGGCCCTTGCGGTCGCCGATGACGATGACGGCGCTGAAGCTGAACCGACGGCCGCCCTTGACGACCTTGGCGCAGCGGTTGACAAACACTGTGGTCTCGTCGAACTCCTTGACCTCGTCGCGGTCACGGCTTCTTTCTTCGGCACTCATTACGCGTTCTCCTTATCCTCGGAGGTGATGGAAAGACCGCCTTCGACAGCACCGTCGACGATGGCCTTGACGCGGCCCTGGAACTTGAATCCGCCGCGGTCGACGACGACCTTCGTGATGCCCTTGGCCTTGGCGGCCTCGGCGGCCTTGGCCCCGAGTTCCTTGGCGGTGGTGCAGTTCACGTTGGCGCCGGTCCCGAGCGTGGAGGCGCAGGCGAGGGTGTTGGCGGCATCGTCGTCGATGAACTGCACATACATGTGCGCGTTCGAGATGAAGATGGCCATGCGGGGGCGCGCGGCCGTGCCCGCGACCTTCTGACGAAGACGCAGGTGGCGGCGGACGCGGTAGTCTTTGCGTGTCTTAAGCTTCAATTTCATGGGAAAACGCTTCCTTTACGCAACCTTCTTGCCTTCCTTACGGCGGATCTTCTCGTCCGCGTAGCGGATGCCCTTGCCCTTGTAGGGCTCGGCGGGATAGTAGCTGCGGATGTCCGCCGCGACGCGGCCGACGAGCTGCTTGTCGATCCCGGTGACGGTGACGGTGAGACCATCGGGCGTGGCGGCGACTTTGGCGCCTTCGGGAATGTTGTAGATTTTGGGATTGGCGAAGCCGAGGGAGAGAGAGACCTGCTTGCCGGAGACGGCGGCCTTGAAGCCGACGCCCTCGATGACCAGTTTCTTCTCGTAGCCTTTGACGACCCCGAAAATCATGTTGGAGATGAGTGTGCGGGCGAGGCCCCAGAAGCCGTGGATCTTACGGTCCCCGGGATTGGAGCACTCGACGACGACCTTGCCGTCCTCGACCTTGGCGGAAATGCCGGCGGGAAGCGTGTAGGTCTGCTTGCCGAGCTTGCCTTCGACCGTGACGACAGAACCGTCGACGGAGACTTTGGCGCCGTCGGCGACCGGAACAGGCTGTTTACCGATACGTGACATGGGGTTGCTCCTTTACCAGATGCTGCAGAGGAGCTCGCCGCCGATTTTGCGGCGGCGCGCCTCGCGCCCGGACATGACGCCCTGGGAGGTGGAAACGACGGACACGCCGAGACCGCCGAGAACGCGCGGGATGTCCTTCCAACCGCAGAAGCGGCGGAGGCCCGGCTTGGACTCGCGACGGAGACCGCGGATGGCGGGGGTGGCGTCGGCGTCGGAATACTTGAGCTCGATCACAAGGGACTTCTTCGAATCTCCCTCGACCTTATAGCCGAGGATGAAGCCTTCGTCCTTCATGATGCGGGCGACTTCGGCCTTGAGCTTGGACGCGGGCATGGAGACGTCCTCGAGCCCGGCCTTCTGGGCATTGCGGATGCGGCAGAGCATATCCGCGATGGGATCTGACCAACTCATTGTAGCAATCCTCCTTACCAGCTGGCCTTGGTGACGCCGGGAATCTGGCCGTTGACCGCCATCTCGCGGAAGCAGATACGGCAGAGCCCGAACTTGCGGAGCACGGCGTGCACACGGCCGCAACGCTTGCAGCGGGTGTAGGCGCGGGTGGTGAACGTGGCGGCAGGTCCGCCGTCGCGTTCCTTGGCGAGCGCCGCCATCTTGCGCTCGTTGGCGCGACGGCACTTGTTCATCAAAGATTTCTTAGCCATGGATCATTCGCTCCTTACTTGGCGGCGTTCTTACCGACGAACGGGACGCCGAGCTGGACGAGGAGTTCCTTGGCCTGCTCGTTGTTCGGGGCGGACGTCACAATCGTGATGTCCATGCCGTGGTCCGGGGTGGCGTGGTTGTTGCCGATTTCGGGGAAGACGGACTCTTCCTTCAGGCCCATCGTGTAGCAGCCGTGGCCGTCGAAGCCGCGGTTGGGAACACCGCGGAAGTCGCGGATACGAGGAAGGGCGTTGTTCATGAAGCGTTCGAGGAACGCGTACATGCGGGCGCCGCGAAGGGTGACCTTCGCGCCGACGACCATGCCCTCGCGGAGCTTGAAGTTGGAGACGCTCTTCCGGGCCTGGCAGAGCATGGGCTGCTGGCCGGAGAGCTTGGCAAGGTCCGTGACGGCCGCCTTCTGGGCGTCCTTGTCGAGGATGCCGAAGGCCATGTTGAGCACGACCTTCTTCACCTTCGGAACCGTCATGGGGTTCGTGAGGCCGAACTTTTCTTTAAGCGCGGGGACGACCTCGTTTACGTATTTTTCTTTCAACGTGGACATGGGGTGTCTCCTACTCGAAGCGATGACCGGTGCCCTTGGCGACACGGACCTTGGAGTCGCCCTCGGCGGCGGAGCCGACGCGGACGCCCTTCTTGGCCTTGGGGTCATAGGGCATGAGGTTGGAAAGGGCGATGGGGGCCTCGATGTCGAGAAGCGCTCCGTCGGGATGCGCCTCGCACTTGCGGACGGCCTTCTTGACGAGCTTGAGCCCCTCGACAATGGCGCGCCCCTTCTTGAGGTCGATCTTCTTGACGGTGCCCGTCTTTCCGGCCTCGTCGCCGGCGATGACAATCACCGTGTCCTTGGTCTTGATGCGCTGAAGACTCATTACAACACCTCCGGGGCAAGCGAGATAATCTTCGCGTAGTTCATGTCGCGCAGCTCGCGGGCGACAGGCCCGAAAATGCGGGAGCCGAGCGGGGTCTTCTTGGAGTCGACAATCACGCAGGCGCTGCTGTCGAACCTCAGATAGGAGCCGTCCGCGCGGGCGATCGGATGGGCCGTGCGGACGATGACCGCATGGCAGACCTGACCCTTCTTCACGGAGCTGTTCGGGGTCGCCTCGCGGACGGAGACGCGGATGAGGTCTCCGAGGCCGGCATAGCCCTTCTTCTGTCCGAGAATCCGGAAGCAGGCGACGCGCTTCGCGCCGGTGTTGTCGGCGACGACGAGTTCTGTTTCTTCCTGAATCATGGTGGAACCTACTTCTCTTCGGCCGAGGCGGATTCGATTTCGACAAGGCGCCAACGCTTCATGCGGCTCATGGGCCGGCATTCTTCGATGCGCACCTTATCGCCAACCTTGGCGCGGTTTGCTTCATCGTGGGCATGGAACTTCTTGACATCGATGAGTTCCTTCCCGTACACGGGGTGACGGTAGCGGCGTTTGACCTGGACGACGATCGTCTTGTCTCCGCTCTTGCTCACCACCTCGCCTTTCCGGGTCTTGCGGACGCCGGTATCGTTTTTGGTCGCCTCGCTCATAGCGCGGTCTCCTTCTCGCGGAGCACGGTCTCCATCCGGGCGATGTCATGGCGCAACTCGCGCACTTTGACAGGGGCCCGTCCGGCCGTCTTCGCGGCTTCCTTGACTTTCAAATCCTGGAGTTCATGGCGCGTCGTGACGAGCTGCGCCTTGATCTCGTCGATACTCATATCCCGAAACTTCTGTGCCTTCATGGATGAATGGTCTCCTTAGCGGGCCGCGCCGTTGCGGGTGATGAACTGCATGCGGAACCCGAGTTTGGCCGAGGCGAGGCGGAAAGCCTCCTTGGCGAGAGACTCGGGCACACCGTCGATCTCGAAGAAGATGGTGCCCGGGCGGATGACGGCCACCCAGTACTCCGGATCGCCTTTGCCCTTACCCATTCGGACTTCGATCGGCTTGGCGGAAACAGGCTTGTCCGGAAAGACGCGGATCCAAAGTTTGCCGCGACGGTTGAGGGCGCGGTTGATGGTCACACGACAGGCTTCGATCTGGACGGCCGTGAGCCAACCGCGGCTCAGGCACTTCAACCCGTACGAACCGAAGGCGAGCGAGGTGTTCGTGGTGGCGATGCCGCCGCGGTTACCGCGCTGGACCTTGCGGTGTTTAACTCTTTTAGGCATTAGCGGCATGGCTGGGCCTCCTTCCGCGACGCTCGCCGGGAGCCGTGGGCTTCATCGGCTTGTAGTCGTCGCTCTTGCAAATCCAAACTTTCACGCCGATACGGCCGGCCGTGGTGGCGGCCTCGGCGAACCCGAAGTCGATGTTCGCGCGCAGGGTGTGCAGGGGGACCTTGCCCTCCTTAATCCACTCGGCGCGGGAAATCTCGGCTCCGTTGATACGGCCGGAGGCGTAGATCTTGATCCCGTCGACTCCCGCCTTCATGGCGTCCTGCTGGGCGCGTTTCATGGCGCGCTTGAGGGGCATGCGGCGGACGAGCTGGTCGGCGATGCCGGCCGCGACAAGCTGCGCGTTGGCCGGAGAATCGACGACCTCGCGGAGCTCGATGTAGATCTCCTTGCCGGTCTTCTTCTGAAGATAGACTTTCGTGATGTCGATGGGGTTCTTGCCCTTCTCGGCCTCAGGAACCTCCGCCCCGGAGGCGCCGCGGCCCTTGCGGCCGATCGCGACGCCCGGACGGGCGCTGAAGAGGATGATGCGGACGCGATTGGCGAAGCGCTCGATCACGACGTCGGAAATGCCGGCCTCGGCCAGCTCCTTGCTGCTCTTGATGTAGCTCCGGATCATGTCGTCCTCGGCGAGAAACTCGCCGAAACGGCGCTTATCGGCGAACCAGCGAGAGCGCCAGTCCTTCGTGAGCGGGATGCGGAACCCAATCGGATTTACTTTCTGTCCCAAGGTGTTACTCCTTCCGCCGGCGTTCCCTTTCGGGCTTTCCGGCGGGTTTCCTTATTTGGCCTCGTCCGTAAGAACGACGGTAATGTGGCACGTCTGTTTTTCGATCGGAGCGGCACTGCCGCGGGCGCGGGCCCAGAAGCGGCGCATGCTCACGCCTTCGTCGATCACCGCCGAGCGGACCTTGAGGGTGTCCACATCGAGGTGATTGTTGTTCTGCGCGTTGGCGATGGCGCTCTTGAGGGTCTTGCCCAGGTGGAACGCCGCCTTGCGCGGGGAGAATTCCGTAATGCGTAGCGCGTCGGCGACGCTCTTGCCCTTGAGGGCGCGGGCGAGGTCGCGGCCTTTGCCGGCCGACATGCGCACATTACGGGTGATGGCTTTGACTTCCATGACTCAGTGCTCCTACTTCTTGTCGGCGGCCTTCGCCTCGGAGTTGCCGTGCTTCTTGAAGAGGCGCGTGTGGGCGAACTCGCGGAGTTTGTGGCCGACCATATTCTCGGTGATGAAGATCGGGAGGTGCTGCTTGCCGTTGTGGATGGCGAAGGTGAGCCCGACGAACTCCGGGAGAATCACCGAACGGCGCGACCAGGTCTTGATCGGCTGCTTGCGGGCGGAGGCGTTCATCGCCTCGGCCTTTTTCATGAGGGACTCGTCGACAAACGGCCCTTTCTTAATAGAACGTCCCATGGCTTACTTTCTCCGTTTGACGATCATGCGGCTCGAGGCCTTGCCGGGTTTGCGGGTCTTGCCGCCCTTGGCGAGCTTGCCCCAGGGGGATTCGGCCGGACCGCCGCCGGACGTACGGCCTTCGCCGCCGCCCATCGGATGGTCGACCGGGTTCATCGCGACGCCGCGGACGGTCGGGCGGATGCCCAGCCAGCGCTTGCGGCCGGCCTTGCCGAGCGAGACGTTCTCGTGGTCGCCGTTGCCGACATTGCCCACGGTGGCGCGGCAGTTCGGGAGGAACTTGCGCACCTCGCCGGAGGGAAGGCGGAGCGTGACGGCCCCTTCCTCGCGGGCCATGACCTGGGCGCCGAGACCGGCGGCGCGAATCAGCTTGCCGCCGCGGCCAGGGACGAACTCGACGTTATGGACGAAGAGTCCCAACGGAATCTTGTTGAGGGGGAGGCAGTTGCCCACGGTGGGCTCGGCGTCGGCCGAGGCGACGACCTTCGCGCCGACCTTGAGACCCTCGGGGGCGAGGATATAGGCCTTCACGCCGTCCGCGTATTCGACAAGAGCGATGTTGGCGGAGCGGTTGGGATCGTACTCGATGGCCACGACGGTCGCGGCGTCCTCGCGGGCGCGGCGCCAGTCGATGATACGGAGACGGCGCTTGACGCCGCCGCCGCGATGGCGGGTGGAGACGTGACCGGCGGAGTCACGGCCGGCCTTGCTTCGCTTGGCGACGGTCAGGCTCTTCTCCGGCTTCGCCTTGGTGATCTCCGACTTGTCCAACGTCTTGGTGAAGCGCTGGCTCGGAGTATAGGGACGATAGGATTTGATACCCATGGTGGACTCTCCTAAATCACGTCGATGCGGTCACCCGCCTTGAGCGTGACAATCGCGCGCTTCCAGTCGGAGGCCTTCACCTGGCGACGGTTGCGGAGGACGCGGGTCTCTCCCTTGCGGCGCTGGGTGTTGACGTCCAGGACCGTCACATTGAAGAGCTCCTGGACCGCTTTCTTGATTTCATACTTGTTCGCGGCACGATCGACCTCGAGGAAGTACTTGTTCTGGGCGGCAAGCACTTCGGCCTTCTCGGTCAGCTGGACCGCGCGGACAATGCTGTTGGGGTGTTTCATTTCGCGACATCCTCCGGCACGCTCTTGCCCGCGAGGCGGGTCTCGAGCACATCCCACGCGGAACGGGCCACCACCACCGCCGGATAGCGGACAAGGTGGTAGACGCCCACATCGCGGGCACTGAGCACGGCCACGCCCGGAATATTGCGGGCGGCCTTGCAGAACACGGGATCCACCGAGCGGGTCACAATGAGGCAGCTCTCGAGACCGAGCTTCTTGAGCATCCCGACCACGAGCTTGGTGCGGGGCTCCGAGACCGTGAGGTCGTCGACGATCTTGACCGCGTCGGCGACGACGAGGTCGGAGAGCGCGCGGCGGAACGCGAGCTGGAGCTGCTTCTTGTTGACCTTCTGGGCGAAGCAACGGGGCTTGGGACCGAAGGCCACGCCGCCGCCGCGCCAGACGGGGGACTGACGCAGGCCGGTACGGGCGCGGCCCGTGCCCTTCTGGCGCCAAAGCTTCTTGTTGGAACCGGCGACCTCGCCCTTCGAAAGGGTGGAGGCGGTGCCGGCACGACGGCCGGCCATGCCGGCGATGACAACGTCCTGAACGCTCTGCGTGGCCTTGTCGCGCACGAGAAGGGCGTCATCGACGGTCACTTCGCCCGCGGCCTCGCCGGAACGGTTGAACTGTTTGATGGTGCTCATTATTTACCCGCCTTCTTAATCGATTTGCGGACGATGACGAGCCCGTCCTGCGGTCCCGGGACGCAGCCCGCGACGAGAAGGACGTTGTCGTCGGGGCGCACCGAGACGAGCGCGAGATTCTGCGTGGTCACGCGGCGCGCGCCCATGTGTCCCGGCATCGGATGGCCCTTGTCGATCGAGCCCGGGTCCTGGCGCATGCCGATGGAGCCGGGACGGCGCTTCACGTGGCCGCCGTGGGTCATCGGACCGCCGGCGAAGCCCCAGCGCTTCATGACACCCTGGAACCCGCGGCCCTTGGAGGTGCCGATGACGTCGACGAACTTCACTCCCTCGAACATCGAGGCGGTGATGACGTCGCCGGGTTTCACGGTCTCGCCCGCGTCCGCCTTGAACTCGCGGAGCGTGCGGTGCGGAGTCGCGATGCCGGCCTTCTCAAACCGGGCGACTTCCGCCTTCGACATGCGGGAGGCCTTCTGCGGCCCGTAACCGAGCTGCACGGCGTCGTAACCGTCCTTTTCGGCCGTCTTGACTTGGACGACCGGGCAGGGGCCCACTTCGATGACCGTCACGGCGACGCGGTTGCCCGCCTCGTCCCAGACCTGGGTCATCCCTTTCTTTTTTCCTATCAAGCCTTCCATGGCTTAGCCCTCGTTTCAGATCTTGATGGTGATATCCACGCCCGCGGGGAGGTTGAGCTTCTTGAGCTCGTCCACCGTCTTGGCGGTCGGACCGACGATGTCGAACATGCGCTTGTGAGTGCGCATTTCAAACTGATCCATCGACTTTTTGTCCACGTGCGGACTCCGGTTGACCGTATAGCGCTCGATGCGCGTGGGCAGCGGAATCGGACCGACGACCTGCGAGCCTGTGCTGCGGGCCGTGTCGATGATGTCGGCGACGGCCTTGTCCAGGACCTTGTGGTCGTACGCCTGCATGCGGATTCGGATGCGTTGACCTTGCATTGTGTTGCTACCTTTTCAGGATTTCCTCTTTGACAGCCTCGGGCGCGACGTCGAACTGTTTCGGCTCCATCGAGTAGGAGGCCCTTCCCTTGGTGAGGGAGCGGACCGCCGTCGAGTAGCCGAACATCTCCGCGAGCGGTACGTCCGCGCGAAGCACCTGCATGTCCCCATGCATGGTCATCTCGCGAACCTGCCCGCGGCGCCCGTTGAGGTCGCCCATCACATCGCCCGTCGATTCGGGCGGCGTGAGGATCTCGACCCCCATGATTGGTTCGAGCAGTTCCGGGCGCGCGGCGGAAGCCGCCTCCCGGTACGCCATGATCGCGGCGGTGCGGAACGCCATCTCGGTCGCGGAATCGTTGTCCACGATTCCGCCGCCTGTGATGACCACTTGGAGGTCGGTCATCGGATAGCGCGCGAGCACGCCGGTCAATATCGCATCGCGGACGCCCTGTTCGACGGCGTCCTGAAACTCGGGCGGAACGGTGTCCCGCGGCACATGGGTCGTGACCGACGTGCCGGAACCCCGTTCACCGGGCTCGATGTGAAGCTCAATCCGGGCAGCCTGGCGCTTGCCGCCGAACTCCCGGTCGAAGGTATAGGCCCCGTCCGTCGCCGCCGTCACCGTCTCGTAGTAGGAGACCATCGGCTTGCCGACGTTGGCCGCCACCTTGAACTCGCGCAACAGCCTGTCGCGCAGAATCTCGAGGTGGAGCTCGCCCATACCGCTCAAAATCGTCTGTCCGGACTCCTCGTCGATGCGGACCTGACAGGTCGGATCCTCGTCGGCCAGCGTCTGAAGCGCGGCGACGAGACGGTCCTTGTCGGCCCGGCTCTTCGGCTCGACGGCCATAAACATGACCGGCTCCGGAAATTCAATGTTCTCAAGGGCGACCGGCGCGTTCTCCGCGCAGATTGTGTCGCCCGTCGTCACTTTTTCGACCCCGACCATCGCGCCGATCTCGCCGGCGTGCAGCGCCTCGATGTCGATCTGCTCGTTGGACTTCATCCGGAGGAGCCGGCCGACACGGGTGCGGCCGCGAGTACGGGGAGCGAAGAAGTTCTGTCCCTTTTTGAGGGTGCCCGAATAAATCCGGACGTAGAGGAGCCGACCAAGATAGGAGTCGGCGGCCACTTTGAACACCAGCCCGCACAGGGGAGCCGTGTCGTCCGCCTCGCGGACCTCCTCCTTGTCGGTCTTCGGATGCCGGCCCGAGACGGGCGGCACGTCGAGGGGAGAGGGAAGATAGCGGACCACGGCGTCGAGCAGGGGCTGGATGCCCTTGTTCTTGAGAGCCGTGCCGCAGAGGACAGGGACCAGCTTCCCGGCGATGGTCGCGCGGCGGATGCCGGCGATCAACGCCTCCTCGGAAATCTCCTCTCCGGAAAGATAGGCGTCGCCGACCGCCTCGTCGGCGTCGGCCACGGCCTCTACGAGCGCGAGGCGCGCGGCCTCGGCCTCGTCGGCCATCTCCGGAGGAACCGGACCCTCGATGAGCGTGGAGCCCTGGTCGTCGTCGCTGTAGCGGACGGCCTTGCGGGCAATGAGGTCCACCGTGCCCTCGAATGTCTCGGCACTCCCGATGGGAAGCTCGACGGGCACCGCGTTGGAGCGGAGACGCTCGCGGATGGCGGAGACCACCGCGTCGAAGTCCGCGCCCATGCGGTCCATCTTGTTGACGAAGGCGATGCGGGGGACGCCGTATTTGTTCGCCTGGCGCCAAACGGTCTCGGACTGCGGCTGCACACCGCCGACCGCGCAGAACACGCCGACGGCTCCGTCGAGAACGCGCAGGGAGCGCTCGACTTCCACCGTGAAATCCACGTGTCCCGGAGTGTCGATGATGTTCACCTGCTTGCCGAGCCACTCGGTGGTCACGGCCGCGGAGGTGATGGTGATGCCGCGCTCCCGCTCCTGGATCATCCAGTCCATCGTCGCGGTGCCTTCATGCACCTCGCCGATCTTGTGGACGATGTGGGAGTAGAAAAGAATCCGTTCGGAGACGGTCGTCTTCCCGGCGTCGATGTGGGCGATGATACCGATGTTCCGCACGTCGGAAAGCGCGTGGGAACGGGCGGCCTCGTCGGCGCCTCCTTTTCCCTTTTGCTTCTTATCTGCGGATGCCATAGCGTACCTTGCTCAAACCAATCTTCGGCTGTCAAAGATCCAGTGTTCGGGACCTTGCGGCCCCCGCCCTCCCGACCACCCGGCCGGAGGGGGCGTGCGGACGGGTTTTGCCCGTCTGCGGGAATTACATTCCGTAGTGCGCGAACGCGCGGTTGGCCTGCGCCATCTTGTGCGTGTCGTCGCGCTTCTTGACGATGTTGCCCTCGCCCTTGTAGGCGTCGAGAATCTCGGCGGCGACGGCTTTGGGCATGCCCATTCCCCGACGGCCGGAAGCATACTGGACAAGCCAGCGGAGAGCCAGCGAGAGCTGACGGCCGGGCTTGATCTCGACGGGAACCTGGTAGGAGGCGCCGCCGATGCGGCGGCTCTTGACTTCCACGCGCGGCTTCATGTTCTCGATCGCCTTGCTGACGACCTCGAGCGCGTCCTCGCCCTCGACCTTCTTGGCGACCTCGTCGATGGCCCCGTACACGATGCGCTCGGCGACAGTCTTCTTGCCGCTCTTCATCATGTAGTTGACCATGTGCGCGACCATCGCGCTGTTGTACTTCGGGTCGGTGACTTCCGAGCGAACGATCTTCTTGCTTCTGCGAGACATGGCTAAATCCTCACTCGATTACTTCTTGGCGGCCTTGGCGCGCTTGACGCCGTACTTGGAACGGCCCTGCTTGCGGTTGGTCACGCCGAGGCTGTCGAGGCAGCCGCGGACAACGTGATAGCGCACACCAGGAAGGTCGGCCACACGACCACCGCGGACGAGCACGACGCTGTGCTCCTGCAGGTTGTGGCCC
The DNA here is from genome assembly GCA_045643325.1 of Kiritimatiellia bacterium. GTDB lineage: Bacteria > Verrucomicrobiota > Kiritimatiellia > RFP12 > JAZUKQ01 > JAZUKQ01. The sequence continues at coordinate 539 of JAZUKQ010000086.1, read as the reverse complement.
TCGCCTCCGATGTAGGCGGTCACCTCATAGCCGGTCGTAAGACGGACACGGCAGACCTTCCGCAAGGCCGAGTTCGGCTTCTTCGGGGTCTGCGTCTTGACAAGCAGGCAGACGCCGCGACGCTGCGGGCAGTTCTTGAGCGCGGGCGACTTGCTCTTGCTACGGAGCGTCGTCCGGCCTTTGCGGACAAGTTGATTGATTGTAGGCATACGATGCGAACCTCTGATAATTGGAAGGAGCCGGCGATTCTGCCTCTCCCTCCCCCATGGCAAACCCTCCGAACCGTTCGGACGGCCTGTTGCACGGGGCGCACAGCGCAGAGTTGTGTCTTAGTTGTGGCCCGCCGACTCGGACTCGTGTGGCCCTTTTGGCGGCGCGTTCGGTAAGGATACCATAGTCCCGCGGATGTGCGCAACCCCCTTTTTTCGCTTTTTTTGGAAATCTTGATTCTCTCCGACACGGCGCGAGCTCCCGCAGCGGCGTCCGGACCAATCGGCCGCCCCTCCCCTCCCCCCCCCCCCGAGCCAAGGGGACGGATT
>JAZUKQ010000085.1:0-2922 GCA_045643325.1 Kiritimatiellia bacterium | reverse complement strand
GTCCCGCCGGCGGAGGGATGTACGGCGGCTATCCCGACGGCCGCTATCTTCTTGTCGACGGCAGGCCGGTGCTCGTGACCGACCCGCTCGAGAAGTTCGAGGCCGGTCCGACCGCGTGGGTCGACACGCGGATCGCGTCCGTCCCCGCGGCCGACGTGGCCGAGGTCGCGTTCGGGCGCGCCGGGGAGACGCTCAAGCTCGCGAGGTCCGGCGCGTCCTGGGCGCTCGAGGGGCTCGCGGACACCGAGGAGCTCGACACCTCGCGGCTCTACGGGCTCGACAGCGCGCTCTCCCGCCTGACGTTCTCCGGAATCGCCGATCCCGCCAAGGAGGCGGAGTACGGCTTCGCGACGGGCGCCGTCTACCGCGCGACGCTCCGGAACGGCACGACCTACACCGCGACGCTCGGCGACGAGACGGACGCGGGTCGCGCGTTCAAAATCGCGGTGGCGTTCGCGCCGCAGGGCACGAACGAGACGGAGAACGCCGCCGCCGAGGCCGCCGCGAAGGCCTTCAACGAGACGGCGGGCAGGTGGATCTATGTCCTCCCGTCCTACAGCGCCTCCTCGTTCCTCAAGACGCGCGCCGACTTCGTGAAGGCGAAAGAGACGCCCGGGGCGGTGGAAAAGCCCGAGGAGGCGCCCGCCGCCGCGGAAGCGGAGCCCGCCGCGACGCCCGCCGCGGAGTAGCCGGGACAACCGAAAGGAAATTCACGATGAAAACCGCCGTCATGCTGGGGTTGGAGGGTCACTGGTCCGTGGCCGTCGACGAGATGGAGGCCGACGGAGGGTTCCGGGTCGCGGGAATCTCCGCGCCCGGCTACGGGGAGGGAATCTCGAAGGCGAAAGCCCGGTTCTCCTGCGTCCGCGATGCGGTCGTCGATGATGATCCGCGCCGTCTTCTCGAGACCGTCCGGCCGGATTTCGCGGTCGTCTCCGCGAGGATGGACCAGATTCCCGTGCTGGCGACGATGGCCGCCGAGGCGGGATGCCCCTTCCTGACCGAGAAACCTCTCGCGCTGGATCTCGGCGCGCTCCGGGCCCTCTGGGACACGGCGGTGCGGCACGGCGTCCGGTGCATGCCGCTCGTCACCAACCGGCAGACCCCCGTCCTCGCGGCGGCCGTCGCCTCGGGCCGGCGCGGCGACATCGGGCGCGGCGTCCTCGCCAACGCGCGGAAGTCCTACCGGTGGGGCGTGCGCGCTCCCTGGTTCGCCGACCGCGCGCTCTACGGCGGGACCATCCCGTGGATCGGCTTCCACGCGCTGGACTTCATCGAGGCCGTCTCCGGGTCCACGCCCGCCTCCGTCTCGGCGGCGCACGCCGGCCTGGGGCATCCCGGATTCGAACGCTGCGAGGACGTCTGCGCGCTGACCATGACGCTCAAAAGCGGCGCGCTCGCGACGGCGAGCCTCGACTATTTCCGCCCTGCCACCGCTCCCACGCACGGGGACGACTGGATCCGCGTCGTGGGGACCGAGGGCATCCTTGAGGCGGAGATCGCGCGCGGCCACTGCCGGCTCTGGAACGCGGAGCACAACGGGGACGACCTTCCGCTTCCGCCTGAGACGCCGACCTTCGGCGAATGGTTTCGGGACCTGCCTCCGAAAGGGGAGGGAATGGAGCCCGACGAGGCGATGAAGGACGCGTTCCGGCTCACTCAGGCCGCGCTCTGCGCCAGGGAGGCGGCGGATACCGGCCGGGTAATCGCTGTGCCGGACGCCCCCTGGGCTTGAGCCGGCGGCCGCGAGATCCGGACCGGACAGACATGCTCGTCGTCGTCGGCAACAGCGCCATGCCCGGCTTCTGAGTCAGATAGATGGGGGCGATGCCCTCATCCATGGACCGCGGCGCGCGGGTTGGGGACTTTTTCCACAATCCCCTTTTTCTCGCGGACGGCCTGGATGAAGTCGTCAATGGAGGCGAGCCGTTCCGGGAAGCGCATGCCTCCGAGAATTGCCGGGCTTGAGACGGCGTGGAGATCGCTCCCCGCGGTGAACGCCTTCCCGACCGCGCGGTCATATTCGTGCCAGTAGAACTCGGCGAGCCGGTTGGAGAGGTCGTCGCGGCAGGAATTGTAGATTTCCACGCCTTGAGTGTCGGTGTACAGACGGATATGGTCGATGTAGGACGCCTCTCGGAACGGGTGGGCCTGCACGGTGAGCGCTCCGAGTTCATTCATGAAGCGGATGAAGGTCCGCATATCCATCGTTTCTATCTCGGGAATGGCTTGGAGACGCGGTTCGTCCAGACCGTAGACGAGGACGTCCGTTCCGCCGTAGGAGCGCTCGAAGCCGAAAAAGACGTCGAGGCGGTCCGCAGCGGCGGCTTTCACCTCGCGGTAGCCCTCGAAGAACATATGGATGCGTTCGGGGTATGGGAGGTCGGGATGCTCGTAGGTAATCCGGCAGTTCCCTTGGAGAAAATGGTCGGTGACGATGACGCCGGCGAAACCGGATGCGAGATAGAGATCGACAATCTCTTCGGCCGATATCCGGCCGCAGGCGCTGATTTTCGCGGTATGGCAATGGGTCTCGTACAGATAGCCGTGTTTGTGAGAAGAGGGGTGCATGAAATGGAAAACGAGGTGGACGGATGGATGAATCAGTCGGCCTTTGCGACAAGTCCGAGCGCGCGGTCGATCGCGGTCTCGAGGGAGAGGAGCGTCGCCCCGTGCTCCTTGAGCATCGCCGCGGCCCGCTCCCGCCCCTCGGCAAGCGTCGCGGCCGGAATGAAATTACGGTGCGGAAACTTTTTCGCGTTGTATTCGCAGGACTTTTCCGAAGATTCCGGCGCGGCGCCCGCCGCCTTGCCGGCGCCCGGAGCGGTCCCCGCCCCCGCTCCCGTGAGCCGTCGCCAGGTTTCCTCTTTCGCCTCGTCGGGCGGAGGGGAGGAGGGGAGCGCCCAGTCCGCGGGGACGGGC
>JAZUKQ010000084.1:0-21790 GCA_045643325.1 Kiritimatiellia bacterium | reverse complement strand
GACGGGGCATGGCCTTGTATTCGACCATCTCTCCGGCCTTGTTGCGATGTCTTTGGACACCGCCTTTTCGAATGGTGCCGGGGATGAAGGGCGGAAGTTCGGCGATGTCTGCCAGAATGGTTGCGAGCGGACGCTGCGCGGGGGGCTTTTTGATGGGAAAATCCTCATTGTTTTTTAGGACTATTATTTTTGGCCCTAAATTTCTAGCATGGTTCTGGCTGCCTGACAAGGGGGAAATCGCAGAAAAACGAAAAAAGCGAGACGGCAACGCGACTTGGCCGTAACCATCTCGCTATCGGGGTGCGGACAAGTTTTTGCCGCGCCCATCGCTGAGGGGTGCGGACAAAGTTTTGCCGCGCCCAACAAGATGCAAGAGTAAAAAGAAGCAGGACCGAAAATTTGAACATCAACGCCCGTCTACTTCCGGACGATTTCGTAGAGGAACGAGGCGCTCGCGGGGTCGGCGGCGATGTCGGCCGTGAAGGAGAGCGCGCCGTCGGCGTAGGCCGAGGCGACTTCGCCGCGGCGGGCGCCGCCGGTCGTGAGAGAGTAGACCGAGTAGTCGCCGGCGGCGAGGCGGAGGGTGACCTTCGCGACGCCGCGCGCCATGAGGTGGGGGATGTGGCCCCACTTCAGGAGGATGCGGCGGTCTGGCGCGGCGTAGGTGACGCCGTCGTCCTGCACATCGGTGAGGTGCGTGACGAGGATGCGCTTCGAGGTGGTGATGGGTTGGCCGTCGAGCGCGCTCGCCCAAAGTGTCGCGGGCGTGTCGCCGAGGTCCGCCGTGAGCGCTCCCGCCTCGATGCGGCCGCCCTCGGCGAAGCCGCCGCAGGTGCGGTCGGTCTTGAGGAGGAAGGTGCCGCTTTGGGAGTCGATGGAGAGCGCGCCGCCGCCCATCGGGGTATCGCCGAGGAGGGCGCGGACCTCGGAGGAGGGACGCCTGGCGGCTTCGGCGACGGTACCGGCGGCCATGGCATCGGGGTGGAGTTCCATGCCGAGCAGGGGGACGATGCCGCCGACCTTGGCGTACCAGGAAGCCCATGTCCACGGGACGCGGCACTGCTTCGCGGCATCGGCGACGGGAAGGACCTGGGGAAGCGTGAAGCCGTAGGTGTGGCGGAGTTCCGGGAGGTCGCGGCGCAGGAAGAGGCAGATGGAGGCGCGTTCGGCGGCGAGCGAGAGCGGGTCGCCGGACATGTCGAAGTAGGTCATGGGCTTGGTGGCGGGATCGAGGACGCCGCGGGAGTCGTGGCTCCAGGCGAAGCGCCAGAGCCCCGCCCAGTTCTGGAGCGCCGCGGCCGCGCCGGTGGCGATGCCGCCGACACCGCGGAAGCGGCCGGGGCCGGAGTAGTTGTACTCGGTGATGGTGAAGGGGCGGTCGAGGGTGCGGCGCGCGACGAGGCCCTGCGCCCCCATGGCCTCGCCGAGCATCGGGTTGGTGTTGGGACAGCTCGAGGGAAGTCTCCAGGAGCTTTCAAGGAAGCGCGGATGGTCGACGTAGAAGTGGTCGTCGACATAGTCGTAGGAGAGGGCGCGCGGGTACTGGTAGGCAACGGGGAAGAACCAGCTCGACATGTTGGTCGTGAGGGCGCGGCAGTGCATCTCGTCGCGGAGGAACGCGGTGACGCGCGTGGCGAAGCGTTCCTCGCTTTCGCGGAGGAACGCGATGAACGCGGCGACGCCGGGGCCGTTGGAGTCCCAGAGGTTGCCGGGAAGGGCGTCGGGGACGTCGCCGTAGGCGGCGGGGTCGGCGGCCTTGCGCGCGGCGAGCCAGGTCCGCCAGGCATCGCCGAGTTCGGGGTACTTCTTGAAGGCCTCGGTGCCGTGGTTGCCGAGGTTTCCCTCGTTGACGAGCGCGAGGAAGGAGAGCGCCGGTTCCTCGGCGTAGGAGCGGCCGGTGTAGGGGTTGACGTGGCCGAGGAAGTTGCGGGCGAAGGCGAGGTAGTTCTCGGTGGCGGCCGGGTGGAACTGGACGAGCATCTTCATATCGTCCATGGGGACGGTGCCGTCGCGGTCGATGCCGATGGCGCGGAAGGGGACGGCGCGCGAGACGAAGAGGTCGGTCGTGAGGTAGATGCCCTCGTCGATGAGCGCCGCGGCCATGCCGTCGAAGAGTTTGATCTGGTCGGGGTTGAGCGTGGTGCCGTCGGGCGAGCCCTTCGTGAGGCCGCCGTCATGGTGGTGGAAGCGGACGGCGTTGTAGCCGATGCGCGAGAGGTGCCTGGCGAGGCGCTGGGCGGCTTCGCGGTCGACGAAGTTGGCGCCGAAGCAGAAGTTGACGCCGTAGAAGCGCTGCGAGAGGCCCGGGAGTTTCTCGAACTCGAAGTTCTGCCCTTTGGCGACGGCGTAGCCGTACTTGCCGGCGGGGGCGTCGTGCGGGACGACGGAGGAGAAGTCGAGGGCGGAGCCGGGTTCGATGGCGGACTCGACGACGACGGGAATCCAGTCCTCGCCGGCGGTGATGACGACCTTCTCCGCGGGGACGATCTTCGCGGCGTCGAGGCCGCGGAGCGTGAGGGCGCGGCGGTACGTGGTGCCGGCGGCGAGCGTGCCGGCATCGGCCACGCCGATGCGCAGCGAGACGTTCTTGCCGCCCCAGCGGCGGTTGTCCTGCAGGAGGATGGAGGCGGGTTCGGCGAACGAAAGGGAGAGGCGCTCGGGGCCGGAGCCGTTGACGAATGCCAGCGTGGAGACTCTGCCACGGAAGAAACCCGCGTCCTTTGGTTCGTCGGCGGGGAAGGGGACGGCTTTGTCGTCGCAGAGGGCAATGCCGTTCGGGTAGCTGGCGAAGTCGAACGACGCGCCGACGTAGAGGGACTCGACGCCGATGTCGCGGTCCGGCGTGAAGGTCCAGACGGCGTCGATGGCGTCGCCGGACTGCGTGAATGTCGCGCGTCCGTTGACGTTGCCCTTGTCGCCGCAGGCGATTTTGAAGGTGTAGGAGCCGTCGGCCTCGGCGGAATAGCCGCCGGCGGCGCCCTTGGCGTTCCACCCGGTGAGGAAGAGGGCGGGGGCGAGGGAGGTGTCGGCCTCCATGAGGTGGAGGGACGCGCCGGATTCCACGCGGGATTCGCCTGCGAAGGCGGCGGTGGCGGCGGCAACGAGGAGCGCGGCGAAAAGCGGCTCGGACGCAAAGGCAGCAAGGATTTCAGGCATCGTCATGCGTTCACCCCTTCTTTTTGGACAGGATTTACAAGATTAACAGGATTGCGGGGAGAATGGTACACTCGATACTTGTGTTTATGCTGTAGCGACGCCGATCCAAAATTGAGAAGCAGTCCATCATCTATTCCCGTGGCATTGAGATAGTTCACGAGCTGCGCCTCATGTGCAGAATTAAGAGACACAACCGACTTGAGCTCGAGAATGAGACAGCCTTCAACTACGATGTCCGCTCGGTAATCCCCAACGCGACACCCTTTATAATTAACCGCGATAGCGATCTCCTTTTCCGCCCTCAAGCCCAATTCCTTGAACTCAACCATCATTGCATTCTTATAGACCTCTTCGAGATACCCTGCACCAAAATGGCGATGAACGGCCATTGCCGCTCCGATCACCTTGTAGCTCAATTCATCAATCGTCATCATAATCAATCCTGTTAATCCTGTAAATCCTGTCAAAAACTACCGGCTGACGTACTCCCATGCGATGAGGTCAACGTTCTCGGGCTTGAAGATGTCATCCAACTTCGGCTCGGACTTATTCGCCTTCGTCTGTCCGGAGAAAAGCCCCTTCAAGGCCACCTTGATCTCGTCCGGCTTCTTCAGTTCCCGCGAACAACCTGCATAGTGGTGCGCACCGGTTGCGGCATCGCTGAGCATATAGGTGTAGTGGTATTCGGTCATATGGTCATACGGATGAATACGGAGTTCGCTCTCTTTTTACGTCCGGCTTCGTCTTCGACTTCGCCGTGGCAGTCTTCCTCTTCGGGTTCGCCCGTCAAACGGGGCTTCCCGGGGCGAAGTCAGAAAAAGAAAAGACCGCCTCTTTTTCTGGCGAAAACTGGTGGGCGATGCAGGGCTCGAACCCGCGACCCTCTGCGTGTAAAGCAGATGCTCTGACCAACTGAGCTAATCGCCCCCGATAAAGCGGAATGCGGAAAGAATAGCGGATTTCCGGATTCCGCGCAATCCTGACGCGGCCCGGCGCGGGGGCGCGGGCGGCGCCTCCGCCCCCGCGCCGCCTCCCGCTACTGGAAGAAGACTTTGAAGATGTCTTCCAGCGACTTGGGGTCGCTTTTGCCGCGCGGGGCGGAGATTTCGAGCGGGTGCTCGGCCTGATAGTCGACGAAGTCCGCGAGAATGCGGAGCGCCTCGTCGAGGACGACGTCCTGCGCCCGGCGCGCGGCCTCGCGCTCGGCGCGGGTCATCGGCTCTTTCTCGTCGTCGTTGTCGGAGGAGGGGGCGCCGAGAATCGCGTCCTCCTCCTCGTCGAGTTTCAGGAGCTCGCGCTCCTCGCGCATCTGGGCGAGACGTTTCTCGCGCTCGAGGGGAACGGAGTCGCGCTCGTTGATGGTCTTCACGGCGGCGAGCCGGCGCTCGTGGGCCTGCCAGCGCTCGTCCGTGACGCGGCGGCGCATCGACCGCCTGTTCAGTTCGGCGATGGCCGGGCGGAGGTCGGCGACCTTCTCGTACTGGTCCGGGCGGATATGCGACCACGGAATCGCGTTCGGAAGCTTGTCCTCGCCGAGTTCGGAGTAGAAGTCGAAGACGGAGGGCAGGAGGATGTCGGAGAAGACGCCGCGGAGCTGCGTGGAGTCGCCCGTGATGCGGTAGAACGAGGCGTTCGTCACTTTGAGGGAGCCCAGTTTCCCGTCGTCGAGCGGGAGAACCTGCTGGACAGTGCCTTTGCCGTGCGTCGTGGAGTCGCCGATGATGATGGCGCGGCCGTAGTCCTGAAGCGCGCCCGCGACAATCTCCGAGGCGGAGGCGCTGAGCCGGTCGATGAGGACGACCAGCGGCTTGCGGAACGCGACGGACGGATTGAAGTCCTTGAGGGACTGGATCCGGTTGCGCTCCTTGACCTGGACCACCGGGCCGGAACGGATGAAGAGCCCCGCGAGGTCGACGGCCTCCCGAAGGGCGCCGCCGCCGTTGCTCCGGAGATCGAGCACGAGCCCCTCGATATCGTCGAGGTCGAGCAGGAGCTTGGCGATGTCGGCAGAGCAGGAGCGAGGCGTCGCGCCGTCGCCGCCGCCGTTGTAGAACGTGGGGAGGTCGATGACGCCGAAGCGGCGCTCGGCGCCCTTTTCGTCGGTGATGACCTCGAGCGTGGAAGTCGCGGCCTGCTCCTCGAGCTTCACCTCGTCGCGGACGAGGTCGACGACCTTGGTCTTCTCGTGGGTCGGGTCGTCGGCACACTGGACGAGCAGGCGAACCGTGGTGCCCTTGTCGCCTCGGATTTTCCGGACAGCCTTGGAGAGAGGCCAGTGGAGGATGTCGACGAACTCGCCGTCTCCCTGCGCGACGGCGATGATGCGGTCGCCGGGGACGAGCCGGATGTCGCGGGTGTCGCGGTCGGCCGGTCCGCCGGGGATGATCTCGGTGATTTTGGCGGTCCCCTCCTCGGTCTGGAGCGTCGCTCCGATGCCCTGGAGGGAGAGCTGCATGTGGATGTCGAAATCCTCCTGGGTGATGGGAGACATGTAGTTGGTGTGCGGGTCGTAGGCCCCGGTCAGCGCGTCAAAATATTTCGAGAGGTAGAAATCGGAGTCGGAGTCCTCCATGAACTCGAGGAACTTATCGTAGCGCTTGCGCACGAAGGCCTCCGGGGTGTCCGGCTCCCTGCCGTCCACCGACGCGTCCTTCTCGCCGTCCTCCTCGTCCTTCCCGGCGGCTTCGGCGTCCTTGGTCTCTTCTTCGCCGTTGTCCTTTTCGGCGGCCGGGGCTTTCGCGGCCTCTTCCTCGTCGAGAACCTTGTTCAAGATTTTGGCGAGGAGCTCGTTCTTGATGCGGAGGCGCCAGAGTTCGTCGCGCTCGGCGGAATCCTTCGGCCAGGGGGACTCGCGGCGGCGCCAGACATACGACTCCTCGACAGAGAAGTCCATCGGGGTCTCCAGCAGCGCGTGGATGGACTCGTTGCGCTCCCGGAGCCGTTGGAGATAGAGGTCGTAGGCCTCCTTGGCGAAGTCGATGTTTCCGGCCAGCATCTCGTCCCGGAGATTCAGCCGATGCGGTTCGAATCTCGCGAGGTCCTCCTGGGAGAAGACCATGCGCTCGACGTCGAGCGAGGCGAAGTAGTTCGTCCATGCCATCGCGGAGCGCGTCGTGTCGAAGGGGAGGCGGAGCAGATGGACCTGGGGAAGCCCGTTGGCGAGGACGGCGGCGACGGTATGGAAATCGGTGGAGGGTTCGGCGGGACCATTCTCCTTGGCGGCGTAGTACTCGTCGGAAGCTCCGTCGCCGGCATCTCCGGCGGACGCGGGGGCGGAGGGGGCGGGCGCGGGGACGCCGACGACGGCATCGCGGGCGGCGGCGACCTTGTCGCGCAGGGAATCCGTCCCGCCGTCTTTTCCGGAGGAGGAGGAGGAGGCGGCGGCGAGGCCGAAGCCGACGAGAAATGCGATAAGGAGGAAGCAGGAAAAGTTGAAAAATTTCTTCATGGAATATCGGAAAGGGAGGCGGCCAGGCCCTCGATGGCGTCGACGCCCGCCTGGAGCTTCGGCAGCAGCGCGGCCCGGGCATCCGCGGGAAGCGCCGCGGAGAAGTCGTTGAACCAGTCGGCGAGAGCGGCGGTTTTTTCGGCCGCCCCGGCGAGGGTCTCCCGGAGGCGGGTGGCGTCCTTCTGGGAGGAGAGGTCGTCGAACGAGATGACGGTTCCGGCGATGTCGCCCTCGGTGTTGCGGGTGAGCGTCGCGTTCGCCTCGACGAAGAACGTGGAGCCGTCGCTCCGCCGGGCCTCCAGCGTCCCCTTCCACTCCGCCGTCTCCCCGCCGAGGGAGGCGAGGACCGCGGCGACCGCTCCGGGGTCCGTGAAGAAGTCCGCGAGCGGGGTCTCGTTGATGTCCCGCGCGGCGAACGTCTTGGGGAAGCGCCAAAGCCGCAGCGTGGCGGGATTGGCGTACTCGAGACGTCCCTCGGAGTCGACGACGACGATGGCGCCCGGAGCGTTCTGGATGGCGGCGTGCTCGGTGCGCAGCATCTCGTCGATCTGCCGGCGCGAGGTGATGTCGCGGACGAAGAAGCAGAGATGCGGCGTCGTGAGGTGCATCTGGCTCACGGCGATCTCGGCGACGAACTGCTCGCCCGAGGCGCGGATGCAGTAGGCCTCCATCAGCGTGAACCGGGAGTCCATGAGGTTCTGCGAGAGGACCTGGAGGATATCCTCCTTCATGCCGCAGATGACATCGGGGATGGTGTGCTGGCGGAAAATCTCGGGCGGATATCCGAAAAAGTCGACGGCACGGCGGTTGACATCCCGGATGCGGCCGCGGAGGTCGGTGATGATGCCGGCGTCGTAGACGCTCTGGAAGAGTTCCTGATAGCTCTGCTGGCCGGGCGAGCGGACCCCGCCGGTGACGCCGGGGCGAACCAGCGGCGCGACGCCCGGACGGGTCGTGGTGGCGACCGTCTGGCGCGGCCGGTTGCCGATCGAGCTGTCCTGAATCTCGGGAATCAGCTCGATCCGCATCGTGCTTGACTTCGATTTGCGGATGCGGGGATCTTCCATGGCGAGGCTTGAGGATGGAAAATGCCGGCGGCGGAATGCCTGTCCCGCCGTCTTTTTCCTCGGTTATTTCGGGGAGATCTTCTCCATGCCGTCCAGATACGGGCGGAGAACCTCGGGGACAGTGACGGAGCCGTCGGCGTTCTGGAACTGTTCGACGATGGCGGGGATGAGGCGCGAGGTGGCGAGACCGGAGCCGTTGAGCGTGTGGATGAACTCGGGCTTCTTCGCGCCGGCGCGGCGGAAGCGCATGTTGCCGCGGCGGGCCTGATAGTCCATCGCGTTGGAGACGGACGAGCATTCCTTGTACTCGTTCATCGAGGGGATCCAGAGCTCGATGTCGTACGTCGTCGCCATCGAGGCGGAGCAGTCGCCGGCGGCGAGCTTCGAGAGCTGGTAGTGGAGACCGAGCCCCTCGACGAGCGCGCAGGCCTTGCCGATGAGCTCCTGGAGCATGGCGCCGGAGTCCTCGGGCCTCGTGTAGCCGAACATCTCGACCTTATTGAACTGGTGGCCGCGGATCATGCCGCGCTCGGAGGCGCGGTAGGTGCCGGCCTCGCGGCGGTAGCACGGAGTGTAGGCGAAGAGGCGCTTCGGGAGGTCGGCCTCGTCGAGAATCTCGTCGCGGTAGAGGTTGACGAGGGCGGTCTCGGCGGTCGGGAGAAGGAAGCGGAAGCCCTCCTCGGCGAGGCGGAAGACGTCCTCCTCGAATTTCGGGAACTGGCCGGCGGTGAGCCCGCACTCGTAATTAAGAAGGTGCGGCGGAAGCATGAACGTGTAGCCGTCCTTGATGTGGGTCGCGATGAAATAGTTGAGGAGGGCCCACTCGAGCCGGGCGCCGAGGCCGGTGTAGATCCAGAAACCGTTGCCGCCCATCTTGACGCCGCGCTCGTAGTCGATGAGGCCGAGCGAGGCGCAGAGATCGACGTGGTTCTTGGGCTCGAACGCGAAGACGGGCTTCGTGCCGAAGGTCTTGATGACGGCGTTGGCCTCCTTGCCGCCGGCGACGACGTCGGGAGCGGGGAGGTTGGGAAGGGCGAGAAGCGTGGCGCGCTGGGCGGCGTCGACCTCGCCGGCCTTCTTGTCGGCCTCGGCGATCTGGTCGCCGAGCGAGCGCATTTCGGCCTGGATGGCGGCGGTGTCCTCGCCGTTCTTCTTGGCGAGACCGATCTGCTTGGAGACGGTGTTGCGGCGGCTCTTCATCTCCTCGGCCTGCGCGAGAAGCTCGCGGCGCTGCGCGTCGTAGGCGAGGACGGCGTCGACGCGGGCGGGGTCCACGCCGCGCTTGGCGAGACCTTCTTTGACGAAATCGGGCTGTTCACGGAGAAGTTTGATGTCCAGCATGGAAATGCGACCTTTCAAAGGGAAGACGACTGAATTTGTGGTTCCCGCACAATATACAGAAAAAGCGGGAAGGTGTCACGCGCGAATGTCGCGAAGGAATTCCGGAGTGACAACGGACACGTTTTCCGGTAGACTTTTCTCCGAAAATTACACCACGATTCTCCCGGATTCTCCGTATGCTAGACTTGACCGTTGCCGTTGCCATCTATAACGAGGAAGAAAGCCTTCCGCCCCTCTGCGAGGCGCTGGACCGCGTCCTCTCGAAACTCGGAAAGACCTATGAGATCATTCTGGTCGACGACGGGTCGAAGGACCGGTCCTGGAATGTGATGAAGGAACTCGCCGCGAAGTACGCCGGGCTCCGCCTCGTCCGCTTCCGCCGCAACTTCGGCCAGACCGCCGCCCTCGCCGCCGGCTTCGACTTCGCGCGGGGCGACATCGTCGTCACCATGGACGGCGACCTCCAGAACGACCCCGCCGACATCCCCGCCATGCTCGAGCGCATGGAGAGCGAGGACGCGGATGTCGTGAGCGGCTGGCGCAAAGACCGCAAGGACTCGAAGATCCGCACGTTCCCGTCTCAGGTCTTCAACAACTTCATCCAGTCGTACCTGAGCCTCCCCATCCACGACAACGGCTGCTCCCTCAAAGCCTACCGCCGCGAGGTCGTCAAGGGCTTCCACCTCTACGGCGAGATGCACCGTTTCGTCGTCGCCCACGCGAAGTGGGTCGGCGCGAAGATCGTCGAGATGCCGGTCCACCACCACGCCCGCGAGTTCGGCACGTCCAAATACGGGGCGTTGTTCGGTCTCGCCAAGATTCCGCGCGTCGTTCTGGACTGCATCACCATGCGCTTTCTCCTGAAGTACAGCAGCAAGCCCATGCACCTTTTCGGAAAGATCGGCGGAGTCTGCCTCCTCGTCGGCGCGCTGATGCTCGGCATCGTCGGCCTCGAATGGCTCTGCTCCCTCTTCGGGTGCGCCCCGTGGTTCGACAGCGGGACCGGCGCCACGCTTCTCGTGAAACGCCCGTTCTGGGTCATCGCCCCCTTCATGTTCCTCGGGTTCTCCGTGCAGTTCGTCATCATGGGACTCAACGCGGAGCTCAACACCCGCACCTATTTCGAATCCCAGAAAAAAGCCGTCTATTCCGTCCGGGAGACCGTCGAGCCGAAATAGCGGTCCCGTCCGTCCAGTCATGTCCAAGGTTCTCATCATCATCCCCACCTACAACGAGGCGGACAATGTCCGGGAAATCTCGAAGGCGGTCTTCGAGAGCGTTCCGGACGCGCATCTTCTTTTCGTCGACGACTCGTCGCCCGACGGCACGGGCGAGCTCGCGGACAGCCTGGCCGCCGCGGACCCTCGCGTCCATGTCCTCCACCGCGAACGGAAGGAGGGGCTCGGCCGCGCGTACATCGCCGGCTTCAAATGGGCGTTGGAGCGCGACTACGAGTTCATCTTCGAGATGGACGCCGATTTTTCCCACGACCCGAAGCGCCTTCCCGCGTTTTTGAAAGAGGCGGAGACCTCGGACCTCGTCCTCGGGACCCGTTACAAGGGCGGCATCCGCGTCATCAACTGGCCGCTCCACCGCCTGCTCATCAGCATGGGGGCGGGGCTCTACGTCCGCCTGGTCACCGGGCTTCCCGTGAGCGACCCCACGGGCGGCTTTAAATGCTTCCGCCGCAAGGTGCTCGAGTCCATCGACCTCGACGCCGTGCAGTCCAACGGCTACTCGTTCCAAATCGAGATGTCGCACACCGCCTGGTGGAAGGGGTTCCGGATCGGCGAGGTGCCCATCGTCTTCGAGGACCGCCGCGTCGGAGCCTCCAAGTTCAGCGGGCACATCGCGCGCGAGGCCTTCTGGATGGTCTGGAAGCTCGCCTCCCGGCACCATTTCCGCCGCGGTCCGAAAATAGAGAACGCATAAAGCCCGTATGAAAACCTATCTTCGTAAGCGCGCGGAAATCCCCGTGCGGAGCGAGTCGGACATCGTCGTCGTGGGAGCCGGCCCCGCGGGATTCGGAACGGCCGTCGCCGCGGCGCGCGGGGGGGCGCGGGTCACGCTCGTCGAGCGCGGCGGCATGGCGGGCGGCATGTGGACGCTCGGCCTCCTCTCCCCGTTCTTCGACAACGCCCATCACGACGGGCTCAACCGCGAGCTCCGCGAGGCGCTGCAGGAGCGCGGCGCGTGGGGCGGACTCTGGAACATCTCGTTCGACCCCGTCCAGATGGCGATGCTTCTCGACGAGATTCTTCTCCGGGAGCGGATCGACCTCCTGCTCTACGCCTTCGTGAGCGAGACCATCGTCGAGGACGGCGCCGTCCGCGGTGTGGTCGCCGAGACGAAGTCCGGTCCGATGGCCGTCCTCGGAAAGACGGTCGTCGACTGCACGGGCGACGGCGACGTCGCCGCGCTGGCGGGCGTCCCGTTCGATATCGGGCGCCCCGGCGACGGATTGGTCCAGCCGATGACGATGATGTTCCGGCTTGGCGGAGTGAGCGACGCCTATCCGCGCGACTCGAGCGCGCAGTGGTACAAGATTCTGGAGGAGCGCGCGGGGGCGGAGGAACTTACGCGGATCATCCCGTTCGGACATCCCGCCATCATCCGCCTCCCCCGGCGCGGCGAGGCGCTCATCCAATGGACGCACATGCACCGGAGGCTCGGCACGAACGTCGAGGACCTGACAGCCGCGACGATGGAGGGCCGGCGGCAGGTCCGCGAGGCAATGAAGCTCTTCCCGCTCATCCGCGACGTCTTGGGCGACGTGTACCTCCTGGAGCTTCCCTCGGTCGTCGGAGTGCGCGAGACGCGCCGGATCCGCGGCGAGTACACCGTCTCGGACGAGGACGTCCGGACGGGCGCGCGGCACAAGGACAATGTCTGCACCGTGCGCTTCAACGTGGACATCCACGCGACGGACAGCTCCGCGCAGACCTGCGTGAAGCACGACGGGTTCGACATTCCGCTCCGCGCGTTGAAGCCCGTCGGGACGCAGGGACTCTGGACGGCCGGCCGCTGCATCTCCGGAAGTTTTCTCGCCCACGCGGCGTACCGGGTGACGGGCGACTGTCTCCGGATGGGCGAGTCGCTGGGCGAGGCCTTGACGCGCTCTTGAGGCGTCTCCCTCGATCCGCTTCTCCGCGGGAACCGGGAAAACGCGTCCACCGTATCCATCAATCGATTCCGGACTCCCTCTCTTCCGCCTTCTTTAAACAAGTCGGAGGCTCCGCCTCCACGGGACCATGAACACGCTTCGCACCATCCTCTCCTCTCTCGACGGCCGCTACGCCTTCACCGAGCTTCCCTCCATGCGGCTGGAGCCGGCCGCGCCGGCCGACGAGCGCACGGTCGTTCTCGATCCGCGTCGCGCGTACCAGCCGCTTCTGGGCTTCGGCGGCACATGGACGGACACCGACGTCTACAACCTGCTGCGCATGCCGCCGGAGGCGCAGCGCGACGTGCTCGCCGCCCTGCTCGACCCTGTAAAAGGCGCGGGATGGAACTTCATGCGCCTTCCTTTCGGCTCGACCGACTGGGAGTCCACCTGCGACTTCTATACCTACGACGACATGCCCTTCGGAGAAAAGGACTGGGCCCTGGAGCGCTTCAGCGTCGAGCGCGACATCCGGCGCGGCCTCTTCGACCTCGCCCGCCGCTGCCTCGAGATCAACCCCGACGTCGTCTTTCTCGGCTCCGTCTGGGGCGTGCCCGGCTGGATGAAGGAGAACGACTCCATCATGTTCGGCCGCTTCGACCCCGCCTGCGCCGAGGTCTACGCCCGCTACTTGCGCATGACCGTCGAAGCGTTCGAGCGCGAGGGCGTCCGTCTTTTCGCCGTCACGCCGCAGAACGAGTCGCTCACGAGCGACGACCGCGCGACCCCCGCGTGCCGTTTCACGTGGCGCATGCAGAAGGACGTCGTCCGCGCGTTGCGCCGCGAGTTCCGGGAGCACGGGATCGCCACGCAGATCTGGGTCTATGACCACAACTTCGACATGGCGCGCTCCTTCGTCGAGCCCATGCTCGCGGACCCCGAGGCGCGCGCCGCGCTCGACGCCGTCGCTTTTCACGACTACGGCGGAAGCCCGCGCGAAATGGGGCGTCTCTCCGAGATGTACCCCGATGTGCCGTTTTACATGACCGAGCGCCTCGTCGCGTCGCCCGCGGAAATCGGAAACGTGGTCGAGGAATTCCGCAACGGCGCGCGCAGCTACATCCAGTGGACGACCATCGCCAACGAGTTCGGCGGCCCGCATCAGTACCTCGGCCGCACGCATACCCATCCCGCCGTCCGGACCGCGGAGGAGCCGCCCGCGACTTGCCGCGCGGCGATCTGCAGCCTGATGGATCGGCCGGAGCGCTGGACGCGCACCCGCGGCTACTATCTCTACGGACAGATTACGAAATACCTCCGCCGCGGCATGGTCCGCATCGACAGCACCGAGGGCGACCCTTCGTGGGTCACGTCCGCCGCCTTCCGCGATTCCGCGACGGGCCTTCTCGCGTGCCTGCTCGTGAACCGCACCGACTCCCCGCAATGTCTGCGTCTGCGTTGCGCCGGTTCCGAAGCGCCGCTTGAACTTCCCCCGCAGTGCGTGGCGACCTGCCTGTTGGACGGGGCGGACGGCGCGCCCTTCGCGGTCGCCGACGCTCCGGCGCTCGTCGTTCCGGAGGAGCCGGCCTATGACCTCGAGCCGCAGGAGATCCTCTTCGGCGGAGAGCTTCGCGAAGGCGGGGAAATCCTGCTTTCCTGCCGGGTGAAAAACGTAGGCGACGCCCCGACGGAACCGGGCGCGACGCTTTCCGTGCAGTTCTCGCTCGACGGCGACTGCGGCATCGCCCGCGCGCTCGTCTGCGTCCCGGCGTTGGAGCCGGGGGCGGAAACCGTGGCGACGGCCAACGTTCCATACGGGCGCAAGCGCACCTGGACCGCGGAAGCCGGCTGGCATACGATTTTCGCCTACGTCTCCCTCGGCAACTGCGCGCCCGAGCGCCATGTGGACAACAACCGCCTGGGCGTCGAAATCGAAGTGCCGGGAAAAGCGTAGAAATCATCCCCACAAAATTTCCGCTCTGGATGGATGTTTCACCGTTCTTACTCCGAAAATCTTGAAGAGCGACGGGAAAGATTAGAACGGTTTTTTAAAATTGACAATTTTGTTTTGAATTTGCGAAAACACAGTGAAATCTTGCGAAAACTGTTTGAACTTGTACATTTCGAAGGTGCTTTGGAGGCGGTCGGAGCGATCGGGAAAAGCGGTTCAATCGATTTTGGAGGAAGACCCGGAAAAAGTTTCCGCACCGTAATTTCACGACGAGAAAAGGACTGGATGGAGACCAATATCGAGCCAAGAAAGGCGTTGTGAAAAGGGGCGAGATCCTATTGCCGTGGCATCGCCCTTTTCCGATTTTGCCAGAAACTTGTTTTCTTTTCTTTGACAACCGGATTGGGTAACGATTTTGCGCTTGTCCGTGAAAAGGAAATTTAGTATCCTCCACGGAAACCGCGAACATAGCGTCCGCCCGTACCGCGTTCTCATTTTTTGTCACTTTGTTCCCTTGTGTGTCCGACTCCTTCGTTTGAGGTGTCCGGCTTCTTTGTTTCCGTCTTAAATGCTCCACCTAACCGCCCTTCTTTCTGAAAACGACGTCTGGCACGCGCGGGCGGGCGGGTTGCCGCTCACCCGAGAGGTGAAGTTCGCCGGAGAGGAGGGACAGCTTTCCGCCGCAGCCGCCGTGCTCCGCTCGATGACCGTCGCCGACGGAGAATATCCCCGGGGAGCCATCGAGAGCGTCTATTTCGACAGTCCGGGGCTCGACGCCTACCGCGCCAAGGAAAACGGCGACCTCTTCAAGCGGAAAATCCGCATCCGGTGGTACGATGTCCCCGGACGTCCTGCCGCTCCGACCGCCTTCCTCGAGATCAAAGACCGCGTGGGCGCCGCGCGCGACAAATTCCGCCGCGCCTTTCCCGCCGATCCGGACTTTCTCCGGAAGGCACCGCTCACCGATCCCGGATGGATGCGGATTCTGGAACGGGAGGGCGCCGCCGCGGGTGTGGCCCTCCCCCGCGACTGGGCGCCCGTGCTCACCGTCCGCTATGACCGCGAGCGGTTCCTCTGCCCGCTCACGCGTTCCCGCATCAGCCTCGACTACCACATTGAATGTACCCGCGCCAATCCGGAACGGCTTCCGTCCGGAGGCTCGTGGCGCACCCGCGCCATCGTCTGCGAGGCGAAATCCGCGACCGTACGGCACTGGCCGTGGAACGAGGCCTTGTACCAACTCGGGATGCGGGCCTCGAGTTTCTCCAAATTCGGACTTCTTATGGAACATTTTTTGGAAGGATAGCCACTCCCCATGAACAACATGCGCATGCTGGACGTCATCAACGCCTACGAACAGATTTCCGAATTCCTCGACCTCAAGCACTTCCTGCTCGCCCTCGCGGTCTCGCTCGCGGCCGCCGTTGCCGAGGCGACGCTCTACCGGGTGTTTTTCGAGCGCCGGGGCACGGGCAGTCAGGTCCACCGGTCGTTCACCCTTCTCGCGCTGGCCATCACGACGCTGTTCCTCTGCATCCAAGTCTCGATTCCGCTTTCGCTGGGCCTGCTCGGGTCGCTCTCCATCATTCGTTTCCGCACGCCTGTCAAGGAACCTGAGGAGGTCGGGTTCATCATGCTCGTCATCGCCTCGTCCATCGCGGCGGCGACATTCCATTTCGCCTTCCTCACCGGCATGGTCGCGATGGCCGCGCTCGTGCTTGTCCTCCGGCGTTTTCTCCTGCGCGGAGGCAAGAGCGACCAGGGCGGCGTGCTGGTCGTCACGGTTCCCGCCGAGGCGCTCGACATCCCCTCGTTGGAAAAGGCGCTCTCCGCCGAGGTCGGGAACTTCCAGGCGCGGAGCGTCTCGACCGAGGCGGGAAAATCGGTCCTCCAATATTCGTTCTCCGGCTTGCGCCACGACCTCGGCGCGCTGCAGAAGGCGCTGACGGCGACCGCGGGGGCGGACAGCGTGAATATTTTCATGAATCAGGCGGGAGGGTTCTAGCGGTGTCCGGACCGACCGGAAAAACAAGGATTCCAGGACGGAAGTGACGTTTCCCGCGGAACGGGCGAACCCTCTTTCCGAACCATGTCGGAAGTTTCGATGATTCGTTGGCTGAGACATTCGGCGGTCCGCTGGGACCGGGCTCTCGCGTTGGCCTGCGGAATCGCGGCGGTGTTCGCGGCGCTCCGGACGGTGCCCCGCGAGAGGTATTTCTCGCGTCCCGCCGAGAAGTTCGACAAAGCGCGGGAACACATTCTCCGGAAGGCCGTCCAGAAACAAGGGCTGCTCGGAATCTGGACATTCGATCCCGTTCCGACCGACGAAGGTTTCCTCGGGACGGCTGAGGTCCGTCGGTCGTCCGACATGCTCAAGGAGCTCGATCCGGTCGGGGCGGGCACGGTCTCGACGGTGGGAAAGTTCGGCGGGGCCCGGAAGTTCGACGGCGAGCCCGATACCGGCATTCTGGTTCCGCCGTTCGTCCTCCCCGGCGCGGACGTCACGTTCTCGATATGGGTCAAGCTCGATCCGGTTCCGCGCCGTCAGGACATCTTCTGCATGACGCATCGGCTGACAACCGCGGTCATGTACGGATTCCGGCTGGAGGACGGGAGGATCGTCTTCGATGTCCCGGAGGAGCCCGGGGAGGCCGTTTCGGTCTCCGCGCCGTTCGGAAGATTCGGAGAGTTCGTCCATCTCGCGGCCGCCGTCCGGAAGGCGGAGAAAACGGCGGAACTTTACATCGACGGCGAGCTTGTCGCCTCAGCGCCGGTTCGGAACGTCGAGAAAACCTATCGGTGGAAAGGAGGATTCGGCTGGAGCAGCCAGGAGACCGTGCGGAACCCGCTTCATGGCGTGATCGACGAGACTCTGGTCTGGAACCGGGCGCTTTCTCCCGGCGAAATCCAACGTCTCGCGGGACGCAAAACCGGTTTTTTCACATGGGCCGTCTCGGAAAAGGACCGGTCGCGGCTGCGGAGGAGACGCCTCGCGGCCCGTTTTCTTCCGTTTGTCGGGTCGTTCGCGTATCCGGACTTTCTGGAGCGGGGACCGGACGACCGCGCGCGGATGACGGAACTCGCGGACATTCCGGAACTTCACCTTTATCTTCCGCAGGAGACGCGGCAGGACCTCGGCAAGGCGCACCGGAGGTCGCGCCTCTCGCGGCGGAGAACCGACGCTGGCGCGAGACCGCGATCCGCGTTCGTCGGATTCGACGGGTCCTCCGAGGAGATTACGGTCTGTCTGCACGGCACGGACCGGAGCTATCCGGACGCGGAGAGACCGTCGCTTGTCCTCGCGTTTCCGGACGGCAGGCGGTATCTTCTTCTTCCCCCGGAAAATCCGGAATGGAAAGCATATCGGAATTCCGAGGACGGGGGCTCCGGCATGGACGCGGAACATTCCCCGTCGGAATGCCGGGTCCGGACGTTCCTTCCGTCGCTCGCGATGGTGAGGCTGCGCGTCAACCAGAGCGAGTCCGGATTCCGATTTCTCGCCGACGCGTCCCGGATGGGGGCGCGGCCCGGTCCAGGGCTTCGTGTCGGCGGAAAGCCGATACGGACCATTGGACCGGATTCGGCGGTCGGGAAGGCTTTGGCGGAGGATTCCTGGATTCCGTTCAGAAAACGGGAACGGTACGCGCGGCTCGAGGCGCTGAATCCGCCCTATACGCTTCCGAAGAATACGGCTCCGGAGTATGATCCGGCGCTTCTCGGAGAAAACCTGTCGCCGTGGCGCGTCACGACCGACGTGGTCCTTCCGCCAGGAACATGGAAGAGCTCAAATCCGGAGATAGTCGACCCGGAGACCGGCCGCGTGACGCGGCCAGAAAACGGCCCGATGATCGTCGAGTTGGCGCGCGTTTCGGACAACAGGATTCCATCCGATGATTCGGAGACATTGTATCTGCGCGTGATGCCGAAAGATATCGCCGTCGCGTCCCTGTTTCTCGATTTCGGGACCGATCCCGAGAAACTCAGCCGGACCGACGCGCGGGTTGAGGTCTGCCTTCCCGGCGAGGACGTCCCGTCGCGAAGTTCGTTCGGAACGCAGGGGGCCGACGCGGGAATCCGCTGGCGCGGAAATACCAGTTTTTACGGCCCGAAGCGTTTGCTCAACATCAAGACAGACGAACCGCTTCGTCTGTTTCCCGGTTCTGAGGACCGCGGCATCGTCCTCGTCAACGGCCGACAGAATCCGTCGTTTCTCGGAAACACGCTCGCGACAGAACTGTTCCGCTCCTTTCCTGTGGGTCCCGGAGAGCCGCCGCGGACCGTTCCCCGCATTCTTTTCGCGGAGGTCTTCACCAACGGGGTCTATGCAGGGCTCTACGAGGTCTCCGAGAGAATCAACGCGAAGATGACGCGGAGTCCCGACGCCATCGTGTACCGTCACACCGTCGCCATGCCGCGCGTTCCGACCATGACTCCGCGACATTTTTCAAAGGCGTCGCCCGATCCGTTCGCGCCGTATCTTCGGTTCGAGAAATGGGTGGAGGAGGCTTCCGCGGAGTCGGACTGGGAGGAAATTCTCGGCCATCTCGACCTCGGGACATTCATCGACTCCCGGTTGTTGCTCAACCTTCTGCAGAACACCAACGGGCATCCGTTCCCGTACGCGGCCTCCGACGCGCTCGTCTACGTACCCGAGAACGATTTGTATTTCTGTGTGCCGTGGGACGGCGACGTCTGCCTCAAGAATCGTCCCTGGGAGCCGATCGACAACCGGTTCGACCGCGTGTTCGACGAGTTTTGTCCGGGATACCGCGAAAAATGTATGTTACGGTGGCGTGAACTCCGAAAAAGTGTTATTATTTTGCCTGATCTTCAGGAGCGCCTCCTCGCGATCGAGCGGCGGCTGGCGCCTTATGTTCCGTTCGACGAGTGGCGGTTCCAAGTGCCGCACAACTTCGCCGAACAGTGTGGATACGTCCGCGCGAATCTGGAGAAATCCATTGAGACGATGGATTCCCTGTACAACCAAGAAACACCATGAAAACCACATCCTTTCTGTTTCTCGCCTTGCTTAGC
This sequence comes from Kiritimatiellia bacterium, assembly GCA_045643325.1. Classification (GTDB taxonomy): domain Bacteria; phylum Verrucomicrobiota; class Kiritimatiellia; order RFP12; family JAZUKQ01; genus JAZUKQ01. Next base: position 2,690 of record JAZUKQ010000084.1, on the reverse strand, counting down.
GCGGGTATTCTCGCTCTCGGGGCGTCGCGCGCCGCAGCCTATGAGTATGGCGATCCGGCTTGGGGACTTTCGAAAGAATCGTCCTTTTTCCGCGCCGGAGACGGATCTTTCTACGACACATGGCTCCGTGGACGGCTCTCCATCGGCCTCAAATACTCGAGTGCCACGCTCACGAAGGCCGACCGGCCGGCCGATCCGACGAATACGAAGACATTCATCGGAAACGTGAACCAACTTGAGGAGGAAAACCCCTACTACGCGCCAGTGGTGGAATATGCGCTCTGCGATTATGTCCGTCTCGAGGTCTCCTATTACAAGGTTTCCGCGCGGACGCGGAATTTCAACCACAATCAGACGAGCGACGGCATTGTCACGATGTCCGGCCCGTATCTCGGACTCAAACTCCAGGTTCCTCTCTGGGAGCGCCGGATTTTCCCGTACTTCAGCATCGGAGAGGCGTTGCTTCACGGCGATTTCGACGAGGACGACTGGTGGTATTACGGTTGGTCGATGCCCGAGGACTGGGAGACCGCCGGGAAACCGACCGGAATGCGCGGCGGCCATACCCGCGAGATTCACGTGGAAGACTGCAACACCTTCATCTGGGGATTCGGCTTGGCGGTCCGCCCGATTCCGAATCTGGAACTCGAGGCGTTCTATACCTCCGGCGACCCCTCCGCGGACAACGAATTCGGATACGGCTACGCCAACAAGCCGTTCGATAAGCACAAGGACGGCGACTTTACGCTCGACAACCACATGTGGGGCTTTTGCGCGAAGTTCGTCTTTTAAGCCGAAGTTCCAGCGGTTTCCGCGCTCCGCGTAGCGTTTTCGCCCTTGTTTTACGCGGGTCTCCGCGTCGAGTTGGCCGAATAAGCCGTTCCGCTCCCTGGGAACAGCGCCGTTTCCAGCAAGACCCCTCCGCCGAAAGCAGCTCGAATATCCTCGTCTGATGCACGGTCGGCGCGATGTCCATCACAACCGGAATGCCGCCGGCCTCGGTTGTCGTCCGGGAAATCGTCCCGAGAAGAACCATGATCCCGCTCCAGTCGAGGAGCGGAAAACCGTCCTTCGAGAGTCCCGTGCTCTTCTTGCGCCCGGCCTCGGCCGTCGGCCGCGCCTTCGCGACAGGATCGCGCTCCGCGTCCGCCACCTGAAGCCTCTCCGCCGAGTCGCTTGTTGCCCCGGCCGGTGTAGGTGTACCGGGACAGGTTCGTTGCAAGTATAAATTTCGGTTATAAGAATATAATTTTATATACGACAATATTTCGATAATTTGATGAAAACACGTGTATTTTCACCAAAAAAAACGTTTGAATTTGTACGTTTTTGGCATATCAATCTGAAATGAAATTACGGTGCGGAAACTTTTCGGGAAGGCAGTCCGTCCTCCCTTTTCACCCGCCCTTTCCGCGCCCCCTCCCCCCTGCTGTCGCCCCTTTGCGACCGCATCGGCCGAACCGTAGTTGCAAACTTTCCGCACCGTAATTTCATTCCCTCGCCCCCCGCAACCGGACCGCTTGTTGCCCGGCCGGTGTAGGTGTACCGGGACAGGTTCGTTGCAAGTATAAATTTCGGTTATAAGAACGCTGTTTTAGATAAAGCCGCGACCGTCCATATGCGCTTTGAGGGCGGCGAGGAGCAGGTGTTCCGGATTGTCGAAGACCTGCGCATGGCACCGGCGGCCGGGAGCGTCGTCGTGGACGACACCGACGCGGGGTTCTACGCGACGCCGTACTTCTGGACGGCGGGACGCGGCGTGGACGGACGCGAGAAAAGCCGTGGCTACGGCAACCGGTATTTCACCTACGGCCGCCGTACCGCGCCCGGCGAATACGCCCGCTTCACGCCCGATCTGGCGGAAGGACGGTACGAGGTGCGTCTCCGGCCCGAAACGCCATATACGACGATGCGGCCTTCGACCTCCGCATCCGGCACAGAGACGGCGCGCCGTCGTCCGCATGACCCCCTCGCAATCCCCGTCCGTCGGCGTCTTCGACTTCGCCGAAGGGAAGGAAGGGTTTGTGGAAATCCTCGCGGAGAACTCCACAGGCCTCGTCATCGCCGACGCGGTGGAGTTCCGCTGGATTTCTCGGAACGCATGACTCGGCCCGCCTAGGCCTTCTTCGAGAAACAGGCGCGGAAGACGTAATACAGGACGGCCGTGACGACCATGCCGTTGACGGCGGGGATGCCCTTCTGGAAGAACGCGCCGAGGTGGATGTAGTCGAAGCCGGCGAGGGCGACGACGGAGCCGACAGCCCAGGCGATGACGGCGGCGACGGAGACCAGGGAGAACCTCTTCTCCCGCATGGTCGGGTATGTCGCCTTGTTCACGAGGAAAAAGTCCGTGATGAGGATGGCGCCGCAGGGCGGGATGAAGGTGTTGAGGATGTTCAGCCAGCCGCAGAAGTTGTCGTAGAGCCAGATGGCGGCGAGGGTGCCGACGAGGCCGTTGAGCAGCACGATGAAGCGCTTGGGAAGGCCGGTGATGTTCGACAGGCCGAGGCCGGAGGTGTAGAGGGCATTGTCGTTGGTCGTCCAGATGTTCAGGCCGAGCACGATGACGGCGGGGACGAGCAGCCCCTGGATGCGGAGCACTTCGGAGATGTCGTTCTTGCCGTAGACCATGGCCGCGGCGCCGCCGAAGAAGAACATGAGGGAGTTGCCGATGAAGAAGGCGAGGGCGG
>JAZUKQ010000083.1:0-6946 GCA_045643325.1 Kiritimatiellia bacterium | reverse complement strand
CCTCCGCCCCCGCCCGGCGCGTCCCGGCCCAACCTTCCGCACGGCCCTCCGCCCCCGCTCCGGTCCCCGCGGCCGCGACCCCGCGGCTCGTCGCCGTCGTCTACGGCGATCAGTCCGCGAAACCCGCCGAACGCGCCTATTGCCGCGCCGTCTCCCGGAACATGACCCGCTGGCTCGGCGACGCCGGCATCGCCGTCTGCGAGGTGCCCGACACCCGCGCCGCCGAGGCCCTCCGCGCGCCCTGCGCCGTCGCCCATATCCTCTGCGCCGACAACCCGTCGCCAGAGTTTCTTAAGACCATCGACGCCTTTCTGGCCCGCGGCGGGAAGCTCGTCGTCCACAAATCCATGTCCCCGGAGCTCGCGCGCCGGCTCGGCGTCAAACTCGTCGGGTACACGAAGGCGCCGCAGTACGCCGCCTGGTCCTCGGTCCGCTTCACCGGCCCGCGCCCGGCCGGCGCCCCCGCCGTCCTCGACCAACGGGCGGGCTCCCTCTACGAGTCCGGCCCCGCCGCGGATGCCGCCCGGACCGTCGCGGTCTGGTTCTCGCCCCGGGGGAAACCGACCCGCTACGCCGCGGTCCTCTCCTCTTCCAAAGGGTTCTGGATCACCTCGCTTCTCTCGTCCGAGGCCGACCCCCTCCAGCGCCGCGCGCTCCTGACTTCCCTGACCGGATCCTGCGCCCCCGCGGCATGGAGCGAGACGTCCGACGCTCTTTTCCAGCGCGTCGGCGCCCCCTACGGGAAGAAGGACTTCGCCTCGGCCCGGGCGTTCCTCGCCTCCCGCGCGTCCATGGCGGGCGAGCGCGACGACCTGCTCGAGGCCTCCCTGCTCACGGCCGACCGCCTCTATGCCGGCATCCTCGCCGACCGGTCGGGGAAGCGGCACCTCGGCGCGACGCTGAAACTCTGGGACCTCGAGCGGGCCCTCGCCCGCGCCTACGCCTTCACCGTCGCGCCCTGGCCGAAGGCGAGGCGTGCCGTATGGGACCAGTCCGGCGCGGGGCTCGTCGCGGGGGACTGGGAACACACCTGCAAGACCCTTGCCGACGCCGGCATCACCGACCTCTATCTGTATACGGCCTCCGCCGTCGAGGCGCACGCGGCGGTTCCGGGACTCCGGGTGACGGCGCTCCGGCAGGCCCACGGCGACCAGCTCGCCGCCGCCGTCGCCGCCGGGCACCGCCACGGACTCCGGATCCACGCCTGGATCGCGGCCTTCTCCCCGCTTCACGCCACCCCGGCGGAACTCGACGCCTTCGAGAAGGCCGGACGCCTCCTGAAGGGCCCGGACGGGAAGCGGCTTCCCTGGCTCGACCCCGCCGTGAAGGCCAACCGGGACCGGTTGGTCCGGACCGTCTCGCACATCGCGGGGAACTACGCCGTCGACGGCGTCCATCTCGACTATGTACGCTATAGCGAGTTCCCCAGCACCGTCCCCGCGGCCTCCCGTCCGCCCCACGTTCTGGAGGCGGTCCGCGCGGTCCGCGCCGCGCTGGAGCGCCCCTCCCTCCCCGCCGGCGTGTCCGCGCCCCCGTCGCCGCGGCGCGTCCCCGAGTTCTCCGCCGCCGTCTTCGGAAATCCGACAAAATCGGCGCAGAACGTCGGGCAGGACTGGGCCTCCTGGCTGAAGACAGGGCTGGTCGACTACGCGGTCCCGATGAACTACGCGCAGAACGCGGAGACCTTCGCGGGCATTCTGAAAAGCCAGACGTCCGTCCTTCCGCCCAAACTGCGCCGGAAGGTGATCTGCGGCATCGGGGTGACGGCGAACGAGTCCGCGCTCTCTCCCGTGACGGCGCTCCAGCAGTTCGACCAGGCCCGGCGTCTCGGCTACGGCGGCGCGGCCTTCTTCGACCTCGACGCCACCCTCTCCTCCGAGATTCTTCCCGTCCTCCCGTAGGTTTCCACAACGTCCCGCGCGCTTCCGGACGGACATTTTTCCGCTTCAAGTTCAACACGCTTTTTCGCATGATTTTCTTGGAAAATTTATATGTTTTCAGTTTTGAGACGACATAGAATTATCGTTCTCACGCCAAAAGAAAAACCCCGTCGCGGACTTCCGGAGAATTTGGTATACTATCGTACCGCAGGTTTTACCATTTGATTCCCGTTCCCCCGTGTGCCGGTACATGCGCCGGCGCCCCGATCCGCCCCGTACTCCATGCTTCCGTCCAACCTTCTCAACGTCCTCGACATCGATTCCGCCGCCGTCGCGCGCGCGAAAACCCGCCAGAGCCGTTTCTGGAAAGGGCTTGGAAACGACGTCCCGACCCTTGTCCTCTACGGCGCCCCGCTCACGCCCGCCCAGGAGGCCGCGCTCCCCCCCGCCAACTACAAAGAGGCCCTCGAGTCCCCCGAACGGATGCTTCTCAACGAGCTCCGCGGCGCCGCCGGGTCCTCCAACGCGCGGAGCGACTCGGTCCCCACCCTCCGCGCCAATTTCGGCACCGCCGTCACCCTCTCCGTCTTCGGCCTCGAGCAGGAGATTTTCCCCGATAAGATGCCGTGGCTCCTCCGGCACCTCACCAAAGCGGAGGCCTCGCGCCTCACGCCCGACGACATCCTCCCCAAAGGCAGCGTCGCCCGCGCGCTCGAGTTCGTCCGATACTTCAAATCCGTTCTCGGGGATCTCGTCCCCGTCTATGTCTACGACACACAGGGCCCCCTCGGCCTCGTCCAGTCGATACTCGGCGACGAGTTCTACTACGAGGTCGCCGACGACCCGCCCTATGTCCACTTCCTCTGCGAGCTCTGCACCGAGCTCTATCTCCGCGCCACCAGCTGGCACAAGGAGATCACCGGCGAGGGACCGACCGAGATGGTCCACGGCGGCGGCCTCTACTCCGACTCGTTCGGCGTCCGCATCTGCGACGATGTCTCGTGCCTCCTCTCGCGGGCGATGCTCGAGGAGTTCTCCATGCCGTACGCCTCCCGGGTCGCCCAAGCGTTCGGCGGCGCGTTCTACCACTATTGCGGCCGGAACGACGGCCTCACCGCGTCCCTCCTCGAGCGCCCCGAGTTCAAAGTGATCAACTTCGGCCACGTCCCGAGCCGCCCCTACGACCACGACTTCGAGACCGAGATGGAGAAGTTCGCCGCCGCGGGACACCGCTATTACGGAGGCTGGCCGCGCTTCCCGGACGAGCGCCGCGCGGACTACCTCCGCCGCCTCCACCGCTGCGCCAAGGCGGGCGTGCTCCTCCCCCCGCTCTCCCTCCACACCGTCCTCGCTCCCGAGGAAGGCCTCACCGACGCCGCCTCCGTCCTCGCCTTCTGGGCTTCCATCTAGCCGCGCCGCCCCGCGGCCCCGCAACACAACTCCCGACCCCCGTCCAAACCATGACCCGCTCCGAACTCGCCAGCCATATCGACCACACGCTCCTCAAGCCGACGTTCACCGTCCAGGACTTCGAGGAGGGGATCTCCTACGCCGTCCAGGAACGCACCGCCAGCGTCTGCATCGTCCCATGGTACGTCAAGCGCTGCGCCGAGCGTCTCGCCGGCACCGGCGTCAAGACCTGCACCGTCATCGGATTCCCCCTCGGCGCCAACACCACCGCCGCCAAGCTCGACGAGACGGTCGACGCGCTCGACAACGGCGCGGACGAGATCGACTTCGTCGTCAACGTGGCCGCGGTCCTCTCCGGCGACTGGGACCTCGTCTCCTCCGAAATCCACGAAATCACCCGCGTCGTCCACGACGCCGGGAAGCAGGTGAAGGTCATCTTCGAGAACTGCTATCTCGACGAGGCGCAGAAAATCCGCCTCTGCGGAATCTGCTCCGACGCGGAGGCCGACTGGGTCAAGACGAGCACGGGCTTCGGCACCGGCGGCGCCGTCGACGCCGACCTCGTCCTCATGCACAAGCACTCCGCCCCCGGCGTCCAGGTCAAGGCCGCGGGCGGAATCCGCACCCTCGAGCGCGTCCAACAGATTCTCGCCCTCGACGCCGGCGTCACCCGCATCGGGTGCACCGCCACGAAGGCCATTCTCGAGGCGCTTTAGGCGAAAACGCCTGTCGGGGAAGGCCTGAAATGCCGGAACCGTCCGGGAAGCCACGGCTTCCCGCCGCGTTTTCCCGCCCTTCCGGGCTTTCCGTCCCCCTCAACCCCGCCCTCTCGCCGTTTCGATGAATACGAACACTGTCTACGTCCTCTTCAAGACACACTTCGACCTCGGCTTCACAGACCTCGCCGCGCCGGTTCTCGAAAAGTACCTGACCGACTTCGTCCCGAAAGCGGTCGCCACGGGGCGGGCCCTCGAGGGGACCGACACGCCGTTCGTCTGGACCCTCCCGTCCTATGTTCTCCAGCTCGCCCTCGAACGGGACGCCGACGGGACGGTCGACGCGGCCTGCCGCGACGGAATCCTCTCCTGGAACGCCGCCCCCTGCACGTTCCACACGGAATTCATGTCGGAGCGGCTCTTCACGTTCGCCCTCTCGCTTTCGCGGGACCTCGACAGGCGCTACGGCCGCGCCACCACGGGCATGAAGATGACGGACGTCCCCGGCCACACCGTCGGCATCGTCCCGCTCGCCGCCCGCGCCGGCATCAAATTCCTCCACGTCGGGCTCAACCCCTCCTCCCCGAAGCCCCCCGTTCCGACCCTCTTCCGCTGGAAATGCGGCGCCGACGAGCTCCTTGTCGTCTACAGCGCCGGAAGCTACGGCCGCCCGTTCGCCTACGAGGACTTCGCCGTCGAGTTCGCGCACACCAACGACAACCTCGGCCCCCAGTCCCCCGAGGAGGTGCGGGAGGTCTACGCCCGTCTCCGGGAGAAGTATCCCGGCGCACGCGTCCGCGCCGCCACGCTCTCCGACATCGCGGAGCGCCTCTCCCGCGTCCGCGCCGAGATTCCCGTCATCTCCCAGGAGATCGGCGACACCTGGGTCTACGGAGACGCCTCCGACCCGTGGAAGACGGCCGCCTACCGGGCGCTCCTCCGCGCCTACGACGCCGCCCCCGCCTCCGTCGAGGGGCCCGCGCTCCGCGACTCGCTCCTCCTCATCCCAGAGCACACCTGCGGCGCCAACATCCAGCAGTACTACCGCGACCGGGAACACTACCGCCTCGCCGAGTTCGAGGCCCTCGGGATGACCGAAGGCCGCGTGTTCCTCGAGAAGTCCTGGGAGGAACAGCGCGACTACGCCCGCGCCGCCGCGCCGCTCCTCGGCGTCGATCTCGCGAAAGAGCTCGACCCCGCGCCCCCCGCCCCCGCCTCGTTCTCTCCCGCCTCCGCCCCCGCGGAGCTTCCCTTCGAGTTCGTCTTCCAGCTCTACAACGCCGACTCCTACCGCCGGTTCCGGCAGGACTACTCCATCGTCGACGAGCCGTGGGTCGACTGGGACTTCTCCCGCCTCGGCCTTCCCGACTATGACGCCGGATCGTTCGAGCCCGGCCTCGTCGAGACGCTCGTCCGGGGCGACGAGACGCTCTACCGCCTCCGGTTCGGGCCGGAGCTCACGCGGGAGCACGGCCTCCCCACGGACCTCTCCGTCCTCGTCTCTCCGTCCCTCGTCACGGTCTATTGGAGCGGACTCCGCGCGCACCGTCTGCCGATCGCCTTCTGGTTCCGCCTCAAGGGCTTCGACGCCGGTCTCGAGCTCTCCACCCTCGGCCAATGGATCCGCCCCGACGACATCCTCGGCTCCCCGCTCCTCACGGCGGTCGACGGCCGCGGTGTCCGCGCCGACGCCGGCCAGGTGATCCCGCTCGACTCCGCGCTCGTCGCCCCGCACGGACGCCACCTCCTCGAGCACAATATCGGCAGGCAGCCCGTCGAGCTCTGGTTCAACCTCTACAACAATCACTGGAACACCAACTTCCCCGTCTGGTTCTCCGACGACATGAAGTTCCGGTTCCTCGTCAAACGGAACGCGCCGGACGGGACGCGCTAGGCCGCCGCGTTTCCTCGCGTACCGCCCGTGCCACGAATTTTCAGGACTCCCGCCCTCTTCCCATGACGCGCATCCTTCCCTCCCTTCTCGCCGCCGACACCGGCCACCTCGCCGACGAGGCCCTCCGCGCCCAGACGGCGGGGGCGGACGAACTGCATCTCGACATCATGGACGGCCATTTCGTCCCCAACATCTCCTTCGGCCCGGAGGTCGTCCGGATGGCGAAAAAGCTCCTCACGGTTCCCCTCAACGTCCACCTGATGCTCTCCCGGCCCGACCGGTATCTCGAGCGGTTCGTCTCCGCCGGGGCCCACACGGTCCAGATTCACGTCGAGGCCTCCTGCGACGTCCCCGCCGCCCTCGCGGAAATCCGCCGTCTCGGCGCCGTCCCCGCCGTCGTCATCAATCCGGAGACGCCCGTCGAGGCGCTCGAACCCGTCCTGCCGCTCGCCGACGAAGTCCTCTGCATGACGGTCCATCCCGGCTACGGCGGACAGTCCTTCATGCCCGAGGTCCTGCCCAAAGTCGCCGCCGTCGCAGGGCGCCTCCGCGCGCTCGGCCGCCCCGGCGTCCCCGTCATGGTCGACGGCGGAATCTCCCTCCAGACCGTTTCCGCCGCCGCCGCCGCGGGCGCCACCGCCTTCGTCGCCGGCTCCGCCCTCTTCCGCGCCGCCGACATGGCCTCCGACATCCGCGCCATGCGCGACCTCGCCCGGGCCGCCGCCCCGCGAGTCCCCGACGCTTCCCGCTGATCCCCTTATCCATTCCGCGAAAACATGTCAAAAAACAAGCTGTCCAAGACCGAGGTCCGCACCTTCCTCCGCCTCCTCGCCTTCGCGAGGCCGTACTGGCTCCGCCTGGCCGTCGGCGCCGTCTGCTCCATCCTCGGGGGAAGCTCCATCATCGCCCTCCTCGTCGTCGCCCAGAATCTCCTCGGCTTCATCTTCGACTCGCGCTCCATGCTCGACGGCGACAAGTCGGATCGTAGCCATGTCGTTCTGTGAGCCAAGGAGTTGCAGACCAACTTTGTCTTCCTAAGACCGCTT
>JAZUKQ010000082.1:0-7460 GCA_045643325.1 Kiritimatiellia bacterium | reverse complement strand
ACTCTTTCTCGAAATCATCACCGCCCCCGAAAACCTCAATCCAGTCCGCATCGAATCGGCATTGGAGAAGCCCCGAATCGTCCGCGGTCCATTCGAAGGGAATCCGTACCGTCGCGCATGTGTAGAGCCCCTTTCCGCTCTTGTCGAATGCGAAACAGTACTTCCCGAAGCCGGACCCGCCACCCCAATTTCCATGGAATCGCTTTTCCTTCATAATGGACTGCCGTTCGTCGAACGGATCCTTCAGGTCCTGCTCCACACGGACATACTCGATGGCTTTTTCGAACGAACGGATTTCGAGAAGATGCCCCTCGTCATTGAGCCACAAACCCGTCAAACGGTCGTTGAAATCGTTCGCGCGAAACCTCTTCCGAAAATCGACCCGGAGCCAGCCCTCCGTGGGAACCAGAGGAAGAACAATCGTATCGTCGGGACACGGAATGCCATCCCTCGTCGAACAGAAGACGGCCCGAAAATCGGGACGGATTTTCAGTAGCAGCGGATCGGCTGGATGGGTCCCAACGGACTTCCAGGTTCCCACGTAGGCGGAAACGTCCAACACGCGGTTCCAATCCGGCGGATTGCAGGGGACCATCCGACTTCCTTCGGTCAGAACATGCTGGCTGTTTTTCACCGTTCGTCTTGCCAAAACCATGTCGTTTTCCGTCACGGCCAATCCTTCTTGCGCCAAAGCCCGGATCTCCCAGGAATCCGGCTTGGCGAAAGCGAAACCGCCCTCGAACCCATTCATCGCAAAAGAAATTCCCCCATTCCGAAAAGACCCTTCGAAACTCGGACGCCATTTCGTTCCGACCCGCATCCAAACCGTTGCGTTCGTAACGACCAGGACCGGATCGTCCGGCTGCCCGGAACGCGCCCATGCGCCAGCCGCGTTCGCCAAAGAATCCGGAAAACCGTCGTGCGGGATCAACTGCCCGAAAGAATGGACGGACAAAAACAACAGAATCCAAAACGGCATTCGTTTCATTCGCAGGTTCCTCAATCCGTCGATGAAGGAAGCGGGATGGGGCGAAGGTTCGACGGAAGACTCCGCTCCGCCACCATTCTACCACAATGCGGGCAACATCGGAAAATCAAATCCCCGCACGGGAACCCGTACGAGGATTGAAATGGTGGGACGCGCGGGGATCGGACCCGCGACCCACGCATTAAAAGTGCGTTGCTCTACCAACTGAGCTAGCGTCCCAAAAAACGTGCGCTATTGTACCATTGCCCCGACGAGCGGTCAATCCCCAAAAACGTCCCGCGATCCGATAAAAACGCTTGATTCGGACGGGGAAAAGCGGGTACAATATATTGGCAACGCGCGGCGGAGTGCTCCTGCCGCAGTCTCTTCGCACACCGATTCCTCTTCCGGAGTTTTTTGTATGGCCGCCAATACGTATCTCGATGGTTTCATGAAGCAGTTCCCGTACGAGGCGCTGACGTTCGACGACGTCTCGCTCGTCACGCAGTACGCCGATTTCCTGCCGGACTCGGCGGATATCTCGACGCGGCTCACCTCGCGCATCCGGATGAACATCCCGTTCCTCAGCGCGGCCATGGACACCGTCACGGAGTCCCGGATGGCCATCGCGATGGCCATGCTCGGCGGCATCGGCGTCATCCACAAGAATCTTCTGCCCGAGAACCAGGTCGAGGAGGTCGCCAAGGTGAAGCAGCACCTGAACGGCCTCATCCGCAATCCGGTCACCTTCGTCACCTCGCAGTCGATCGCCGAGATCCAGAGCATCTGCGACGAGAAGGGCTACAAGTTTCACGGATATCCGATTCTGGACGGACAGGGCCGCCTCGCCGGCATGCTGACCTCGACGGACCTCCGCTACGCTATCACGTTGGACGCCCCGATCGAGACGATGATGACGCCGGTCTCGAAGCTCGTGACCGCCCCTCCCGCGACCGGTCTCGAGGAGGCGTTCCGCATCATGAAGGAGAACAAGATCGGCAAGCTCCCGCTCGTCGACTCGGAGAACCGCCTGGTCGGCCTCTACAGCTTCACGGACCTCCAGACGCTCGTCGGCTCCGTCGACCCGCTCTACAACCGCGACGCCCAGCACCGTCTGCGCGTGGCGGCTGCGATCAGCGGCGGCGACCACCTCCGGGCGGGAATGCTCGCGTCCGCGGGTGTCGACGTCTTCGTGGTCGACAGCGCGCACGGGCATTCCAAGGGCATCCTCGACACCGTCAAGTGGCTGGCCGAGCATTTCCCGGAGATCGACATCATCGCCGGCAACGTGGCGACGGCCGAGGGCGCGTTGGCGCTCCGCGACGCCGGCGCGCACGCCGTGAAGGTGGGGATCGGTCCGGGCTCCATCTGCACGACGCGCGTCGTCTGCGGCATCGGCGTCCCCCAGATCACCGCGGTCTACAACGCCGCGAAAGCCCTCGACGGCTCGATCCCGGTGATCGCCGACGGCGGCATCCGTCTTTCCGGCGACGTGCCGAAGGCGCTCACCGCCGGCGCCTCCTCGGTGATGCTCGGCTCGATTCTCGCCGCGACGGAGGAGAGTCCGGGCGAGAAGATCATCAGCGAGGGCCGCCACTACGTCGTGTACCGCGGCATGGGCTCGCTCTCCGCGATGCAGTCCTTCGAGGGCTCCCGCAAGCGCTACGGGCAGGCGGCCCGCAAGATGGCCGATCTGGTTCCGGAAGGCATCGAGGGCATCGTCCCGTACGCGGGCACCGTGAAGAAGGTGATGACGCAGTTCTGCGGCGGCCTCCGTTCCTCGCTCGGCTACAACGGGTCGCGCAGCATCGCGGAGCTCCAGGAGAAGGGCAAGTTCGTGCGCGTCACGGGCGCCGGCATGCGCGAGGCGCATCCGCACGACATCAAGATCACGAAGGAAGCCCCGAACTACCGTTCGTAGGGGGGGACGGAAGACCGCGCGGCACGCCCGCGCGAAACGGAAAGGCGGGGCCCGCGAGGGCTCCGCCTTTTTTTGTTCCGGAAGGGGACGCGCCCGCGGCGCGGGTTACGCCACGCCCTTCTCGGCGGCGCTTTTCGCGGCGGCGAGGGCGAGCGCCCGGCGCTCTTTGAGAATGGGGGGGATCGTGGCGAGCGCGGTGAGGAAGTCGGAGACCGGGAAGGCGATCCAGATGGCGAGGACGGGATTTCCGGGCATGAAGTGGGGAAGAATCCAGACGATCGGCAGGAGGATGAAGCACTGCCGGAGGAGGGAGAGTAGGATGGCCGTGCGGGGCCGGCCGACGGCCTGGAAGTAGGTGGTCGCCGCGACGTTGACGAAGATGCTCCAGATCATGATGTTCGCGACGCGGATGGCGTAGGCTCCGGCCCGGACGGTGTTGGGCGTGTCGTCGAAGCACCAGGCGAGTCCCGGGGCGAAAATCTCGAGACAGAGGCACGCGAAAATCGTGGCCGCCGCGGTGAGGAGCAGGCCGAGTTTCAGGGCGTGGAGGACGCGCGCGTGGTTTTGGGCGCCCCAGTTGAAGCCGATGATCGGCGCGATGCCCTGCTGGACTCCCTGCGAGGGGATGTGGAAGAGGAACGCGACCGAGTTGGCGATGCCGAACGCGGCGATCTGCAGCGTGGCGTCGGCGCCGGCCCAGCGGGCGAAGGCGTGATTGAGGGAGAAGACGATGAGCGCGCCCATGAGCTGCATGAAACAGGGGGAGAGCCCGATGGCGAGGACGCGGCCGACGAGATCCCGGTAGACGCGGATCCGGGAGAGCCTGAGCTTGACCACGGAGTTGCCGCGCGAGTAGTAGTAGAGCGCGCCGCCGCAGCAGGCCATCATGGAGATGTTGGTCGCCCACGCCGCTCCCGCGACGCCCCAGCCGAAGCCGTAGATGAAAATGGGGTCGAGGACGAGGTTGGTGACGGCGCCGACGACCATGCAGTACATCGACTGCTTCGGCGAGCCCTCGGCGCGCATCGTCGCGGAGAGACCGAAGCCGAGATGCGCGAAGATGTTGAAGAAGAGCGTGATGGAGAGGTACTGGCGTCCGTAGCCGAGCGCGGCCGCCGTGATGTTCTCCCCGGCCATGTAGCGGAGGATCGGGTCGATGCCGAAGAAGAACAGGAGCGGCGGGAAAATCAGTCCGAAGAGGACTTTGAGCGCGACGCACTGCCCGAGCGCCTTCTCCGCGCCGTCCATGTCCTTCTGTCCGAGCTTGATGGAGAGGACGGAGGAGGAGCCCATGCCGATGAGGACGCCGATGGCCGCGAGAATGCCCATGAACGGGAAGGTGAGCGTGATGCCCGCGAGCGTGTCGGGCACCTTGTCGGCGACGGCCGCGGCGGCGTCCGGGCCGGGCGCGTGCCAGTGGCCGATGTAGACGCGGTCGACGATGTTGTAGAGCTGGTTCAGCGTCATCGTGACGACGGCGGGCCACGCGTAGCGGAGAAGGAGAGGGAGGATTTTTCCGGAACCGAGTTCCGTGAGGTTCGAGTGTTGGGCCATGGTGTGCGTAGGAATCAGGGGGTGCCCGTCGAGAGGAGGATCCGGGCGACGGTGACGGTGGACGCGGGGGCGGCGAGGGAGCGGTAGAGCGCGCGCTCGAGCTCCGGAAGGGAATCTTTCGGAAGAGCGTCGGAGAACAGCGGCTCCGGCGCGTTTCCTCCGGGGACGTCCGCCTTCTCCAGCGTGACCGAGCGGGGAAGTCCGTCGGCCGAGAATTCGACGCTCGCCCGGACGACGGCGGGCGGGAGCGCCGAGGCGGCCGCGAGGAGGGCGCTGGTGTCGAGCCGGATTCCGGCGGGGGCGCAGGAGAGAACCGCGGCGCCTCCGGACGCGGCGGGAACTTCCTCCGGTTCCGGAAAACTCCGCCCGACGGGGAGCGGACAGCCCAGGTATCCGTCGGCGGCCGGGCCGGGGAAGGAGGCTGGCTCACGGAAAAGAGGACGGAGCGGGGGCAGGTCGGGGACGGGCGGCGTCTCGGGGAATTCGGGAAGCGGGACACTCCGCACGATGTAGATGTCGTCCTTGGGGAGGATTCCGAAGCCGGTGCTGAAGGCGAACGCGCCGGAGCGGACGAGCTTCTGGAAATCCGCGTCGACGAACGAGACCGCGGGGGCGGAGGGGACCGGAGCGGGGGCGGAGGGGACGTCCGTCTCTTTCCGCGCGCCTCTCCACGGGATTTGAAGCCACAGGGCGACGGCGAAGAGGAGGAAGATGGGGATGTCGGCCGGAAATCGTCTCATCACGGGGTCCGGGTGGCGAAATGAACGGTCTGGACGTTGAGGACGCGGAGGTCCGCGAGAAGTTCCGCGACCGAGCCGTAGGAGACGGATTTGTCGATGAAGAGAAGGACCGCGGGCTCGTCGCGGGAGGCCTGGAGCTTCGCGCCGAATTTCGTCTCGAAATCCTTCTTCTGGTCCGGTTTCCCGAAATTGAAGCAGTCGTCGTCGAAGAAGACGAGGACGGAGGACTTGTCCGCGTTGGGGTTGACGACGAGGGCGAGCCGCGAGGCCGCGCCCTCGATAAACGGCGTCTCGGGGAGCTCCGTGGCGTGCGAGGCGAACTCCCGGACCTCCGGAGAGACGGCGGCCTGCGGGACGCCGGACCCGTCCGGTCCGAGCGAGACGCGGAGCCCGGGGGTGAGGGAGACCTCGTGGAACACGTAGAAGACCGCGACGACGAGGACCGCGAGCGTGATCCACGGCACCGCGACGAAGAACGGAAGCGTGCGGATGCGGCACGAGGGGGTGTATCTAGTGCGCAGCGCGGGCATGGATCGTCTCGTTCAAAAGATGCAGAATCTGCGATTCGGCGTGCTCCATGTCGACGACGAGCCGGTCGATCTTCACGACCAGGACGTTGAACGCGACATAGGCCGGGAGGGCGACGGCGAGCCCGGCCGCGGCGTTGACGAGCGCGGGGAGGAGACTCTGGAGAAGCGTCCGCGTCTGCAGGAGGGGGGCGTCCGCGCAGGCGGACCGCACGAGGGCGTGGAGCGAGAGGACGGTTCCGATGAGTCCGAGGACGGGAGCGCCCTGGGCGATGAGCGCGAGGACGGATAGGCGGCGTTCCATGACGGAGGTCTGGAGGGCCTTCTCCGCCCGGATGGCCGCGACGAGATCCTCGTGCGAGGCGTGGCGCTGGCGGATGGCCTCGCCGACGAGTCTGGCGACGGGGCCCGGGGTCTCGTCGCAGAGGACGATGGCCTCGGTCGCGTTGCCTTTGCCGAGATTGTTCGCGATGCCCGCGAGCAGGTCGGTCTCGTTGATCCGCGAGCGGTGCAGGATAAACGAGCGCTCCAGATAGACGGCGACCACCGCGACCGCGAGGACGAGGAGAATCCAGAGGACGGGACCGCCGGCGGCGAATAGGGCGTTCATGGGACGTTCGCGGCTCCGGTCGCTCAGTTCGCGACGATGTTGACGAGGCGCCCGGGGACGCAGACGACCTTGCGGACGGTCTTGCCGGCGACGGCGGCCTGGACATCGGGGTTCTCGAGCGCGAGCGCCTGCATGGCGTCGGGCTTGGCGTCGGCCGGCATGCGGATGCGGGCCTTGGGTTTGCCGAGAACCTGGACGAGAATCTCGACTTCGGAGACGGCGAGGTATTTCTCGTCGTACGAGGGCCAGGGCTCGTAGGCGAGCGACCCGGCGTGGCCGAGGCGGCTCCAGAGCTCCTCGCAGAGGTGCGGGGCGAACGGGGAGAGGAGGAGCACGAAGGGCTCGGCGGCGGCGCGCGGAAGCTCCTTCCCCTCGCCGGCGAAGGCGTTGAGGAAGATCATGAGCTGCGAGATGGCCGTGTTCATCGAGTAGATGGACGAGATGTCCTCGGTGACCTTCTTGACGGTCGCGTGGAGGACGCGGAGCTCGTCGGCCGTGAGCGCGCGGTCGACGACGGGCTGGTCGGCCACCATGCGGAACGAGCGCTTGAGGAAGCGGAAGACTCCCTCGACGCCTTTCGGATTCCAGGGTTTGACCGCGTTGAGCGGGCCCATGAACATCTCGTAGAGGCGGACCGCGTCGGCGCCGTACTCGCGGATGACGTCGTCGGGATTGACGACGTTGCGGAGCGACTTCGACATCTTCGCCGGAAACTCCGTGAGGACCTCGCCGGTCTCCTTGTGGACGGGGGGCGTGACGCCGGTGTCCACGAGGTTGGTGGGGACGAGCGCGCCGCGGGCGTCCTTGTAGGAGACGCCGAGGATCATGCCCTGGTTGACGAGCCGCTGGAACGGTTCCTTGGTGGAGACGAGGCCGAGGTCGAAGAGGACTTTGTGCCAGAAGCGGGCGTAGAGGAGGTGGAGGACGGCGTGCTCGGCGCCGCCGACGTAGAGGTCGACCGGCATCCAGTACTTCTCCTTCGCGGGATCGATGAAGGCCTGGTCGTTGTGCGGGTCGATGTAGCGGAGATAGTACCAGCAGGACCCGGCCCACTGCGGCATGGTGTTCGTCTCGCGCCAGCCCTGGCGGCCGGTCTTCGGGTCGGTGTAGCGGAGCCAGGCCTTCGCCTTGGAGAGGGGCG
>JAZUKQ010000081.1:0-4277 GCA_045643325.1 Kiritimatiellia bacterium | reverse complement strand
GTAGTGTAACCCATCGCAGGGGGAACTGCCTTCTCATTTTACCTCCAGGGAGGCGCCTGCGGCGGGCCGAAGCGGCGGGCCCAGGAAGGCGCCTGCGGCGGGGCGCCGCCTTGCGATGGGCGGGCGGGCGAAGGATTGTCGTTCCCGAACCGATTCTCCCCGCTTGCGTCCGCGCGCGGGAACGGGTATGATACGGACGTCCTCGGCGTCCGGTACGGAATCCGGGCGGCACGCGGTCTTACCCCGCCGCCGGAACAGCGGCGGAAAAGGAATTGTCTATGGTTTGGAATTGGTTGGTCGGCTTCATCAGCGTCATCATCGGCGTCGTGCTCGGATTCGTCATCCGCACGTTCATGGCCAAGATGCAGGCGCAGTCCATCGAGCAGCAGGCGAACTTCCGGCAGAACGAGGCCGTGCGCGACGCGAAGAGCATCCGCAAGGAGGCCGAAATTCAGGCGCGGACGGAAATCCTCAAAGTCCGTGAGAAGTTCGAGCAGGAGGTCAAGGAGCAGCGCCGCGACCTGGACACGCTCCGCGACCGGCTGACCAAGCGCGAGACCGCCCTCGCCGAGCGCGAGGCGAACCTGGACCGCAAGGCGACCGTCCTCGACCGCAAAGAGCAGACCGCCGAGCAGCGGCTCGTCTCGGTCGACGAGAAACTCACCGCCATCGACACCCGGACCACCGCCGTCGAAGCCCGCGAGAAAGAGGTCGCCAAGGCGCTCGCCGAGGCCAACGCGCGCCTCCAGGCCCTCGCCAAGATGACCCGCGACGAGGCGAAGCGCGAGCTCTTCGCCCGCACGGAGGCGGAAGTCAAGTCGGAACTCGGGACCATGATCCGCCGCACCCGCGAAGACCTCTCCCAGCGGGCGGAGTCGGAGGCCCGCGAGCTGCTCGTCGGGGCCGTCCAGCGCTACGCCGCGTCGCACGCCTCGGAAATGATGACAAGTCTCGTCGAGCTTCCCGGCGACGACATGAAGGGCCGCATCATCGGACGCGACGGACGCAACATCCGCGCCCTCGAGGCCGCCACCGGCGTCAGTTTCCTCGTCGACGAGACGCCTGGCGCCGTGACCGTCTCCTCGTTCGACCCGCTCCGCCGCGAGATCGCCCGGCGCGTCCTCGAGGTCCTGGTACAGGACGGCCGCGTCTTCCCGGCCCGCATCGAGGAGCTGGTCGAGAAAGCCCGGAAGGACGTCGATTCCCTGATGGACGAGAACGGCCGCGAGACGCTGCGCGAACTCGGCGTCCAGGGCGCCGCGCCCGAGGTGGTCCGCGCGCTCGGCCGTCTTCGCTTCCGCACCAGCTTCTCCCAGAACGTCCTCACCCACTCGAAGGAAGTCGGCACCCTCATGGGCATGCTCGCGGCCGAGCTCGGGCTCGACGTCGGCGTCGCCAAGCGCGTCGGCCTCTTCCACGACATCGGCAAGGCGCTCGACCAGGAGAACGAGGGCACCCACGCCTCCCTGGGCGCGGGTCTGCTCCGCAAGGCCGGCGAGGCCCCGGAGGTCGTCGCGGGCGTCGAGTTCCACCACGAGCACCTCGACAACTCCGTCTACGCCATGCTCTGCTCCGCCGCCGACGCCATGTCGAGCGCGCGCCCCGGCGCCCGGTCGGAGTCCAGCGAGATTTTCGTGAACCGCGTGACCAAGCTCGAGGAGATCGCCAACGCCCAGCCCGGCGTGAAAAAGTCCTACGTGTTCCAGGCCGGCCGCGAGCTCCGCGTCGTGGTCGATCCGGAGACCGTCGGCGACGAGGCCGCGGTCGTCCTCGCCCGCGACATCAGCAAGAAGATCGAGTCGGGCATGCAGTATCCCGGCCAGATCCGCGTCGTCGTCCTCCGCGAACTCCGTTGCGTGGAATACGCGCGATAGCGTACTTCCCGTGAATTTTTCCGGCCGAATGTCCATGCGTCCGCCCGTCCCTTCCCCGCCCGCCCGTTTCCATCTCGTCGGCATCGGAGGCGTCGGCATGAGCGCGCTCGCCCAGACGCTTCTGGACGCGGAGGCGGAGGTCTCCGGCTCGGACCGCCTGCTCGACCGCGGCGACGAGACGCCCGTCCTCGCGCGGCTCCGCCGCCAGGGCGTCCGGCTCTTCCCCCAGAACGGAGGCTGGCTGGAGACGACGGAACCGGCCTCCTGTCCTCCTCCGGAATCCGGACCGGGGCCCGCATCCCCGCCGCTTCCCACCTTGGTCGTCAGCACCGCCATCGAGTCCGACAACCGGGACCTTCTCGCCGCGAAGGCCGCCGGCGCCCCCGTCGTCCACCGCGCCCGCGCGCTCGCCGACGCCCTCGCGGACCGCGAGGTGCTCGCCGTCGCGGGGACCTGCGGAAAAAGCACGGTCACGGCCATGCTCGGCTGGATTCTCGTCCGGGCCGGGCTCGACCCCGTCGTCGTGAACGGCGCGGAAGTCGCCGGCTGGGACGAGGGCGGGACGCGCGTCGGTTCCGTCCGCAAAGGGGCGGGGAAATACGCGGTCGTCGAGGTCGACGAGTCCGACAAGTCGCTTCTCGTGTTCCGCCCGGCGCACGCGGTCCTCACTAACGCCTCGGCCGACCACTTCGGGCTTGAGGAGACGCTGGCGCTGTTCCAGGATTTCCGCGCGCGGGTCGCCGGAACGATCGTCGAGGGGCTTCCGGACGGCGCGTCCGGATTTCATACGCGCGGGGGCCGGGGCGGATTCTCGTGGAAGGGGACGGAGTTCCGGATTCCGGTCCCCGGCGAGTACAATCTCCGCAACGCGCTCCACGCGGCCGCGCTCGCCGAGGCGGTCGGCGTCGCGCCGGAGGTCTCCGCGCGGGCGCTCGCGGACTTTCCCGGCGTCGCCCGCCGGATGCAGCGGACGGGGACCTGGCGGGACGGGGCGCGGAGCGTTCCCGTGTTCGACGACTACGCGCACAACGTCGAGAAGCTCTGCGCCGCGCTCGGCGCCCTTACGGCGGACTTTTCCGACGGAATCTGCGCCGTGTGGCGCCCCCACGGCTACGGCCCGCTCCGGAAGCTCCACACGGGGCTCGCGGAGATGTTCGGACGGTGTGTCCGCCCGTGCGACACGCTGCTCGTCCTTCCCGTCTACGACGCGGGCGGAACTGCCGACCGCTCCTACACCTCCGAGGAGTTCCTCGGGGAACTTCACGCCGCCGGAGTCGCCGCGGAATACGTCGCGGATCTCGACGCGGCGGAGGCCCGCATGCGCGACGCCGCGAAGGCGGGCGCGGGGGCGCTGGTCACGTTCGGCGCCCGCGACCCCGGGCTTCCCCGGCTCGCGGCAAAGCTGGGAAGCTAGCGCGCGGACAGGGCGCGGACTACTCCACCGGATCGAGCGCCCAGCGCTTGTTATACCAGAACCACTGCTCCGGATGCTCGCGAATGACCTCGTCGACGTGGGCGACGACTTCCTTCGTCATGCGGAGGACGTCCTCGGATTTCGGCAGAGAGTCGTCGGGACGGACCACGGGAAACGTCTCGATGCGGAATGTTCCGGGAGCGGTGCGGATTACCGCGGCGGGAAAGACGGGGACGCCGGCCGATCGCGCGAACGAGGCCATGCCGCGGGCGAGATTGGCCGTTCCTCCGAGAAACGGCACGGCGAGATCCGGCTTGCGGTTGCGGGTGTCGGGGAGAATCGCGAACACCTCGCCGGCGCGGAGCCGCTCGGCGATCTGGAAAATCGCTTTCGAGCCCCGCTCGACGACCGGCATGCCGCGGTCGGCGCGGAGCCGGGCGAGATGGTCGTTGAAGAGAGGATTGCGCTGCTTGGCGGCAACCGAGAAAATCGGGATCCCCGCGATCCGGTGCGCGGAGCCGGCCAGGTCCCAGTTGCCCGTATGGGGAAGCGCGACGACAAGACCGCTTTTCGTTCCGTCGGGCCGGGTCCGCGCCCGCTCGATGCGTTCGACGACCTCCGGGAGATTCGTGAACGCGCGCAAGACGTCCCCGTCGCTCCACCCGGGCGCGAGGAGCGTCTCCGCGACGCTGCAGGCGAGGTTCCGGAGCGAGCCGAGCGCGACGCGTTCCGCCTCCCTCTCCGTCATTTCCGGAAAGACGAGACGGATACGCCGGACGGCCTCGGCGCGCCGGAACCGCACCACGTGGAAAAGGAAGCCGGCGAGCGACAGGGCGACCGCGAACGACGTCTTCCGGGGAAGGATGTGGAACAGGCCCGAGAACGCGCGGAAGAGCCCGTACTCGATCCGGTACTTCAGGCGCATCGCTACCGCTTCTCGGCCTTCGTCGCGGACGGGGCCTTGCCGGCGGCCGCCTTGCGGGAACGGG
>JAZUKQ010000080.1:0-4487 GCA_045643325.1 Kiritimatiellia bacterium | reverse complement strand
CTTCTCTCCGTGATGCTGGGCTGCGCGTTGGCGCTGGTGATGGGGACGGTGGTCTGGTTCATGGGGCGCGAGGCGCACGTCGCGATGGCGGTGGGACTCTCGATGGTCGCGCAGGTCGTGACGGCCATCTGCTGCGGCGTGCTGCTGCCGATGGCGGCGCTTCGCGTCAAGCTGGACCCGGCGGTCGTCGCCGCGCCCGCGATCGCGACCATTGTCGGCCTGACGGGTCTCGTGGTCTATTTCTCCATCGCGACCGCGCTCTTCCGGGCGTTGCTGTAATTTTTATTCGGGGGAGATTTCCCCGGACCGCGGAGCGTTCGGATGTCCGGGGTATCTTCGTCCGAACAGGCGAAGGTGAGGCGTTGAAAAACAGGTGTTTGTTTTCGCCGGAAGAAACTAATTTTGATTTAGAACAAATATACATAATTGTCATAAAAACTTAAAACTTTCAAAAATGCTTTGTTTTTCATCGAAAAATCTTTTGAACTTCTACGCGCGCGTGCGCGAGGGGCACGGAGACGGCGCGGAAGGGGGCGGAGAAGGAGGAAAATCAGAAACCGCGATGCCTTCCAGCGACAAGATGAAAGTGTCGTGAAGGTGAAGTGGACAAGGACATGTGTGTGTGGGGGGGGGGAGGAGGGGCACGACGTGATTCGGCGCTTCTCAAGCGCTGCGGCGTCCGACTTGGTGGGGGGAGACGTTAGAGCGGAAGAATAGAAAGACCGGTGTTTGTTTTCGCCGGAAGAAACTAATTTTGATTTAGAACAAATATACATAATTGTCACAAAAACTTAAAACTTTCAAATATGCTTTGCTTTTTCATCGAAACATCGTTTGAACTTCTACGCGCGCGGACGCGCGTGCGCAGGGGGCACGGAGACGGCGCGGAAGGGGCGGGAAGGAGGAAAATCAGAAAGCGCGACGCCTTTCAGCAAGGAATCGGGAAAAATCCGTATTCCCCGAAAGACAGGCGTTCCGGCGCGTTGTCCTCTCGGACCTCGTCAAAGCTTCCCGAAAGTGGCCGAATTGTGGATTTCAAGCCGTTCGGACTTCCTTTCAGGCGGAGAATATGATAGGATTCGTCGTTGCACCGATGAGTACCCTGTTTCCTTCAGACTTGGAGCCCGCGGAGACTCCGGCGCCGGAAGAACCGGTTCCGGAACTTTCCGAGGCGGAATTGAAGATCGCGCGCGAGCGGTTCGCTCTTGACCGCGATCTGCTCGCGCTCGACCGAGAGCGTCTGGAGGCCGAGCGGGAGTCTCTGGAGCATACGCGGACCCTGTACGGAACGACGTCGAACGCGCTTCATGTCTCCGTGACGCTTTTTGCCGTGACCGTCCTCGCGGGGATTTTCCTCGGGGGACTCCTCGGGTTCAATTCCGGGGTGGACGTCGGCCGCGACCAAGCTCCTCCGCCGCGAAAAATCCTTATCGGGAAAAGTTTTCTGGAGCTTCTCCGCAAGACCGCGCTTCCGATGGACGCGCCGGCCCCCGACGAGGGCGTCGCCGAGGACGCGCTTGTTCCCGAGCCGCCGGCCCGCTGGTTCACGATCGGCTCCCGGCCCGTCTCGTGCAGGGCCGCGGGAAATATGCTGCTGGTGCGGTAGGGACCGTCCGATGAGCCGTTCCTCTGGGCCTGGTTTCACATTGGTGGAGGTGCTGGTCGCGCTGGCGCTTGTCGGCGCCGCGCTCCTTCCCGCCGTCGTGCACATGCGGAGGATGCTTTCCAAAGACACCGCGCTCGCGGACGAGATGCGCGCGGCGATCGAGGCGCGGCGGCGGCCCCCGCTCGTCGGGTTGCCGGAGTCCGCGGCCCCGGCGGAGAACTAGTCGCCGAACGAGGGGTCGGAGATGTAGCCGTCGTGCGTCTCGTGCGCCGCGGGCGGCGGGACGGTGTCCTCATGGCCGACGAGCCGCTGGCGCTGGGCCTCGAAGAGGAGAATGGTCGTGGCTGCCGCGACGTTGAGGCTGTCGCATTGGCCGAGCATCGGGATGCGGACGGGTTTCGCGTGGCGCGAGGTCATCCAGGCGTCGGTAAGTCCGTACTGCTCGGACCCGACGACGACCGCCGTGGGGCCCCTGAGGTCGGGGGCCGTGTGGAACTCGTTCGCGTGGGGCGAGGCCGCGAGGATGGTGAAGCCGCGCGCGGCGAGGTACTCGATGGCCTCGGGGGTGGTGGCCTCGGCGGTCGGGATGGCGAAGAGCGTGCCGATGGAGGCCCGGACGACGTTGGGGTTGTTGAGGTCCGTGCAGCGGTCGCAGAGGATGACCGCGTCCGCGCCGGCGGCATCGGCCGAGCGGAAGATGGTCCCGAGGTTTCCGGGCTTCTCGATGGCCTCGGCGACGACGACGAGGGCGTTGTCGCGGAGCGAGAGGGACGAGAGCGGACCGCCGACCTGCGGTCCGACGGCGAGCAGTCCGTCGGGCCGGTCGCGGGCGGACATTTTCTCGAAGACGGCCCGGGAGCATTCGACAATCTCCGCGCCGGCGGCCTTGGCGCGGGCGAGGAGGTCCGGCTCGTGGACGCCCATGAAGAATTCGGGCGCGGCGTAGACGGCGCGGGGCCGGTAGCGGTTGTCGAGCGCCCGTTTGAGCTCGCGGTATCCCTCGATGAGCATGAGATGGAGCGCGTCGCGGTGGGAGCGCTGGCGGAGGCGGACGATGTCCTTCACGCGCTGGTTCGCGAGGCTGGTGAGGACGAGGGAGGCGCCGAGCGAGCCGGGGGCGGGGACGGGGCGGTGGCCGCCGAAGACTTTCGGGTCGTTGCGCGAGGCGTCGCGGTCGCGGATGTCGGGATTGGGCATGGGGGGAATCTGAAAACGGGTTTCCGGAAAGTTCCGGACGAGGAGAGAAGTATGGCACAGAAAGCCGGAAATGTACATTCAAGAATCGGCCGGAAGGACGAAAAGCCGGAATCGGTCCGAAGGAACTGGGACGTTTTCCCCGGGACGAGGGGAAGGCGGTGTGTCTTCGGAAGAACGGCGGGACGGGACGCGGAGGGACGCCGATTCTTTCCTTCTCGGGGCCGCGTGTGCTACACTTTACCCCGATCGGCGCCGTGCTTCCCCGGCGCGTTGTTTTGAATCGAAGAGGTTTTCCCGTGAATTGTATGTGTTCAAGTCCGTCCGCGGCGTCCGGAAACGCGGTCCGGTCCCGTCCTTGGAAAATCGGTCTGTATCTCGGCTCGGGCTCCAAGGGCGCCGGAGCCGTAGAGTGGGCCCGGCTGCTTCAGGACCAGCCCCGGACGGAGTTGACGTTGTTGGACGGCGAGGATGTCCGCGCGGGCGCCCTCGGCTCGCTGGACATTCTCGGAATGCCGGGCGGGTTCGGACTTCCCCCCGAGGGGCAGTCCGGATCGCTCGCGCCTGAAGGGCTCGAGGCGGTCCGGCGTTTCGTCGCCGGGGGCGGTCTCTATTTCGGGACCTGCTGCGGACTCGCCACCGCGCTGAACGAGGACGTCCGGGCACGTCTGGTCGCGTTCAAGCGGATTCCCGGCGCGGGGCGGGGCGCGGCGATTCTTCCCGTGGAGCTCACCGAGCGCGGCGCGGCGATGCTCGGGCTGACGAAACGTGTCTGGGACGTCCGGTATTCCATGGGGCCGACCGTCGTCCGGACGGACAATCCCGGCGACGGAGAGAGCGAGGTGCTCGCGACGTACGCGGGGACCCTCGGACGCGATCCGAACGAGTCGTTCACCCTCTACGGACTTCCCGCGCTGGTCCGGGCGGACTACGGGAAGGGGAAAGTGCTCGCCTTCGGGTGTCATCCGGAGTTGTACGAGGCGACGTGGCCTCTCTTCTGGGGCGGCCTTCACGCGCTCACGGGGGAGACCTTCGTTCCGGTCCGCCCGGCGAAACGGGCGCGTCCGCTCCGCGTCGCGTTCTTCGCGGGGGCGCTGGGATTCAAGAAATCGGTCCGGCTCGCGCTCGACATCGACGCGCGGCCCGACGTGGACCTTACGCCGGTCGTCCCCGGGGACCTTGGATGCGGCGTCCTCCGGCACGAGGACGTCCTGGTGATGCCCGAGGGAGTCGGGAAGTTCTACGGGCTGGGAATCCACGAGGAGCAGACCGGCCTTTTCCGGGACTTCCTCCGCCGGGGCGGGAGAATCCTCGCGACGGGCGCCGCCGCGGGTTTCGTCCCGGAGGGCGCCGACATTCTGGAGGACGAGGAGGCCGTCTTGAAGAAGGTCGCCGCGCTGGCGGAGGCGTGATACTCGTCAGCGGGGGCGGAGGGGGGGCGTCAGCTCTCCCGTTCCGCGAGCTCGGCCCAGCGGTCCACAAGCGCCTCGAGCTCGGTTTCGGCGAGCGGAAGCCGCGCCGTGAGCTCCTGCGCCTTCTCCCTGTCGGAGACGAAGAGCGAGCCGTCGTCGATGCGCGCGCGGATGTCCGCGATTTCCGACTCGAGCGCCTCGATTTTTCCGGGAAGCGCGGCAAGTTCGCGCTCCTCGTTGTACGAGAGTCGTTTTTTCGCGGGGGCGGAGGCGGG